>NZ_JAEMSD010000335.1 GCF_016462955.1 Bradyrhizobium sp. | reverse complement strand
ATTCAAACGTCATCACCGAGGTAACGACCGAGATGCCGCGCTCGCGCTCGATCTTCATCCAGTCGGAGCGGGTATTGCGTCGCTCGCCCTTGGCCTTGACCTGGCCGGCGAGATTGATCGCGCCGCCGAACAGCAGCAGCTTCTCGGTCAGCGTGGTCTTGCCGGCGTCAGGATGGGAGATGATCGCAAAGGTCCGACGCCGCGCCACTTCGGCGGCAAGCGGGGAACGGGCCGGCGATTCGGCGGTATTGGCGGCGATGTCGGACATGGCGGGAGCGTGTGGCAGGGAAAACGGGCCTGATCAAGCCTCATTTGGTGATTGCGGAGGCGTCCGGCCAGCCCCATATCGGCTTTGGGGAGGACGGCCTCCCCGCCATCAGCGCAGCAGCCGCGGGGACGACCCTGCCATGAATGGAGGGTCGTCATGGCCTGGAGCATCCTGTTCGTCGCCGGTCTTCTCGAGATCGTCTGGGCCATCGGGCTGAAATACACCGAGGGCTTCAGCAAGCTGGTGCCATCCGTGGTCACGCTCGCGGCCATGGCCGGCAGCGTCATCCTGCTCGGACTTGCGCTCAAATCACTGCCCGTTGGAACCGCCTATGCAGTCTGGACCGGCATCGGGGCGGTCGGCACCGCGACGCTCGGCATCTTCCTGTTTGGCGAGCCGGCCACGGCCTTGCGCCTCGCCAGCATCGGCCTGATCGTCGCCGGGATCATCGGATTGAAGCTCGTTACTTGAAGATCTGGACCACCCACCAGGTCAGCGCCGCGACAATGGCCGAGGCCGGGATGGTGATCACCCAGGCATAGACGATGGAACTGGCGACGTTCCAGCGCACCGCGGAGACGCGGCGGGCGGCCCCGACGCCGACGATGGCACCGGTGATGGTGTGGGTGGTCGAAACGGGAACCCCGAGATAGGTGGCCATGAACAGGGTCGCGGCGCCCCCCGTCTCGGCGCAAAAGCCCTGCATCGGCGTCAATTTCGTGATGCGCAGGCCCATGGTGCGGACGATGCGCCAGCCCCCCATCAACGTGCCCAGCGCCATCGCTGCTTGGCAGGACAGCACCACCCAGAACGGCACCGAAAACTCGCTGCCGAGATGGCCCTGCGAATAGAGCAGCACCGCGATGATGCCCATGGTCTTCTGCGCGTCGTTGCCGCCGTGGCCGAGCGAATAAAGCGAGGCGGAGGCGAATTGCAGGATGCGGAAGGCGCGATCGACCGCGAACGGCGTCGAGCGCACCGAGGCCCAAGACACGATCGCCACCAGCATCATCGCGAGCAGGAAGCCGACGAGGGGCGAGAGCACGATGGCCAGCACCGTCTTGGACAGGCCGCTCCATACGGCCGCGGAAATGCCCGCCTTGGCCAGGCCGCCGCCGACGAGGCCGCCGATCAGCGCATGCGAGGACGAGGACGGGATGCCCAGCGCCCAGGTCACGAGGTTCCAGACGATGGCACCGACGAGCGCGGCGAAGATCACCTGGGCGTCGACGACCGCGGGATCGATGATGCCGGTGCCGATGGTCTGGGCGACGTGCAGGCCGAACACCAGGAAGGCGATGAAATTGAAGAAAGCGGCCCAGAACACCGCGTATTGCGGCCGAAGCACGCGGGTCGAGACGATGGTCGCGATCGAATTCGCGGCGTCGTGCAGGCCGTTCAGGAAGTCGAACAGCAGCGCGACGGCGATCAAGCCGACCAGGATGGGAAGACCCAGCGCAGCATCCACGGCGGCCTGCCCTAAACCTGCTCGATGACGATGCTGTTGATCTCGTTGGCGACGTCGTCGAAGCGGTCGGCGACCTTTTCGAGATGGTCGTAGATCTCGGCGCCGACGATGAAGTCCATCGCATTGCCCTCGCGATGCTTGAGGAACAGCTCCTTCAGCCCGATGTCGTGGAGGTCGTCCACCCGTCCCTCCAGCTTGCCGAGTTCTTCGGTGATGGCCGTGAGCATGGCGACGTTCGGGCCGATCGACTGCATCAACGGCAGCGCGCGCCCGACCAGATTGGCGCATTCGATCAAGAGCCCGCCGATCTCGCGCATGGGCGGCTCGAAGCTGCGGACCTCGAACAGCATGACGGCCTTGGCCGTCTGCTGCATCTGGTCGATGGCATCATCCAGCGACGTGATGAGGTTCTTGATGTCGCCGCGGTCGAACGGGGTGATGAAGGTGCGGCGCACCGCCGTGAGCACCTCCCGGGTGATGTTGTCGGCGTCGTTCTCGAACTGGTTGACGCGCTGGCAGTAAACCGGCGTCTCCTCGCCCCCGTTGAGCACGCCCTGGAGCGCGATCGCGCCTTGGATCACGGTCTGGGCATGCCGGTCAAACAAGTCGAAGAACCGCTCTTCCCTGGGCAGGAACGCACGAAACCATCGCATCATGGGGATAGGCTACCGGTTGGAAATGGCCAGGCCCCAAGGGGCCGTCACAAAACTGTCATAGACCATTTACGATCCGCGCGCGTGTCATGTCACGCCCGCGGAGCCGGGTCATCCACCGCTTTCAGATGGCCGCCAATCCGATTGTAAATCAGCTACTTAAAGCGACCGCCGGAAGTAATGCGCGATTTCTCCGACGACGCCGCGGCGGAAAGTGAGCACGCAGATCACGAAGATCGCGCCCTGGATCACCGTCACCCACTGGCCGAAGCCCGCCAGATATTGCTGCATGGCGATGATCACGAAGGCGCCCACCACGGGACCGAAAATAGTTCCGAGACCGCCGACCAGCGTCATCAGCACGACCTCGCCCGACATCGTCCAGTGCACGTCGGTAAGCGAGGCGTTCTGTGCCACGAACACTTTCAGCGAGCCGGCAAAGCCGGCCAGCGTGCCTGACAGGACGAAGGCAAGGAACTTGTACTGGTCGGTGCGGTAGCCGAGCGAGATCGCCCGCGGCTCGTTCTCGCGGATCGCCTTCAGGACTTCGCCGAACGGCGAGTTGATGATGCGGAAGATCAGGAGGAAGCCGGCGAGGAAGCCAGCCAGCACCACATAGTACAGCACCGTGGGCTTGGAGAGATCAAGGACGCCGAACATCAGACCTTGGGGTATGCCCTGGATACCGTCCTCGCCGTGGGTGAACGGCGCCTGGAGGTAGATGAAGTACAGGAGCTGCGACAGCGCCAGCGTGATCATCGAGAAATAGATGCCCTGGCGGCGGATCGAGATGTAGCCCGTGATGATCGAGAGCACGAAGGCCGCGGCGATGCCGACGAGAATGCCGAGCTCGGGCGGAAGCGCCCAGACCTTCAGCGCATGCGCGCTGCAATAGCCGGCGGTCCCCAAGAACATCGCATGGCCGAACGACAACAGGCCGCCATAGCCGATCAAGAGATTGAAGGCGCAGGCGAGCAGCGCGAAGCAGAGCGCCTGCATCACGAAGAATGGGTAGACGCCGGTGAAAGGTACCGCGGCCAGCAGCAGCGCCATCAGCAAGAACACGATCATCTCGTCGCGCACCGCGCGCGGGGCTGCCGGCAGCGTGTCGTCCGTCAGGGTTGTCATCTCAGGCCGCCCTTCCCGTCAATCCCGTTGGCTTCACCAAGAGCACCAGCACCATCAGCACGAACACGACGGTGTTGGAGGCCTCGGGGTAGAAATATTTGGTCAGGCCCTCGATCACCCCGAGCGCGAAGCCGGTGATGATGGAGCCCATGATCGAACCCATGCCGCCGATCACGACCACTGCGAACACGACGATGATGAGGTCGGCGCCCATCAGCGGCCGCACCTGGTTGATCGGCGCCGAAAGCACGCCGGCGAGCGCGGCGAGGCCGACGCCGAGCCCGTAAGTGAGCGTGATCATGCGCGGAACGTTGATGCCGAAAGCGCGCACCAAGGTCGGGTTTTCGGTGGCGGCACGCAGATAGGCACCGAGCTGCGTCTTCTCGATCAGGAACCAGGTGGCAAGACACACCACCAGCGAGAACACCACGACCCAGCCGCGGTAGATCGGCAGGAACATGAAGCCGAGATTCATGCCGCCCTTGAGTTGGTCCGGAATCGCGTAAGGCAGGCCGGAGGAGCCGAAATAGTTCTGGAACACGCCCTGGACGATCAGCGCGATGCCGAAGGTCAGCAGCAGGCCATAGAGGTGATCCAGCCCGGTCAGCCATTGCAGCATGGTCCGCTCCAGGATCATGCCGAAGATGCCGACGATGATGGGCGCCAGCAACAGCGCCCACCAGTAGTTGATGCCGCCGAGGTTCAACAGGAAATAGGCGACGAAGGCGCCCATCATGTAGAGCGCGCCATGGGCGAAATTGATGATGTTGAGCATGCCGAAGATCACGGCAAGCCCGAGACTGAGCAGCGCGTAGAACGAGCCGTTGATCAGTCCCACCAGTAGCTGAGCGTAGAGAGCCTGCATCGATCCCGCACCCGGTCCCTTCTATTCCTCAAAAACAGGCCGGTGCCGTCGCGCGCCGGCCTGCATCGTTCAACGTTACTTCTTCACCAGCGGACAGGCGCTTTCCGACAGCGGCCGGAAGGCCTGGTCGCCGGGCGTCGTGCCGATCAGCTTGTAGTAATCCCAGGGCCCCTTGGATTCCTCGGGCTTTTTGACCTCGAACAGATAGGCGGGATGGAGCTTGCGACCGTCCACGCGGATCGTTCCCTTGCCGAACAGCGCGTCATCCGTCGGCATCTCCTTCATCTTGGCGACCACCTTGGCCCCGTCATGAGGATTGCCGCCCATCGCCTCCAGCGCCTTGAAATAATGCAGAAGGCCCGAATAGACGCCGGCCTGCACCATCGAGGGCATCGCCTTGTTCTTCATGCGCTCGGAGAAGCGCTTGGAGAACGCGCGCGTGCCGTCGTTCATGTCCCAATAGAAGGTCTCGGTGAAGTTCAGGCCCTGCGCCACCTTCAGACCGAGCGAGTGCACGTCGGTGATGAAGAGCAGCAGGCCCGCAAGCTTCTGGCCGCCCGAAACGATGCCGAACTCGGCGGCCTGCTTGATGGTGTTGGTGGTGTCGCCGCCGGCATTGGCCATGCCGATGATCTTGGCCTTGGAGGCCTGCGCCTGAAGAAGGAAGGACGAGAAGTCGGCAGTATTGAGTGGATGCTTGACGTTGCCGATCACCTTGCCGCCAGACTTCACCACGACCGCGGCGGTGTCGCGCTCGAGGGCATGGCCGAAGGCGTAGTCCGCGGTGAGGAAATACCAGGAGTCGCCGCCCGCCTTCACCAGCGCCTGCCCGGTGCTGTTGGCGAGCATATAGGTATCATAGACCCAATGGACCGTGTTCGGCGAGCATTGCGCGTTGGTGAGATCCGACGTCGCCGCGCCTGTGTTGATCAGGATGGAATTCTTCTCTTTGACGACGTTGTTCACCGCCAGCGCGACGCCGGAGTTCAGGACATCCATGAAGATGTCGACCTTCTCGACGTCGATCCATTGCCGGGCAATCGTGGAGCCGATGTCGGGCTTGTTCTGGTGGTCGGCGGAGATCAGGTCGAGCTTCCAGCCCTTGGCAGCGAGCCCGGAATCCTCGATCGCCATCTGTGCGGCGACGGTCGAGCCAGCGCCACCAAGGTCGGCATAGAGTCCCGAATTGTCGGTCAGCACACCGATCTTGATGTTCTTGTCCTGCGCGACCGCGCCGCCTGCCGCGCCGAGCGCCAGGGCCGTCCCAAGCAATATTGCCGAAATGCCGTGCTTCATAATCCGCCTCCCAATATCGCTTTGATAATCACTCTCGATCGTCCGCCTGCACCGCTACACACCAAGATAGGTGTGCAGCTTGTCCATGTTGGCGGCAAGCTCCGAATTGGAAAACCCGTCAATGATCTTGCCGTGCTCGACCACATAGTAGCGGTCGGCCACGGTCGAGGCGAAGCGGAAGTTCTGCTCGACCAGGAGGATCGTGAAGCCCTCCTTCTTGAGCCGCGCGATGGTGTGGCCGATCTGCTGGATGATGACGGGCGCAAGGCCCTCGGTCGGCTCGTCCAGCATCAGGAAGCTCGCGCCGGTACGCAGGATCCGCGCGATCGCGAGCATCTGCTGCTCGCCGCCCGACAGCTTGGTGCCCTGGCTGTTCAGCCGCTCCTTCAGGTTCGGAAACAGCTCGAAGATCTGCTCGAGCGGCAATCCGCCCGCGCGGACCACCGGCGGCAGCATCAGATTCTCCCGCACGTCGAGGCTGGCGAATATTCCCCGCTCCTCCGGGCAGAAGGCGATGCCCATGCGCGCGATCCTGTCCGAGGTTGCGCGGATGATCTCCTGGTCGTTGAACTTCACCGAGCCGGTGCGCTTGCCGATGATGCCCATGATCGACTTCAGCGTGGTGGTCTTGCCCGCGCCGTTGCGCCCGAGAAGGGTGACGACCTCGCCCGCGTTCACGTCGAAGTTGATCCCGTGCAGGATGTGAGACTCGCCATACCACGCTTCGAGATTGCGGACTTGCAGGATGTTCCCGCCGGCAGCAGCCTTGGCCGGAGCCTCGGCGATCGCAGTGTCAGCCATGACCGGCTCCCAGATAGGCTTCCTTGACGCGCTCGTCCTTGGTGAGCTCGGAGTAATGGCCCTGCGCGAGCACCTGCCCGCGCGTCAGCACGGTGATGATGTCGGAGAGGTTGGCCACGACGCTCAGATTATGCTCGACCATCAGGATGGTGTATTTCGCGGAGATGCGCTTGATCAGCGCCGCGATCTTGTCGATGTCCTCGTGGCCCATGCCCGCCATCGGCTCGTCCAGCAGCATCATCTCAGGGTCGAGCGCGAGCGTGGTTGCGATCTCCAGTGCGCGTTTGCGCCCGTAGGGCATCTCGACGGCGGGCGTCTCGGCAAACTCGCTGAGGCCGACATCGCTGAGCAGTTCGCGCGCGCGATCGTTGAAACGGTTGAGGACGGACTTGGAGCGCCAGAAGTCGAACGACGAGCCGTGCTGGCGCTGCAGCGCGACGCGGACGTTCTCCAGCGCGGTGAGATGCGGAAACACGGCCGAGATCTGGAACGAACGAACCAGGCCCATGCGGGCGACGTCGGCCGGCGCCATCGCCGTGATGTCCTGACCCTTGTACAGGATTTTCCCGGCTGACGGCTTGAGAAACTTGGTCAAAAGGTTGAAGCAGGTCGTCTTGCCAGCCCCGTTCGGGCCGATCAACGCATGAATGCTCCCACGGCGAACCTTGAGCGCAACGTCGCGGACGGCGAAGAAGCCCGCGAACTCCTTGGTCAAGCCTTCCGTTTCGAGAATGAACTCATCGGCCAAACAGATTTCCCCCTGCCCGCGCGCAAGCGCGTGGCTGTCCTTGTTACTTCGGCGATCCGGAGGCCTTGCGGCCCTTCCGGGGCGCCGCCTCCGGGCGCGGAATATGCCGGAGGTGACGGGGGTTAGGCAAGGCGGAAAGCTGAGCAGATCAGGCCTCCGGCTGGGATACAAATGCTCCCTTGGTCGAAGGTGTTTCGATGTCGTGCCTGCCCGGCCTCCGGTTCGCAAGACACCGGCCATCAAGCCGTCGTTAACGGTCTTTCGTCCGCCGCGCCAGCCTTCATCGAAAATTTTCCTGCAAGTGGGACCATGCGCGGGTTTTCACGTGCGAGAATATTGCTTTGAATTTTGCAAGCGCCGCTCCCTCCGTCGTCAAGTCGATCCGGCAACGCGATCTCCTGAACACGTGGCTGCGACTTTATGCGCGCCAGCAGGTCTCGCCGGCGATCTGGGAGTATCAGCCCGCGCGGCTCGATGAAGAGCTGTCCGACCTCATTTATTACACGGTGGACGGT
>NZ_JAEMSD010000786.1 GCF_016462955.1 Bradyrhizobium sp. | reverse complement strand
GAATCCCGGTTCGAGCCGATGTCGTTGAGGCCGGCATCGCGCGAGAGCGATCCGCCGGACTGGTCGCCGCTGCCGCCCCAGGGGCTTCCACCGGCGCTGCGGTCGCCGAGCGAATTGCCGTCGCCGAAGCCTTGCTGGTGCGATCCGCCGCCCATCATGCCGCGAATGCTGGAGAGCAGCAGCGAGCCGCCGACGACGCCGGCCGCGGCCGCCGCGGCGGTGCCCAGGAACGAGCCGCCACCGCCGCCCGCAGGCGGGGCGCCGTAGCCTTGCCCCGGACCCTGTCCGTAAGGCGGCGCGCCGAAGCCCGGCTGAGTCTGCATCGCCTGACCGGTGTTCCACGCCGGCCGCGAGTCCCGCGGCGGCACGTTCGGCACCGAGCCACGCGCCGGGCCCCCGCCGAACAGGGACTCCCGCATGGTGTCGAGGAAGCCGCCGGCCTGGGCGGGCTCGGGCGACTGGGCGGATTCAAGCTCCTGGATGCGATTGTGGGCTCGCTTCAGGGCTTCGTCCTGCAACAGCGTGGTCTGCACCAGCGCATAGACGGCGCCGGGCGCCTTTCGCAGTCCGTCGGAGATCGCAGCGACCGCATCGGGATCGCGCGGTGCGTTCTCCAGCTTGGAAAGCCGGTCAAAAAGGTCGTCGACGAGCTGGCGTTCCTGCGGCGTCATGATCTTTCTCCTTCGCGCGAAACAAGCGCGAGGGGAGATGTAGGGTTCCATTGTGGCCCCAACAGTCCTGGCCGGATTAAATTTCAGTATGCGACAAGCTGCCTCCCGGTCCGCTTTCGCCGGCTTCATCCCAGTGTCACGTTGCTGTCCGCCAGCAGGCGCGGGAAAGCATCCCCGGCGAGATAGGCATGTTCGCGCTCGCGCACGTCGGTCATGGGATCGAGGCCGGTGAGAACGTCGTCGACGAAGCCGGGATGGCACATCACGAGGCCGCCGTCGGGAAGCCCTTCCAGGAATTGCCGCATCAGCGCGCCGAAATCGGCGGCGCGCGTAAAATCATAGGCGCCGGCGAATCCGGGGTTGAAGCCGAGGCCGGCGCCGCCGGCGCGGCGGCGGAATTGTGCGCTGAGACCATCGAGCACCAGGGCCTTCGGTGAGGCCAGCCGCTGCCGCAGCGGCAGATTGCGGCCGCCCTGACGCACCCAGGCACTTGGCGCAACCTCGAGCACCGCATCGACGAAGCCGTCGCGCACCTGCGGGTAGAGCTGCACATGCTGATGGCCGTCGGCGAAGTCGGGGGCGCGCCCGAACGCGTCCATGAAGGCGGCGAGCTGCGCCTTGACCTCGTTGCGGATGAACTCACGGTCGAGCCGGCGCATCAGTCCGGCACGCAGCAGTTTTGGAAACGGCATGAACATGTCGCCGTCCAGAGGACGGTAGTGCATGGTCAGGGGGCGGAACGGCGCCGACAGCGTCACATGCAGGCCGATTGCGCAGCGCGGGCTCTGCTTCGCCGCCGCCTGCAGCCCCTCGATCTCGCTGCGCCCGATCGCAGGACCCACCATCATTACCGAGGTGGCGTTGAGGCGGCCGCGCTCGATCAGGTCGCGGATGGCGCGGTTGACGCCCGGGCTGATGCCGTAATCGTCGGCGCAGAGCCAGATTTGTCGCGGCGGCGCGGCCGCACTCATTCGGCCGCCGTCCTGCTCGCCGCGTCGTCGCCCTTGCTGGCTTCAGATAGCTTTTCGCTGTGCTCGGCGACGAAATAGATCGGCCGCGCCTTCAGCTCGGACAGGATCTTGCCGATATATTCGCCGACGATGCCGATCATGATGAGCTGCACGCCGCCGATCGTCATCAGGCCGATCACGAGCGAGGGATAGCCGGGCACCTGCTTGCCGGTCGTGAACACCTCCCATAGGATCGACAGGCCGAACAGGAAGGCACCGCCTGCGAGAATGACGCCGAACAGGCTGGCGAAGCGGAGCGGCGCCACCGAGAACGAGGTCAGGCCCTCGATCGAGAGGCCGAGCAGGCTCGCGGCATTGAAGGTGGTGACGCCATGCGCGCGCTCCGCCGGCTCGTAGTCCACACGGATCTGGCGGAAGCCGATCCAACTGGCGAGGCCCTTGAAGAAGCGGTTGCGTTCCGGCAGCTGCCGGAGTGCGG
>NZ_JAEMSD010000334.1 GCF_016462955.1 Bradyrhizobium sp. | reverse complement strand
GTCCTCATCCCGAGGGCCCGCCGGAGGCGGGCGTCTCGAAGGATGGCCGCGACGAACTACATATGATGATCGTTGGGATCCTTGCGGACGTCGCCGACATAGAGAATGACGGTCTCCTTGCCGAGGTTCTTCCACCAATGCGAGGTGCCGGCAACTTCAGGACGGATGTCGCCGGCCTTGTGCACGATCGGATCGACGCAGTTGGAGGCGTATTCGACGATCTCGCCCTGTTGCACGAAGATGAGCGCCGGACGATCGTCATGGCTGTGCCAGGGCACGATGCCGCCGGGCGCGATGGTCAGCTTGCGGAAGCGCAGCTCGCGACCCTCGATGTGGGCGGGCTGCTTGCCGAGATCGATTGCGCCGAGCGTCACGTCGGTGACGCCGACCGGTTTGGTGTCGACCATCTGCCGTGCGTTCGGCTTGATCTTGTCGGCGGGGCACTCGCCGGCGGAAACCGGCTGTGCCGACAGCGTGAGCACGCCGACGATGGCGAGGCCAGGCCAGATCAGACGCGACAAGGAATGGCTCCTGGACATGAAAAGGTCTCCTGTGTTGACCGCAACCGTGATGGTCGCGGGCCATGGCTGGAGCTTCGTCGAAACCGCGTCCCTCTAGAAATGCCGGCTCGCTCTCGATGCGATAGCGATGCGCTATGTTGATACGCGGCGGCTATCGATCCGATTGGGCAACGGCATTTCCGCTTTCAGAACTTCAGGCGTTCGATGACAAGGCGCCCGATTGGCGGGCGTTTATGTCAATCGGGAGGAGCCCCCCAATGCCGAGATTATCCAAGACACTGGCCGCCACCGCCGCCTTTGCAATCATCGCCACCTCAGCTTTCTCGCAGGCCACTTGGGACTTCAAGGCCGGCATGGCCTATGTCTATGGCGGGCCCGGCAAGATGTCGGCGATGGCCATGGCCCCGGCGGAGAAGAACCACGACGCCATGATGAAGAACGCCAAGAAGGTGCCCGACAACACCGTCTTCTTCATGAGCAACGGATCGCTGTACTACACTCCGGGGCGGCTCGATCCGACCGGCAATTTCTACGTGAACTGAGCGGGGTCCCGGCAGCGCGGCCGCCCCTTGCGGGCGGCCGAAGCGGGAAATTAGTATTCACCGAACGGGAATGCCGGAGCAGGAAGATGACCTCTCTCTCATCAGCCGACGCCGAACAGCTCAGGCTCGCCTTCCAGCGCTGCCGCGACATGGACGGCACGTTGAACGAGCAGCTCCGTGCCTATGCCGATGCCAGCCGCGAGGTCTTTCCCGCCTATGGCGAGGCGGTTGATCGTCTCGTGGCGCGATTGGGCGGGAATGGCGGCGGCGAGACCGCGCCGCGCCCGGGCGATGCAATGCCGCCGTTCATGCTGCCCGACGAGGGCGGCCGTCTCGTCGCGCTGCCCGCACTGCTGGCGCGCGGTCCGCTCGCCGTGATGTTCTTCCGCGGCCATTGGTGTCCCTATTGCCGGCTCAATGTCCGCGCCGTGGTCCAGTCGCTGGACCGCATCAAGGCGATGGGAGCGCAGATCGTGGCGATCGTGCCGGAGACGCAGGAATATGCCGGGCAGCTCAAGGCCGAATCCGGCGCGCCGTTTCCGATTCTGACCGATCTCGACAACGGCTACGCGCTGTCGCTCAATCTCGCGATCTGGCTCGGCACGGAGATACAGAGCTTGCTGTCCTATCAGGACATGGCGAGATTCCAAGGCAATGATGGTTGGATGCTGCCGATCCCGGCCGTATTCGTGGTCGGACGCGACGGCATCGTGAAAGCCCGCTTCGTCGATCCGGACTTTCGAAAGCGCATGGAGATCGATGATCTGATCGAAGCGCTGGAAAGCGCGAGCCGGGAGAACTGAGGCGCGCATCTCTGTTGCCGCGAAGGGCGCGTGGCTCGAGACACATAGAGGTCTTGCAAAGCAGTGAGACGCAAGTTGGAGTGCCCTCGCCCCTTGCGGGAGAGGGCAGCAACGCTGGCAGACACGAGTTCGCTTGGGCGAGGGGTATGCCTCCAAGCTTTCCGTACGGATAGAACCCCTCATCCGGCGCTTCGCGCCACCTTCTCCCGCAAGGGGAGAAGGAAAGGCAGATGTTGCCCAACTACCCCGCAATCTCCCGCCAGTCGGCGCCGCGCAGCATCCGCATCACGGCGTTGCCCACGGCCGTGCGTTGGCGTCCTGCCACTCCATAGAGGTTGACGGTACGGCGGGCGTCCAGCCCTGCGACTGCGGCGCGCGTCAGCCGCTCCGGCACGGGCGAGGTGTGCGGCACCATGGCGACGCCCATGTCGGCCTCGACCAGCTCGATCAGGTCGCGTTCGTTCGAAACTTCGTGACCATGTTCGATGCCGTGCTCGCGCAGGCTGGCGGAGATGCGGCGCGCGTGCTCGCAAAAGGTCCGGCTGAGCAGCTGCTCGGATCGCAGATCGTCCAGATCGACCGAGTTACGGCCGGCCAGCCGGTGGCCTTCGCCCATGACGAGCTCGAAGTTTTCGGTGAACAGCGGCCAGATGTCGAGGCGGTCCCAGGCCTCGTCGATCTCGGCGGCGATGCCGAGCTCGGCCTCGCCCTTCTTCAGGAGTTCACCGACTTCGCGGCTCGTGCCGCGCAGGAAACGCAGTTCGAGCCGGTTGAACTGCCGCCTGATCTCGTTGAGGTGAGGAATCAGCAGGGCCAGGTCGATCGAATGGGTCAGCGCAATGCGGAGCGCGCCGATCTCACCGTTCTTGAACGAGGAGGCGAGTGAGCGCGCGCCGGCGGCGGCGTCATAGCACTGCTTGAGAAGCGGGAGCATGCGCTGACCGAGCTCGGTCAATTGCGCCGCGGGGCGCTCGCGGCGGAACAGGTCGCCGCCGAGTTCGGCCTCGAGCTGCTTGATCGCGCGCGTCAGCGACGGCTGCGTGACGTTGCACTCTTCGGCCGCGCGCGTGAAGTTCAAGAGCTGCGCCACCGCGAGGAAATAGCGGACCTGGTGCATTTCCATGGATCGGCTCCGAGCGAGAATGAAGCCGATCTTATCGGATCGGCTGGCGAATGACATCCCGCCGGCAATAGCGCGCGCCTATGGATTCGGAAGCCAGCCGGTATTTCCGTTTAGGCGGGCGATGCTCCAGCTTCTGCGCAGGCTGGAAAGCCCAGTCGTTGCCAATGGAGACCGTGTCATGAACATGCCGCTGAAGCCGCAGACATCTCAGCCTGCCCGCGCGCTGGCGGGCAAGGTGGCGCTGGTCACGGGCTCGACCAGCGGAATCGGCCTCGGCATCGCGCGTGCGCTGGCCGCCGCCGGTGCCGACATCGTGCTGAACGGGCTCGGCGTCGCAAGCGAGATCGGTCGGACCCGCGAGCAGATCGCCGCCGAGTTCGGGATCAAGGCGAGCTACTCGCCGGCCGACATGACGAAGCCCAAATCCATCGCCGAGATGATCGCAGCCACCATCGCCCAATCGGGCCGGCTCGACATCCTCGTCAACAATGCCGGCGTCCAGCACGTCGCGCCGCTCGACCAATTTCCCGTCGAGAAATGGGATCTGATCCTCGCGATCAACCTGACCTCGGCCTTCCACACCACGCGGCTCGCGCTGCCGGCGATGCGCCGGAACGGCTTCGGCCGGATCATCAACATCGCTTCCGCGCACGGTCTGGTCGGCTCGCCGTTCAAGGCGGCCTACGTCGCCGCTAAACACGGCATCGTCGGCCTCACCAAGGTGACGGCGCTGGAGACGGCCGAGGAAGGCATCACGTGCAACGCGGTTTGTCCCGGTTACGTCTTCACGCCGCTGGTCGAAGCCCAGATCGACGGGCAAGCCAAGGCGCATGGGATTTCCCGCGATCAAGTGGTCCGCGACGTGTTGCTGGCGCAGCAGCCCAACAAGCGCTTCGCCACGCTCGAGGAGCTCGGCGCGCTCGCGGTGTTCCTGTCGACGGACGCGGCGGCTTCGATTACCGGCGTTGCACTGCCCGTCGACGGCGGCTGGACGGCGCACTAACATGGGCCGTCGCAACGAGCCGCAGTCGGCAACGAATGCCCTTGCAATGCAAGCTGATCAGGAGCCACTCATGAACGGTACGCAGACCAACATACAGGGCAACGACCTGCCGGGCCAGGTCGTGCTCGTGCTTCAGGGCGGCGGCGCGCTCGGCTCTTATCAGGCCGGCGTCTACCAGGCCTTGCACGAAGCCGGTATCGAGCCGGACTGGATCATCGGCACCTCGATCGGTGCGATCAATGCAAGCCTCATTGCCGGCAACCCGCCCGAGCACCGGCTCGCGCGCTTGCGGGAGTTCTGGAAGCGGATGGAGCAGCAGCCGGTCTGGGACTGGCGCACCGCGTTTCCGGGATTCAACGAGAAGCTGGCCTATTGGTCGACCGTGACCCACGGGATTCCAGGCTTCTTCAGACCCAATCCGCTGGCGCATGCCGGCGATTCCTATCCGCTGGGTGCCGATCATGCGGGCTATTATTCGACCGTTCCGCTCGAGAAAACGTTGAGCGAACTCGTCGATTTCGCTCTGGCCAACCGCTGCGCGCCGCGCCTCACGGTCGGTGCCGCTCATGTCGGCACCAGCGAAATGCGCTATTTCGACAGCCGCGACGGCGAACTGACGGTGAAGCATGTGATGGCGTCGGGCGCGCTGCCGCCGGCCTTTCCCGCCGTGCGGATCGACGGCGAGCTCTATTGGGACGGGGGCATCCTGTCGAACACGCCGACGGAAGCGGTGTTCGACGACAATCCACGCAGGAACTCGCTGATCTTCTCCGTGCATCTCTGGAATCCCGTCGGGCCGGAGCCGACCACGATGGCGGAGGTGCTGAACCGGCACAAGGACGTGCAATATTCCAGCCGCATCGCGAGCCAGATCGTGCGACAGCAGCAGGCCCATCGCCTGCGCCACGTCATCAACCAGCTTGCGGCGCGTCTGCCCGAGAGCGAGCGCAACGACCCTGCCGTGCGTGAGCTGGCGAGCTACGGCTGTCCGACCCGCATGCATGTGGTGCGGCTGCTGACGCCGCAGCTCGAGCGCGAGACCCACACCAAGGATATCGACTTCAGTCCGTCCGGGATCACGCGGCGCTGGCATGCCGGTTATGCGCACACGAAGGCGGTATTGGCGCGCAAGCCGTGGATTGGCGAATTCGATCCGCTCGCCGGCGTGGTGCTGCATGAGCATATTGACGAGATGCCGATGGCCGCCGAGTAGGGCGCCTCGCCTTCATCGAATTGCCAGCGGCCCTGCGGATGGTCGGCAGTCCGCAGCCGAAAGGTACTGCAAGTGGTGTCAGCCAGGGATCTGGAATCAGCCCTCGAACAGGTCCGCGCCTCGGCGCGCGGCCGCGCGCTGTTGCTGCAGCTGGCTCACCCGCTGCGATCGCCGCGCGGGAATAGGGGCTCGAGGCCAATCGTGTTTCAGCTGTCATTCCGGGGCGCGCGGAGCGCGAACCCGGAATCCATTTCTCCCAGCATTCCGGTAGAACGATGGATTCCGGGTTCGCGCCAAGCGGCGCGCCCCGGAATGACAGCGGTGCCTCACACCGACGCCAGCTTGCGGTACAGCGCGCCGTAGCTGCCGGCCGAGATGCTCCAGGAGAACGAGCGTCCCATGGCGCTGCGGCGCATGGTGTCGAGCTGGTCGTGGGCCATGAAGGCCGAGAAGGCCCGCCGCACGCCGCCGAGGAAGGATTCGCGCGAGGGTCTCGAGAACAGGAATCCTGTCTCGCCGTCGGTGATGGTCTCGGCAAGGCCTCCGGTCTGGTGACCGATCGGCAGCGAGCCGAAGCGCTGGGCGTACATCTGGCTGAGGCCGCACGGCTCGAACCGCGACGGCATCAGGGTGAAATCGCTGCCGGCGAAGATGCGGCGCGCCTGGGCATCGTTGAAGCCGATGGCGACGCCGATGGCATCGGGGCGGCGTCGATGCGCGTCGATCAAGGCCTGCTCCAGCGCCGGCTCGCCGGAGCCGGTGACCACGATCTGCCCGCCGGCATCGACGATCTCGTCGGCCGCAGACAGCACGAGGTCGATGCCTTTCTGGTGAACGAGCCGGGCGACGATGCCGAATATCGGTCCGCGCGAGACCGCCAAGCCGAACTGCTTGCGGACGTAGTCCGCGTTCGCCTTCTTGCCGACCCAGTCGCCCGCGCCGAACTGCTGGGCGAGCTTGGCGCAGGAGCGCGGGTCCCAACTCTCGTCGATGCCGTTGAGGATCCCGGTGAGCTCGGCGGCGTCCGAGCGCAGGCGCAGGAGGCCCTCGAGGCCGCAGCCGAATTCGGCCGTGGTGATCTCCCGCGCATAGGTGCCGCGGACGGTGGTGAGGTGCGAGGCGTAGACGAGGCCCGCCTTGAGGAAGGAGACCTGATCGTAGAACTCGACGCCGTCGATGTGAAACGAGCTTTCCGGTGCCCCGATCCGGCGCAGTGAGTCCTTCGGGAATAGGCCCTGATAGGCGAGGTTATGGATGGTCAGGATCGACGGCAGCTTGGCGCCGTGCCAGGCAAGGTATGCGGGCACGAGCGAGGCCTGCCAGTCATTGGCATGGACCAGGTCTGCTGCCCAATCCTTGTCCAGCTTGCCCATGGCGAGCTCAGCCGCCGCCGAGGCAAAGCGCGCGAAGCGGATGTCGTTGTCGGGCCAGTCGCGTCCGGACTCGTCGCCATAGGGATTGCCCGGACGGTCGTAGAGCTGTGAGCACAACAGCACGTAGACCGGCATGCCGTCCTTGGTGGCGGCCCGGCCGAGCGAGCAGGCCGGCATTTCCGCGAATGCAGGGCAACGGCCGACGATCTGAATATGCGTGAGTTGCTCGATGATGTCGCGATAGCCCGGCAGCATGATCCGGATATCGGCGAAGGCGCGAAGTGCACGGGGGAGCGCGGCGGAAACCGCGCCCAACCCACCAACGCGGACGAAGTCGTCCATCTCTGTGGTGACGAACAAGACCCTCAAGAACGGCGCCCTCTTCCCATCCCGCTTGCTGCCATGCAAGAACGGGTCCAATTGTCCTAAAACTTCTCAAGCCCGCCCACGCGGTGCGCCGTTCGGTAAATACTTTCCTACTCAGCCGCCGCCCTCTAGGGTCGCCGCACCAACCAGAGAGAACAGTGAAGGTTCCAAAGAGCTCCAGGATGCAGCTACCAGATAAGCATGAGGAGACGACGACAAAGGCCTTCGCGGGCCTGCGTGTCCTGGATTTTTCGACCACGATCGCCGGCCCTCATTGCACCCGGATGCTCGCTGACATGGGCGCCGAGGTCATCAAGATCGAGACTGACGGCGGCGAGACGATGCGGACCCGGCCTCCGCTCCGCAACGGGTGCAGCACCGCGTTCGGCCAGCTCAATGTCGGCAAGAAGAGCGCGGTGCTCGACCTCAAGTCCGAGAACGACAAAGAGGCGGTGCGCCGGCTGGCCGCCACCGCCGATATACTGGTCGAGAACTTCCGCCCCGGCGTGATGCAGCGGCTGCGGCTCGACTACGAGAGGCTGCGGCCGCTCAACCCGCGGCTGATATACTGCTCGATCTCCGGCTATGGCCAGACCGGCCCCTCGGCCGAGCTGCCGGCCTACGCTCCCGTGATCCACGCGGCCTCCGGCT
Source organism: Bradyrhizobium sp. (assembly GCF_016462955.1). GTDB lineage: Bacteria > Pseudomonadota > Alphaproteobacteria > Rhizobiales > Xanthobacteraceae > Bradyrhizobium. The sequence goes on along the minus strand of NZ_JAEMSD010000334.1, from coordinate 177 downwards.
ACGACATGGCGCATCTGGCCTACCAGCCCGGCCGCAGCCGTCCCGACTATTGCGGCATCTACCATGCCGACGTCGTCACCGGCACCTACGGTTTCGGTGCGATCACTTCGGCGCTCTATCAGCGTACCGTGACGGGGCTCGGCCAGCACATCGACGTCTCGATGCTGGAAACGATGC
>NZ_JAEMSD010000333.1 GCF_016462955.1 Bradyrhizobium sp. | reverse complement strand
GCCCGACCGATCTCGATGGCTTTGGACGGCCGAAATTCGTCGCCAACCATCTTGCCCATCACGGCTGCTCGCGCAACGAGTTCTACGAGTTCAAGGCCAGCGCGGAGACGATGTCGGAGCGCGGCTGCCTGATGGAGCATCTCGGTTGCAAGGCAACGCAGGCCGTGGGCGATTGCAACCAGCGCTCCTGGAACGGCGGCGGCTCCTGCACCAAGGGCGGCTATGCCTGCATCGCCTGCACTTCGCCCGGCTTCGAAGGCGCGCAGAACTTTCTCCAGACCGCCAAGCTCGCGGGCATTCCGGTCGGCTTGCCCACCGACATGCCGAAAGCCTGGTTCGTCGCGCTCGCGGCATTGTCGAAGTCCGCGACGCCGCGGCGGGTGCGGCTGAATGCGACCGCCGATCATGTGGTGGTGCCGCCCGGCGGCTCCGGGGCCAAACGGACGCCATGACGCGGATCACGATCGGCCCGTTCAATCGTGTGGAGGGCGATCTCGAAGTCCGACTCGACGTCGAGAGCGGGCGCGTGGCGCGCGCCGAGGTGACGGCACCGCTCTACCGCGGTTTCGAGCAGATCCTGGAAGGGCGGCCGCCGCTCGATGCGCTGGCGCTGGCGCCGCGGATCTGCGGCATCTGTTCGGTCTCGCAATCGGTTGCCGCGGCCGCCGCGCTGCGCGAGGCGATGGCGATCGAGGCTGCGCCCAACGGATTGCTCGCGACCAACATCGCGCATGCTGCTGAGAACGCGGCCGACCATCTGACGCATTTCTATATCTTCTTCATGCCGGATTTTGCCCGCGAGACCTACAGCGCGCATGATTGGTACGCAGCGACGCGCGAGCGCTTTGCCGCGACCCGCGGCAGCGCGGCGCGCGAGGCGCTGCCGGCGCGGGCGCGGCTGCTCGAGACCATGGGCATCATCGCCGGAAAATGGCCGCACAGTCTCGCGTTCCAGCCGGGCGGCACCACGCGCGCCATCGATCTCGGCGAGCGGGTCCGGCTGCTCTCGATCGCGACGTCGTTCCGAAGCTTTCTGGAGCGGATCGTTTTCGCGGATGCGCTGGAGAACGTGCTGGCGATCGCGAGCGCGGACGAACTCGACCGCTGGCGCGATGGCCGCGGCGGCGACTTTGCCCATTTCCTGCGGCTAGCGGACAGTCTCGCGCTGACCGGACTCGGCAAGGGCACGGGCTTGATGATGAGCTACGGCGCCTATCATGGTCCTGACGGCGAGCTGTTTCCGCGCGGCCTGTTCGGCCCGCGCGCTGCGATCGAGCCGCTGCCGCTGGCGCAGATCACCGAGGATGTCTCGCACGCCTGGATGCGGGAGTCTTCCGCGGATCCCGCCCACAGCACCACGGTGCCGGATCCGGACAAGCCAAGCGCCTATAGCTGGTGCAAGGCGCCGCGGCTGTCCGGGCAGCCGATCGAGGTCGGCGCCATCGCGCGCCAGACCGTGGCCGGACAGTCGCTGATCGCCGACCTGGTATCGGCCAGCGGGACCAATGTGCGCAACCGCGTGATCGCGCGGCTGATCGAGACCGCGCGGATTGCGCTGGCCATGGAGCAATGGACGCGCGCGCTGCGGCTGTCCGAGCCGTTCTGTCGCGACGGGCGCGAGATCCCGAACGGCAGCTATGTCGGACTCGTCGAGGCCGCGCGCGGCAGTCTCGGGCATTGGATGGCGGTACGGGACGGCAGGATCGAGCGCTACCAGATCATCGCACCGACCACCTGGAATTTCTCGCCGCGCGATTCCTTCGACGTGGGCGGGCCGCTGGAGCAGGCGCTGGTCGGCACCGATGTCGGCGATGCCGGCGCCCGCGCAGTGGCGATCCAGCACATCGTGCGTTCGTTCGATCCCTGCATGGTCTGCACCGCGCACTAGGCGGAAACTTCGTTGTCGACTGCAAATCGCGTTGTTTCCGCTTCGACTGCTTTCAACGCCATCGCGGCCCACTCCGTTGCGCAGTGTAGCGCGCAAGGTTTTGGAATCTCTCTACTTTTGAATCGCTCCAGTTATTGGCCTGCTTCTTGCTGTCTTTGGCGTCATCGAAAAGTCAAAGCCGAGGGCGGGAGGATTCATGGGCGCGGCGACGGAAACGTTTTACAGCGTGATCAGGCGGCAAGGCATCACGCGTCGGAGCTTTCACAAATTCTGCAGCCTGACGGCGACCAGCCTCGGACTCGGACCGCTGGCGGCGAGCCGCATCGCCAATGCGCTCGAGACCAAGCCGCGCGTGCCCGTCATCTGGATGCACGGGCTCGAATGCACCTGCTGCTCGGAGAGCTTCATCCGGTCCGCGCACCCGCTGGTGAAGGATGCGGTGCTGTCGATGATCTCGCTCGACTACGATGACACCATCATGGCGGCTGCCGGCCATCAGGCGGAAGCCATCCTCGAGGAGACCCGCGCCAAGCACAAAGGCCAGTACATTCTCGCAGTGGAGGGCAACCCGCCGCTGAACGAGGGCGGCATGTTCTGCATCGACGGTGGCAAGCCCTTCGTCGAGAAGCTGAAGATGATGGCCGAGGATGCGATGGCGATCATCGCCTGGGGCGCCTGCGCCTCCTGGGGCTGCGTGCAGGCCGCCAAGCCCAACCCCACCCAGGCGACGCCGATCGACAAGGTGATCACGGGCAAGCCGATCATCAAGGTGCCGGGATGCCCCCCGATTGCGGAGGTGATGACCGGCGTCGTCACCTTCATCACCACGTTCGGCAAGCTGCCCGAGCTCGACCGCCAGGGCCGGCCGAAAATGTTCTACTCGCAGCGCATTCACGACAAGTGCTACCGGCGCCCGCATTTCGACGCCGGCCAGTTCGTCGAGGAGTGGGACGACGAGGCCGCGCGCAAGGGCTACTGCCTCTACAAGATGGGATGCAAGGGCCCGACCACCTACAACGCCTGCTCGACCGTGCGCTGGAACGGCGGTGTCTCGTTCCCGATCCAGTCCGGCCATGGCTGCATCGGCTGCTCGGAGGACGGCTTCTGGGACAAGGGTTCGTTCTACGACCGTCTCACCAACATCAAGCAGTTCGGCATCGAGAAGAACGCCGACCAGATCGGCATGGTGGCGGCCGGCGCCGTCGGCGCCGCGGTGGCCGCGCATGCGGCGGTGACGGCGGTGAAGCGGCTCGCGTCGAAGCGCGAAGACGCCGACCACAACAGCTGATCATAGAAATTCCAGGGGCAGGGCAATCATGGGTATCCAGACTCCCAACGGCTTCAATCTCGACAATTCCGGCAAGCGCATCGTCGTCGATCCCGTGACCCGTATCGAAGGTCACATGCGTGTCGAGGTCAATGTCGACGCCGACAACGTCATCCGCAACGCGGTCTCGACCGGCACGATGTGGCGCGGCATCGAGGTGATCCTGAAGAACCGCGATCCGCGCGACGCCTGGGCGTTCACCGAGCGGATCTGCGGGGTCTGCACCGGAACGCACGCGCTGACGTCGGTCCGCGCGGTCGAGAACGCGCTTGGCATCACGATTCCCGAGAACGCCAACTCGATCCGCAACCTGATGCAGCTTGCGCTGCAGGTGCATGACCACGTCGTCCACTTCTATCATCTGCATGCGCTCGATTGGGTCGACGTGGTCTCCGCGCTCTCGGCCGATCCGCGCGCGACATCGACGCTGGCGCAGTCGATCTCGAGCTGGCCGCTGTCCTCGCCCGGCTATTTCAAGGACCTGCAGACGCGGCTGAAGAAGTTCGTCGAATCCGGGCAGCTGGGGCCCTTCAAGAACGGCTATTGGGGCAGCAAGGCCTACAAGCTGCCGCCCGAGGCCAATCTGATGGCGGTGGCGCATTATCTCGAGGCGCTCGATTTCCAGAAGGAGATCGTCAAGATCCACACCATCTTCGGCGGCAAGAACCCGCATCCGAACTGGCTGGTCGGTGGCGTGCCCTGTCCGATCAATGTCGATGGCACCGGTGCCGTCGGCGCCATCAACATGGAGCGGTTGAACCTGATCTCCTCGATCATCGATCAACTGATCCAGTTCAACGAGCAGGTCTATCTGCCGGACGTCGCGGCGATCGGGTCCTTCTACAAGGATTGGCTCTATGGCGGCGGCCTGTCGGGCCAGAGCGTGCTGTCCTATGGCGACGTGCCGGAGCATGCCAACGACTATTCCGCCAAGAGCCTGAAACTGCCGCGCGGGGCGATCATCAACGGCAATCTGTCCGAGGTGTTTCCGGTCGACCACGCCAACCCGGACGAGATCCAGGAGTTCGTGGTGCACTCCTGGTACAAATATCCCGATGAGACCAAGGGGCTGCATCCCTGGGACGGCGTGACCGAGCCGAATTACGTGCTGGGCCCGAAAGCCAAGGGCACCAAGACGGCGATCGAGGAGCTCGACGAGGGCGGTAAATATTCCTGGATCAAGGCGCCGCGCTGGAAGGGCCACGCCATGGAGGTCGGGCCGCTGGCGCGCTGGGTCGTCGGCTACGCCCAGAACAAGGCCGAGTTCAAGGATCCCGTCGACAAGTTCCTGAAGGACCTGAACCTGCCGACCTCGGCGCTGTTCTCGACGCTCGGCCGCACCGCGGCGCGCGCGCTCGAATCGGTCTGGGCGGGACGGCAGATGCGCTACTTCCAGGACAAGCTCGTCGCCAACATCAAGGCTGGCGACTCGTCGACCGCCAATGTCGACAAATGGAAGCCGGAGAGCTGGCCCAAGGAGGCCAAGGGCGTCGGCTTCACCGAAGCGCCGCGCGGCGCGCTCGCGCACTGGATCAGGATCAAGGACACCAAGATCGACAACTACCAGTGCGTGGTGCCGACCACCTGGAACGGCTCGCCGCGCGACCCCAAGGGAAACATCGGCGCGTTCGAAGCATCGCTGTTGAACACGCCGATGGTCAATCCCGAGCAGCCTCTGGAGATCCTGCGCACGATCCATTCCTTCGATCCGTGCCTCGCCTGTTCGACACACGTGATGAGTCCGGACGGCCAGGAACTCGCCAAGGTCAAGGTCAGGTAGGAGGTCGCCATGATGGATGCAGTTGCTCCTGCTTCGGAGAGCAGGCCCGACCTCGCGGCGATCGCGGCCGACGCGTCCGGAGAACGGGCGGTGGGCCGGCCCACCGTCTATGTCTACGAAGCGCCGGTGCGGATCTGCCACTGGGTCAACGCGTTCTCGATCCTCGTGCTGATGGTGACAGGCTATTTCATTGGTTCGCCGCTGCCGACGGTCGCGGGGGAGGCGTCGGATCATTTCATCATGGGCTACATCCGCTTCGCCCATTTTGCCGCCGGACAAGTGCTCGCTGTGTTCTTCCTCACGCGGATCCTGTGGGCCTTCGTCGGCAACCATCACTCCCGGCAGATCTTCTATATCCCGGTTCATCGCAAGCAATTCTGGAAGGAAGTGCTGCACGAGATCCGCTGGTACGCGTTCCTGGAGCGCGAGCCGAAGATGTATGTCGGCCATAACCCGCTGGCGCAGACCGCGATGTTCACGGGCTTCACGCTGTTCGTGGCCTTCATGATCGTCACCGGCTTTGCGCTCTATTCGGAAGGCATGGGCATCGACAGCTGGCAGCACAAGCTGTTCGGCTGGGTGTTCGCGATTTGGCCGAACAGCCAGGACGTGCACACCTGGCATCATCTGGGGATGTGGGCGCTGGTGGTGTTCGTGATCGTGCACATCTACGCCGCGATCCGCGAGGACATCATGTCGCGCCAGAGCATCATCTCCTCGATGGTTTCCGGCGAGCGGCAATTCCGCGATTGAGAACGGGAACGTGACCGATGCCGACATCTTCGCAAGACGATCGCATCCTGGTGCTCGGCATCGGCAACATCCTGTGGGCCGACGAAGGCTTTGGCGTACGCGTGGTGGAGGAATTCCACCGCCGCTACGCCGTGCCTGACAACGTCACCATCCTCGACGGCGGCACGCAGGGGCTCTACCTCGTGAACTACCTGGAAGAGGCCAACCGCCTGATCGTGTTCGACGCCATCGACTACGGCCTCGAGCCCGGCCAGTTGAAACTGGTGCGCGACGACGAGGTGCCGCGTTTCACCGGCGCCAAGAAGATGAGCCTGCACCAGACCGGGTTCCAGGAAGTGATCAGTGCGGCCGATTTGCTCGGCCGATGCCCGCAGCATCTCGTGCTGATCGGCTGCCAGCCGCTCGATCTCGAAGATTGGGGCGGGCCGCTGACGCCGCCGGTGCGCGACCAGATTTCCCCCGCGATCGATCTCGCCTGCCGGATCCTGGCGGAGTGGGACGTGACGGTGAGCCGTCGCAGCATGCCGTTGACCGAATCCGAGCGGTTGCTCGCCAACGACATCGACCACGCAAATTACGAAATGCGACCGGCCTGACCGGCCGTCCCTGGTGGAGAACGCGCGATGTGCCTCGGGCTGCCGATGAGGATCATTGAGACTGACGGAATGTCGGCGCTGTGCGAATTCCGAGGCGAGCAGCGCCGCGTCTCGGTGCTGCTGCTCTCCAATCCGCCGGTCGGCGCCCACGTGCTGGTCTTTATCGATACCGCGATCCGGCTGCTGGATGTGGACGAGGCGGGCCTGATCGTTGCTGCGATAGACGGCCTGGACGCTGCGCTCGACGGCGAGGATTACGACCGCTTCTTCGCCGATCTGATCGATCGCGAACCGCAGCTTCCCGCGCACCTTCGCTCCGAGTAAGCGAACCTCCTGCAGCCGTGTTGGCCGCACCCCGTCGTGCGATCCGGCTTGCGGGCCGCCCTGGAAGCTATCTTTCTATCTGCAAAGATGAATTCCATCCAAAACTGGAAATCAGCTTACCATCAATGGGTGCGCCCTTCTGCGCGATCGAAAATACATGATTTAGATCAAATGGATAATCCGGGCAGATTGCTAGTCTGTCCTGGCATGTGCCTTGCTAACCCCATTCCGAAGCGAAATCATAAGCTTGTCAGGGGAGGTCTGATGGAATTCCAGGTGGGGAAGCAGGATCTGACGCGGCACGGCCTGCCCGAGGTTGATGCCGTAACGGTCGATCGATTTCTCGGTGCGGCCGACGAGGCCGGTGCGGTTGCGGTGCTGCTGTCGGCAGGCGATCCCAACCGTTTCCCTGAGGCGATCGACGTCGCCGTGGTGCTGCCGGAACTGATCATCGCGTTCAACGGTCGGCTCCGCGGTGCAATCATCGCCCGCGGCGACGAGACTGCGCTGGGCCAGCGTTTCGGCGTGCGCGTGCAACCGACGCTGATCCTCGTCGCCAAGGGGGAGACGCTGGGCCTGATCGCCAAGATCCAGGACTGGTCGGTCTATATCGACCGCATCACCAAGCTGATCGACCGTCCGCGCGGGCAGAACGCCGCGGTCGCCGTCACCATCGTTCCCCAGCATCGCGCTCAAGGCGTCGCATCATGAAGGTCGGATTCTGGGATGCGCCCGAAGGCGCCGAGCAACCGGTCAGCGTGTTTCCGATCGGAGAGGAGAGTCTCAATGCGTCGAAAGGCAGCCTGACGGCGGCGGGCGCGTTGGCAAAGCTTGCAACGCTCGACAGCGCCGAACTCGCCCGGAGCTGCCCGAATGCCGTGGTGCTGCTCTCGAAGATCGCGCAGGCCATCGCGGGCCAGAAGGCAGATGCGCCGACGCAGCTGTTCCGGCTCGCCAATCTGAATGATCTCGAAAGCCAGCTCATCGCCGACGTGCTCGGCGAAGGCGAGGTTGGCGGTGTCGTGGCGCTGCCGGATGGCTCGCTGGCGCAGATCCAGGAATCGGTCCTGGCGGGGATCTGGCGCGTCCGGCTGGAGACCGACGCCACTTCCGATTATCTCGAGATCGGCGCGGTCCCGG
>NZ_JAEMSD010000785.1 GCF_016462955.1 Bradyrhizobium sp. | reverse complement strand
GGCGCGCAGGGTGTCGCGCAGCAGGCTGATGTCTTCGCCCAGATCGAAATCGATGCTCGGGATGTTCACGGCGATTCCTCCGTATTTTGGCTCCGAACCTAGCCCGGTCCCGGCCCTCTTGCGGTCGAAAAGGTTGCATTTTCCGCCAAACTTGGCGAGGATTTTTGCTGGGAGTTCCGATGCCTTTTCAAGCCGCCACCGCAATCCCGCGCCGTGCCATGACCCCCGCCGCCTTCGTCCGCGGCGTGGTCGGGGCCTATGAGCGGTACGGACGCGATCCGGCGGAGGCATTGAGCCGGGGCCAGGTCGCGGCGGAGCTCGTCAATTCCCGGGACGGACGGGTCACTGCCGCCCAGTTCGAGGCCCTTGCCGGCCATGCCATGCGCGAGCTCGACGACGAGGGCCTCGGCTGGTTCTCGCGCCGGCTGCCCTGGGGCACCTACGGCATGCTGTGCCGTGCCTCGATCACCGCGCCGACGCTGGAGCTCGCGCTCAAGCGCTGGTGCCGGCATCACCGCCTGGTCACGGAAGACGTGCTGCTCGATCTCGAGATCGGCGAAGAGACCGCTGTCGTCTCGATCCGCGAGTTGCGTGACCTCGGGCCCTTCCGCGAGTTCTGCCTCGTTACCCTGCTCCGCTACGTGCTCGGCTTCTCGTGCTGGGCTGTCGATTCCCGGATCGCGCTCCGGTCGGCCGAGTTTCCTTTTCCCGAGCCGGGCCACGTCTCGGTCTATCCGACCATCTTTTGCAGGAGCGTCCGCTTCGATGCGGCCCGTGCCGCCATCGTCTTCGACAAGCACTATCTGTCGCTGCCGCTGACGCGCAGTCCGGCGGATCTCGACAACATGCTCAAAGGTGCCCTGCGGCTCACCGTGCTGCCCTACCGGCGCGACCGGCTGCTGGTCGAGCGCGTCCGCCGCGTGCTGCGCCACGCGCGTGGGCGCGTTCTCGGTGCCGAGGACGTCGCGAGCGAGCTCGCGCTCTCCACCCGCACCATGCATCGCCGCCTGCGCGAGGAGTCCACCTCGCTGCGCGATCTCAAGGAAGAGGCGAAGTTCGAGCTCGCCAAACAGGAGCTGATGCGCGGCCGCACGCCGATCAAGCGCATAGCCGAGATCGCCGGCTTCCGCAACGAAAAGAGCTTCTCGCGCGCCTTCCGCAGCTGGACCGGCGCAAGCCCGCGCGAGTTTCGCGGCCGGTACCGGTGAGCGGGCGCGTCCGCTGCGGCTTCCGAGACGGATCTCGCAAGCCGTAGCATCTCCGAACCGGCCTCGATCTCAGCGTCAGTTCGAGTTGGTCTGGCCGCCCGGGCGAAGCTTGGTGCGCGAGCGCGTCTGCTTCGGCTGCTGAGCGAACGCGTCGTTCGAGGTCTTCGCACCGCCGCTCTGCGCACAGGTGCCGCCGATGCCGCCGGCCGCGGCGCGGCACGCTTCCATCGTCGGGTAGCCGCAGCCATGAGCGGCCTGGGCACCGTTGGTGATGCAGTAGTCTTCAGCCTGGGCTGCGGGCGCGGACACCACGAGAAACGCGGATGCAAACAGCGTCGCAGCCGATGCGACGAACGTCTTCGAAATCGATGTCATGGCGTGTTGTCCTGCTTCGGGGTCCACAAGGAGTCCTCGGCATGCCAGGCATACGGAGGGCTACACCTCGCATCTAGACGGCCCCCCGGAACCGACAATCGCGGCTCCGCGCAGTGCAGGGCTTCAAGAATCACATGTCACAGTTAGGTGATCAACTCACGCATTAAATCGGATTGCCCGAATGGATCTCTGCCCTCTGGCATCCGCATCGTCATCCGGCCGGCGCCGCGGCCACTTCCTGCAACGGCAGCGGCACGTCCTTGGCCACCCCCAGCACCGGGAAGCTGCGGACGTTCTTAACGTCGGGCATCGCCGCGAAATGCAGGAGCTGCTGGCGCATGCTCTCGACGCTCGGCGCCACGCATTTGAGCAGATAGTCGGTGTCGCCGGAAATCCGCCAGCACTGCTGGATGCGCGGGATCGCGGCGATCGAGCTCTCGAACGCCTCCAGCACCGGCTGGGCCTGGCTGCCGAGCTGGATCGAGACGAACGACACCACCTCGTAGCCGAGCCGCCGCTCGTCGATCACCGCGCGTACCGCCCGGATCACGCCGCGG
>NZ_JAEMSD010000332.1:4855-7834 GCF_016462955.1 Bradyrhizobium sp. | reverse complement strand
ATTCCCGCCACGCTCACCGGCTCACCCGGCGATGCCGCGCGCGGGCGCGCTCTGGTGCTCGCGCGCGCGACGACCTGCATCCTCTGCCATTCCGGCCCATTCCCGGAAACGCGGTTCCAGGGCGACCTCGCGCCGGATCTCACCGGCGCCGGGAACCGGTGGTCGGTCAGCCAGTTGCGGCTTCGACTGATCGATGCCTCGCGCTTCAACCCGGACACCATCATGCCGTCCTATTATCGCATCGACGGCCTCGTTCGCGTCGGACGCAACTTCGCCGGCAAGCCGATCCTGTCGGCCGCGGAGATCGAGGACATCGTGGCTTTTCTTGCAACGCTTCGGGACTAGATCGATGTCAACCACGCGACGACATTTCCTGCGCCTCACCGGAGGCATCACGGCCGCCGGGACGATCCCGATCGTCACGCTGCGGCCGCTCGAAGCGACACCGACAATGCTCAACACCGCAATCCGTGACGTCGTCGGCGAAGCGCAGGTTCACACCGGAAGGGTCAAGCTCGACATTCCGCCGCTAGTCGAGAACGGCAACACGGTGCCGATCACGGTGAGCGTTGCAAGCCCGATGACGGCGACCGACTACGTCAAGTCCATCCACGTCTTCAACGAGAAGAACCCGCAACCGAACATCGGCAATTTTCATCTCGGCCCCTCCTCCGGCCGGGCCCGGGTCTCGACACGGATCCGGCTCGCCGACACCCAGAAGGTGGTCGCGATCGCGCGCCTGTCCGACGATACGTTCTGGCAGGTCGCCGCCGATGTGGTCGTGACGCTGGCCGCATGCACCGAGGAGATGAACTGATGGCCGCCCTCATCAACGTTCCGGCCAAGGCCAGACGCGGCGACATCATCGAGCTCCGCACGCTGACCTCCCACATCATGGAGACCGGCTTCCGCCACACCGCGGACGGCAAGCTGGTGCCGCGCGACATCATCACGAGTTTCATCTGCCGCTACAATGGCGCCGAGATCTTTCGCGCCGACCTCTTTCCGGCGATCGCAGCGAACCCGTATCTGTCCTTCTTTACCGTCGCCAGGGAGAGCGGCACATTCGAGTTCGAATGGGTCGGCGACAACGGCTATTCCTCGACGGCATCGGCAGTCATCACGGTCGAATGACCTGTCGAGTGATCTCTCGAATGATCCCTCGAATGATCCCTTGGCGCGCGATAGCGATTGCGGCATTGCTGGCCGGTGCGGCCACGGCCCTGCTCGCCGGCGACATCCCGCCCGAGGCGCGTCGCTCCGGCTACACCTTCATGGGCCTGGACACGCGCGCCATGCAGGATGACGACACCAGCAATCCCGGAATGCTGTTCGTGCTCGACGGCGAAGCGCTCTGGGCGAAGAAGTTCGGCAGCATCGGCAAAGCCTGCGCGGATTGCCATGGCGAGGCGCGCAGCAGCATGAAGGGCGTCGCGGCGCGCTACCCCGCCTTCGACAAGGCTCTCGGTCGTCCCGTCACGCTCGACCAGCGCATCAATCTCTGTCGCGCCAATCATCAGCAGGCGACGCCGCTGCCCTACGAGAGCCGCGACCTGCTCGCATTGTCCGCCTTCATCGCCCACCAGTCGCGCGGCGCTCCGATCACGGCCGGTGACGATCCGCAGGCCAAGCCTTTCATCGCGCAAGGCCGCGCACTCTACATGCAGCGCCAGGGGCAGCTCAACCTCGCCTGCACCAATTGCCACGACGACAATTTCGACAAGCGCCTCGCCGGCGCGCCGATCACGCAGGGACAACCGACCGGCTATCCACTCTATCGTCTGGAATGGCAAACGATGGGCTCGCTGGAGCGGCGGCTGCGGAGCTGCATGACAGGGGTCCGGGCCCAAGCCTATGACTATGGCTCGCCCGAGCTCGTCGCGCTCGCGCTCTATCTGATGTCGCGTGCGCGTGGCCTGCCGATGGAGACGCCGGCCGTGCGTCCCTGAACCAGAACGGCCGGGACATGGCCCGGCCGTTCCGCAAGCCCCCTCGTGCAGGACTACTCCGCCGGCGCGGCCGACATCTCCGGATGCGCAGCATAGTGCTCGCTCGTACCGAGCTTGCCGGCGGCGAACAGGCCTGCGGCCATCACGGCATAGGCCAGCGCGACCGCCGGCGTCACGCCAAAGCCGCCGCCGATGCCGACCGCCTCACCATGCATGAAGCCGAAATAGGTCAGGATCGCCCCGACCAGCGCGAAGGCGGACGCCTTCTCGAAATCGCGTTCGATGATGAAGACGCCGATCGCCCCAAGGATCAGGCCGCCGAGGATGGAGCCGCCGCCCATCACCTCGAGGCCGTGATAAAACACGCCCTGCTGCGGCAGGGCGGCAATCGCGGCTGCCTTGACCGCATCGGCCTTGTCGGCCGCCAAGCCGCCGACGCTTGCCGCCGCATTCATGGTCGAGCCGAGCATGGTGTCGATCTGGAGCTTGGCCCAGGCGGCCAGATGCGGGGTCAGCGCCAGCACGATCGCGGGCGCGTGCTTGACCGGCGTGGTCTGGAAGGCCTGCGCGCCGATGAGCATGCCGATATAGAGCAGGATCGGCGAGATCGCGACGACAGGAACCAGCGCCAGCAGCACCGAGATGATGCCGAACCAGGACAGCACGACCACCATGATGCCGGTCGCCGCGGAGTAGCCGATCCGGCCGCCCATCGCCTTCCAGCCGGGATGGCCGATATAGACCGCGTTGATGAAGGGGTTGCCCATCAGGCAGCCGATCAGGCTGACGACGCCGTCGGCGGTGAGCACGCGCGTGGTGGGATAGTCGTCGCCGGCTGCTTCCGCGCTCTCGACATTGTCCATGGCCTCGACGAGGTCGTAGATGCCGAACGGAATGGCCGTGACCAGGATGATGCCGAGGAACTCGAAGCCGGAGAAGACATAGCCAAAGGCCGGGATCGGCACCGAGAAGCCGAAATTGGCAAAAGCCGCGCCGACACCCGCGATGCTCAACCCGCCGAGGCCAAGGC
>NZ_JAEMSD010000332.1:0-4845 GCF_016462955.1 Bradyrhizobium sp. | reverse complement strand
AGGCCGAACAGGTTCGAGCCCCAGGCGATGATCATGCCAACCGCAATGGCGACGAGACCCGCCGGCATGCCGCGCCAGTATTTCACGCCACCGAACCAGCTCACCAGGATGATGGCGAAGCAGACGAGGCCGATCTGCGGCGTCATGTACATCTCGAGCGCCGGCCGCATCGAGATGAAGGTGACGGAGACGCCGGCGAGCGTGCCGAGCAGCGCTGCGCGCGGCGTGATCTTGCGGATGAACGGCGCGATGAAGCCGCCGATCATGAGAATGAAGCTCTGGAAGAACACCCAGACCAGGCCCGCCGACCAGCCCTTGAGCGGATCGCCGGTCTTGAGCGTGATCGGCAGCATGATCACGAAGGTGACGATGAACATGTGCGGCACGCTGACGCCAGAGGGCAGCGCGCAGACGTCGTTGCGGCCGGTCTTCTGTGCGAGGCGATAAGCAAGGTAGGCATAATAGAAGGTGGACAGGCACATCATCAGCCCGAGCGCGGGCAGGATGCGGCCGAACACGAGGCTGTCAGGCATCTTCAGCACGAAGCGCAACAGCCCCGTGAGCACAAGCATGTTGACGAGGATGTTGGTGCCGAAGCCGAAGAACGCGTTCCAGTCGCCCGATGTCCATAGCGCCGGCTTGAACCCAGACTTGTCGATCTCAGGCTTGCCGGCTGTCCCCGCCAATGCGCTCATGATGTTCCCCCTGCTGTGGCCGAACTCTTCATCGCCTCCAAGACTGCGGCTGAGCTGGCGACCCAGCCGAAGATGCCGCCCTGGGCCTTGATCATCTTCAGGCCCATCTCGTGAAATTCGGGGAAGTAGGATGCGCAGCCGTCGGAGATGACGACGCAGCGATAGCCGCGGTCATTGGCCTCGCGCACGGTGGTGTTGACGCACACTTCCGTGGTGACGCCGCAGACCAGAAGGTTCTCGATGCCGTATTTCTCCAGGACGTCGCCGAGCTCGGTGGCATAGAAGGCGCCCTTGCCCGGCTTGTCGATCACGACCTCGCTGTCGAGCGGATAGAGCTCGGGAATGATGTCGTGCCCGGCCTCGCCGCGGATGAGGATGCGGCCCATCGGACCGGGATCACCGATACGAAGGCTTGGCTTGCCGCGCTCGACCTTTGCCGGCGGCGCGTCGGAGAGATCGGGCAGGTGCCCCTCGCGCGTGTGGATCACCAGCAAGCCGGTGTCGCGCGCTGCCGTCAGCACCGCGCCGATCGGCTTCACCGCGCGCGCAAGCTGATTGACGTCGTTACCGAGCGTCTCGCCGAAGCCGCCGGGCTCCATGAAGTCGCGCTGCATGTCGATGATGAGAAGCGCGGTGGCGGACCAGTCGAGCGCGATCGGCTCGGGCTCGGCGCTGATGGCGCCCTTCGTCGGCTTGACCGAGTTCAACATGACGCAGGCCCCGCGAGAACTCTCCTGGTCGGGAGTTCTGCAAACGCCGTGCCATTGTGTACAATTGCGGAAGGCGGCGCGCGGCGATGGAAGTTCAAGCGTACTCAGACGGTTATGCCGGATACCGGCGTCTGCTCATTCCCTGTGCGACGTCTCTACGTCGTGCATTTGCTTAAATGATGGGCGGAGCAAAGCTCTCTCGACTCGTCATTCCGGGGCGCGACGAAGTCGCGAGCCCGGAATCCATCGGGCCGCAATACGAGAGGTGAAATGGATTCCTGGCTCGCGCTACGCGCGCCCCGGAATGACGACAAAGGGCGCGCCTACTTCCCTGCCCCATACAGTTGCCGATACTCCTCCTCATACGGCGCATAGGAGTCCTTCAGCGTCGCCATGTTCAGCAGCATGGTCGCAACAACCGAGCCCGCCTTGTCGAAAACGCGCGTCTTCACCCAGGCGCTTTCGGTGCGGCGACTGCCGGAGAGCGCGACCACCTCGCGCTCGACCTCATACTCCTCACCCTCGAAGAGCGGCCCTTTCACCAGACGGATCTCCTGGTCGGCGAACAGGCCGACGGCCGGGCCCTTGGACGGAAGCGCATCGTCCTTGGAGCGATACTGGAACAGCACGCTCAGCATTTCCATCGGGATGATCGGCCTGCCCCACGGATTATTCGTGCCCGCGTAGTACGGCGAGTTCTCGGTGATGACGGCGAGTTTCTCCCGAAGGGAAAACGGATAGAGGTCGCCCATGTTTTGGTCGAATGCCATGTGGACCGACTGCCGCTTGCTCGTCTGCGCCACTTTCACGTCGCGCAGGATCACGGGGTCGGTCAGCGGCTTCAGCTCGTCGAGGCGCGTCTCGAGCGCGGTCGCAACAGGCGCATCGCCGACCGAGGCCGTGCCGCGGAGCACCTCGGTGCCGTCGCGCTTGACCATCTGTATCTGACACAGGCTCGTGCCGGGCAATGGCTTCGACAGGATCGCCTGCACTTCCTCGCCCTCGTAGCAGACACTGCGATAATGCGCGGAAAGGCAGCCGGTCTCGAACCAGGCCTGTCCCCACAGTCGCGCGCCGAGCGGCGCGAACTGGCTGAAATGGGTCGGGCCCTCGATGGTGCCGCCCTTGAAGCCGAGCTTCTGCGCAGTGGCGTCATCGTGGATGGACGCGTGCGCATCATAGGTTTGCGCTTGCAGCATCTGGCGAGGCCGGCGCCACGGCCCGATCAGGGCCTCGGGCGTCTCCGTGATTTCAGTGTCGAATGCGTTTGCAGCCATGATGATCTCCGCGGGGCAAGCCATGACTAACAGGACCGCCACGGATGCGGCTAGCCGTATTGACTTCGCCAGCCCATCCTTTTGACTGTCACAATTCGCTTCACGCCGCCGCGATCCCTCCCGCAGCGCACACCCCGCGCCGGACCACGAGACGAGGACTCCCGAAATGACGCTGTTGCAGGTCGAGCTGGACGACAAATACCGGCTCGAATCCAAGCGGATCTTCCTGTCCGGCACCCAGGCCCTGGTCCGCCTGCCCATGTTGCAGCGCGAACGCGACCGGCTTCAGGGCCTCAACACCGGCGGCTTCATCTCGGGTTATCGCGGCTCACCGCTCGGCATGTACGACCATGCGTTGTGGCGGGCGAAGGCTCATCTCCAGCAGCACGACATCGCCTTCGTCCCCGGACTGAACGAGGACCTGGCCGCGACCGCGGTCTGGGGCAGCCAGCAGGTCGGCCTGTTTCCTGGCGCCAAGGTCGATGGCGTGTTCGGCATCTGGTACGGCAAGGGCCCCGGCGTCGACCGCTCGGTGGACGCGCTCAAGCATGCCAATGCGGCCGGCACCTCGCGCAATGGCGGCGTGTTGGCGCTCGCTGGCGACGACCACGGCTGCCAGTCCTCGACGCTGGCGCATCAGAGCGAGCAGGTGTTCGCGGCGGCGCTCATCCCCGTGATCAATCCGGCGACGCTGCAGGACTATCTCGACCTGGGTCTGTACGGTTTTGCGCTGTCGCGCTTTTCCGGCTGCTGGGTCGGCTTCAAGGCGATCAGCGAGACCGTGGAGAGTTCCGCGTCGATCTACAGCGACCCGGAACGGATCCAGATCAGGCTGCCCGAGGATTTCGAGATGCCGCCTGGCGGCCTCAACATCCGCTGGCCCGATCCGCCGCTTGAAGCCGAGAAGCGCCTGTTCGGCCCGAAGATGGCGGCGGTGCAGGCCTTCGCCCGCGCCAACCAGCTCGATCGCGTCGTGCTCGATTCCAAGCCGGCGCGGCTCGGCATCGCCGCGACCGGCAAGGCCTATCTCGACCTGCGCCAGGCGCTCGCCGACCTCGGCATCACCGACAAGGACGCCCAGGATCTCGGCCTTCGCATCTACAAGGTCGCGATGACCTGGCCGCTGGAGGAAAGCGGCGCCAAGCGCTTCGCCGAGGGCCTTCAGGACGTGCTGGTGGTCGAGGAGAAGCGGGGCTTCATCGAAGACCAACTGATGCGCATCCTCTACAACGTCGATGCGTCGCGGCGTCCGACCGTCTCGGGCAAACGCGACGAGCGCGGCGCGCCGCTGCTGCCGAGCGAGGGCGAGCTGACACCAACCATCGTCGCGGCCGCACTGGTGGCGCGTTTGCGCAAGCTCGGCCATCACAGCCCGGTGCTGGAGCAGCGCCTCGCCCGGCTCGAGGCCTTCGACAATCCCGTCACGACCAGCACCCAGATCAAGCTCGCGCGCACGCCGTTCTTCTGCTCGGGGTGCCCGCACAACACCTCCACGCGCGTACCGGAGGGCAGCCGCGCCATGGCCGGCATCGGCTGCCACGGCATGGCCCTGAGCATGCCGACCCGCCGCACGGACTTGATCTCGCATATGGGCGCCGAGGGCGTGAACTGGATCGGCCAGTCGCCCTTCACCACCGAGAATCATATCTTCCAGAATCTCGGCGACGGCACCTACACCCATTCCGGGCTTCTCGCCCTTCGTGCTGCGTCCGCCGCCGGCATCAACATCACCTACAAGATCCTCTACAACGACGCCGTCGCCATGACAGGAGGACAGCCGGCAGAAGGCGCCTTCAACGTCGCGCAGATCGCCCATCAGGTCTGGGCCGAAGGCGTCAAGCGGCTCGCGATCGTCTCCGACGATCCGAGCAAATACCCGCAAGGCAACTACTTCCCGCAGGGCGCCACGATCCATCACCGCCGCGAGCTCGACGCCGTGCAGCGCGAGCTGCGTGATATCAAGGGCCTCACCGTCATCGTCTACGACCAGACCTGCGCCGCTGAAAAGCGCCGCCGCCGCAAGCGCGGGCTCTATCCCGATCCCGCCAAGCGCGCCTTCATCAACGAGCTGGTCTGCGAAGGCTGCGGCGACTGCTCGCAGGCCTCGAACTGCGTCTCGGTGCCGCCGATGCCGGTGACGAGGATGTTGTAGGGGCCGTCGAG
>NZ_JAEMSD010000024.1:8331-29361 GCF_016462955.1 Bradyrhizobium sp. | reverse complement strand
ATTTGCACGCGAGATCAGCGCCTCGGATCCGCTAATCATGTCGGTGAGCTTGAGATAAGCTACGCCGCCCGCGATCATCGAGAGCACGATGATCAAACCGAACGAACTCGCCAACTTCGCCTTGACCGTAAACCGCATGTAGTCCCCCAATTGCCTCGAATCGCCCACAGGCTTCAATTCAGGATCCGTTCCATGTTCGGAACGATGACAAACTCTTCACGCCACTTGGTGATGAAGCGGATGTATTCCGGCTTCCAATGCATTCCGACCCGCGGCGTCTGCTGCACGTCGGCCTGGGAGATCTCCGTGACCTCGTAAACCTTGTCCGCGGTGACGCCCACGAGAACCGGCTCGTTCTCGATCTCGATCTCGATGACGACGATGCGCGAATCGGCCGAGCTGTCGGTCTGCGGCATGCCGAACCGGATGCGCAGATCGGCGAGAGGGATGACGTTGCCGCGCACGTTGATCACGCTGGGCACGAAATCGCGCGCGCCCGCGACCTTCGTCACCGGCACGGGATCGATGATCTCCCGCACCAGCCCGGCGTCGAGCGCGAACTTCTCGTCACCGAGGCCGATCATCACGACCTGCATTGCGTCCGCCTGCTGCTGGTTCATCACGCCGCCTCGCTGATGTGCTTCTCGACCTTCGACTGCGCCAAAGCGACGAGCTGGGCGACGTCCAGGATCAGGGCTGCCGTGCCATCGCCGAGAATGGTCGCGCCGGAGAAGATGGTCACGTCCGAATGCAACTTCGACAGCGACTTGATCACCGTCTGGTGGTTGCCGATGATCTGGTCGGCGACGAGGCCGACCTGCGTCTCGCCGGTCGAGATGATGATGGTCTTCTGGTGCTGGTCGGGCGAACCGTCGACCGAGAGAATGTCGCGCAAGCGCAGGAAGGGCACGAGATTGCCGCGCACATTGAGGAAGTTGCGGCCGCGCGAGCGTTCGTCCTCGGCCGTCAGCTCAACACACTCCTCGACCGCCGGCAGCGGAATGATGTAGCGGCCTTCTCCGACCCGGATCAGCAGACCCTCGATGATCGCGAGGGTCAGCGGCAGGCGCAGCGTCACGGTGGTGCCCTGGCCCGGCCTGGTCGACAAATCGATCGAGCCGCGCATGTTCTCGATGGTGCGCTTGACCACGTCCATGCCGACGCCGCGGCCCGACAGCGCCGAGATGGTCTGGGCGGTCGAGAAGCCCGGATGGAACAGGAACTGGTGGATTTCGTGGTCGGTCAGCACGGCGCCGGCCGCGATCAGGCCCTGCTCTTCCGCCTTCGCGCGGATGCGCGCGGTGTTGAGACCGCCGCCATTGTCCTTCACGGTGACCAGCACCTGCGCGCCGGAATGCACGGCGGCGAGCTCGATGCGGCCCTGCTCGGTCTTGCCATTGGCAGCGCGCGTGGCGTTGTCTTCGATGCCGTGGTCGATGGCATTGCGAATCAGGTGCACCAGCGGATCGGCCAGGCACTCGATCATGGTCTTGTCGAGCTCGGTATCCTCGCCCGTGGTGACGAATTCGACCGGCTTGGACAGATCGCGCGACAGGTCGTGCACGAGGCGGCGGAAGCGGCCGAACAGGGAGCCGATCGGCACCATGCGCGCGCCCATCGTGGTGTCGCGCAGGGAAGAGGCAAGGCGCTCGATCTCCTCGGCGATCATCTTGATCGAGAGGTCGGAGCCGGACGAAGCGAGCTGGGTCAGCCGCGCCTGGGCGATGACGAGTTCGCCGACACGGTCCATCAGCTCGTCGAGACGTTCGGCCTGGACGCGGACGGTGGCGATGCCGCGCTCCTGCTTGACGTCGTCGCGCTTGGCCGGCGCCGCTTCGCGCTTGATCTCGGCTTTCGGCTCGGTCGCCGCTTCGGCCTTAGCAGTTTCCGTCTTCGGCTCTGCTTTTGCAGCGGGCTGCTCGGCAACGGGTGCTGGAGCCGCCTCGGCCACCGCCACGACCGTCTCGGCCGTTGGCGCGGGTTCTTCGTCGAGAAGCCGGAACAAGGGTCCCGGCGCGGGCGCTTCGACCTGCTCCAGCGGCGCGAGCGTCAGCTTCATCTCGTCCTGGACGAACATGAAGACGTCGTCGATCGCGTCCTTGTCACAGGCCGCGTGCAGCTTGACGTCCCACTTCAGATAGCAGTCTTCCGGCTCCATCTCGTCGAGGAACGGGATGCCGTCCGTGACCGGGACCACGAAGCAGGGCCCGAGCTTGCAAAGATCTTCCAGCAGATCGAGCGGATTCGAGCCGTTGCGCAGAACGTGCGATTCGAATTCAAGGTACAGGTGCCAGCCGGCCTGCTTGCTGTCGCCGGGGACCAACGGCGGCGCCTCGGCGATCTGAACGGCGGGTGCGGCAGGCTGGTCGAACGAAACGAAGCGCTTGAGGTCGTCGAGGATGGCTTCGCCGATGATGTCGTCGGTCGACTGCGGATCCTCGATCAGCGCGCGGATGTAGTCCTTGGCGGCCAGCGCGACCGAGATCAGCTCCTGCGTCGGCTTGATCTCGCCCTTGCGGACGCGGTCGAAGGCGGTCTCGAACTCGTGTGTGAAGGAGGCGACCTTGTCGAAGCCGAACATGGCGCCCGATCCCTTGATCGTATGCAGGGCGCGGAAGGCGGAATCGACCAGTTCGCGGTCGTCGGGACGCTGACCGAGGTCGAGCAGGGCCCCTTCCAGAACCTCGAACAGCTCGCTGGCTTCCTGGCGGAAGATCTCGGTCGGATCCATTGCACTCATGCGCGCACCAGCTTGGCGACCACGGAGAGCAACTGCTCGGGCTTGAAGGGCTTGGTGATCCAGCCGGTGGCGCCGGCGCTCTTGGCTTCCTGCTTCACCGTCTCGTTGGATTCGGTGGTCAGGAACACGATGGGCATGCCGACGGCGCTCGGCAGCTTGCGCAATGCGCGGATCAGCTCCAGCCCGTTCATGACGGGCATGTTGAGGTCGGTGATGACGAGATCGAGCTTGGCAGCTTGCGCCTTGGCGAGCCCCTGGGCGCCGTCGCCCGCCTCGATCACGTTGTGACCGGCCGGCTCGAGCACGACCTTGATCATTTGCCGAATGCTGGGGGAGTCGTCGACCGTGAGAATCGTGGCCATCAGGTGCCATCTTTCTTTTGCGGGAGATGCTGATCGAGCATCGCATCGCTGGCGAAGCCCGCGCGGCGAAGCGTATTGCGCAGAGACTGCGAGAAGGAGGTCAGGACCACCGGACGGCCTTGGGCCTCGCCCGTCTTGGCGGTCGACAGCAGAAGCTGGATCGAGGTCACGTCGGCCTTGTCGACGCTCGAGCAATCGATCTCGAGTCGCTCCTGCCGGCCGAAAGCCTCGCGAATGAGCTCATAGACGTTGCGAATGGCTGCGATGCTGCAGTCCGCGGGTAACCGCAACGACCATTTAGGCTCCGTCGGATTGAGCGCCATCGCTGCCCCGCCTTTGCTAAGAATCCCGCTACACGTTTTGTTTGAGTCGAGTGAGCAAACTCCTAACGCGAGCATCCGTACAACTACGGGTCACACTTTCAGAGGGTTCGCGTCGTTGCATGCAAGGTGGGCGGACTGCTGAAATCTCGTGCGAGGCACGCATATTCCCGGCGTCTCTCACCTCTCTGCAACGGCATTTGCTTCGCGTTAAACGCGCCTGGGTTATGGCTGGGGTTCTTGCCTTCGCCAGCGAACAGAGCCCGGCCGACAGATGCTGACCCAAGCACTCCTGGTTGACGACAGCCGCTCCGTCCTCAACTTCCTGAAACGTCATATCGAGGCCGACGGTCTGGTCGAGGTCACCGCCTTGCTCGATCCCGTGGAGGCGCTGGCTTGCGCGCAGGAGCGCGTCTTCGATCTGGTGCTGGTCGACTACGAGATGCCGCATATGGACGGCATCAGCTTCATCCGCAGCTTCCGCGAGCTTCCCGGCTGCGCCGACATCCCGATCGCGATGATCACGTCGCATCAAACCGATGACCTCAAGATGGAAGCGCTGCAGGCTGGTGCAACCGATTTCCTGCCCAAGCAGCGACAAAGCCTCGAGATGACGGTGCGTCTTCGGAATTTGGTTCAGCTTGGTGCAGCTGTGCGCAAGCTCAACGACCGCGCCGCGCATCTGGCCAGCGACGTCGCAGCGGCCACACGAAAGCTCGGCGAGCGCGAGGAGGAGATCATCCTGCGGCTGGCGCTCGCGGTCGAGTACCGCGACAACGACACCGGGGAGCACACGTTGCGGGTAGCCAGGTACAGCCGCGTCATCGCCGAGCAGCTCGGCTTGCCCTCCCGGCTGTGCCGCGACATCTATCTGGCTGCGCCCCTGCACGACGTTGGCAAGGTCGCCATTCCCGACCACATCCTGCTCAAGCCGGGTAAGCTCAGCGACGAAGAGATGGCGGTAATCCGGACGCATGCGACGATCGGCGAGCGGATCCTGGCCGATTCCAGCTGCGAGCTGATCCGGCTCGGCGCGCAGATCGCCGCAGGCCATCACGAGCGCTGGGACGGCGCGGGCTATCCGAACGGCCTCAAGGCGGATGAAATCCCGGTCGCCGCACGCGTGGTCGCGGTGGCCGACGTCGTTGACGCATTGACGACGCGGCGGCCGTACAAGGAGCCGATGCCGCTCGAGGCGGCTCGCAGCTACCTCGCCGAGAACGCGGGACGGCAGTTCGACCCGGCCTGTGTCGGGGCCTTTCTGTCGCGCTGGGACGAGGTGGTCGCGATCGCCGGCGGTCAGCGGACGATTCCTGGTCAAAGCAGTGAGGCCCCCCTCGCTCCATCTATGGAGAATGCGGCCGAGAGCCTTTCAGGCGAGGATCATTCGGCCGCGGTCCCGACCGCCTGAGACGACCCCCGCCAACATCTTGCCGCAGCGGCCTTTTTCTCGGTCGCCGGTTTGAACCTGTTCCTGCTAAACTGGCACCAAGAACCAAGAGTGATTCTGGTCACACTTGCCCCGGCGTCCTGCTGCTAGGCATCGAACCAGGACGGGGCACCAGAGCATCGTCGAATTGGATGAGAATTCCCATGAAAAGCCTGATCGGCGCCTGTGTCGGCGCGTTCTGCCTTGCGACCCCGGCTTTGGCTGAGACGCCTGCAGCTATCGTCGAGGACGTCCAGGGCAAGGTCGACGGCATCGCGTTCATGGACTATGTGGCGCCGGGCAAGATCATCAAGCTCGGCCCCAAGGCCAGCATCACGCTCAGCTACCTGAAATCCTGCCAGCGCGAGACCATCAGCGAGGGAGTGGTCCTGATCGGCGCCGAGCAGAGCACCGTGCAGCTGGGCGAGGTCAAGCGGGAGAGGGTGCCCTGCGATACCAATGCGACCAAGCTGTCCGAGCGCGAAGCGAACCAGAGTGCCGCAACGACCTTCCGCACCGTGCGGTCGGACGCCAAGGCCGCGCCGGCCAAGCTGCCGACGCTCTACGGCGTCTCGCCACTGGTGCAGGCCAAAGCCGGCGGCACGCTGGTGATCGAGCGGACCGACGGCAAGGAGCCCACGATCAGCGTACCGCTGAAGGGCGACGCCATGGTCGGCGGCAAGTTCTATGATTTTGGCAAGGCCGGGAAGACCCTGACGCCGGGCGGGAGCTACCTCGCCATTCTCGGGGCCAAGCGCTACACCTTCCAGATCGACGCCAGCGCCACCTCCTCGCCGACCCCGATCATCGGCCGCCTGCTGCGTCTCGAATAGACGCTCAGCGACGGTGCGATGCGGCGGATCGGGGGACGGGACATCATTGTGGCGATCCTGATCGCGCTGCTTGCGGGCGCGATCTTCACCTCGCCACCGCTGCAGACGCTGCAGGGTCTCTCCCTCGACCTCCTCACGGCGCTGCGCGGCAAGCTGGCCGGCGAGCGCCGCGATCCCGCGACATCGCCGGTCGTCGTCGTGGCGATCGATGGAGAGACCTACGACACGCCGCCCTTCAAGGGATCGCCGACGCAGACCTGGACTCGCGAGATCGGCCGGGTGCTCGCCAGCATCAGCGAGGGCGGCGCCAAGGTGATCGGCTTCGACGTCATCTTCAAGAATTCGATGGAGCAGTCCGAGATTCCCTTTGGCGACGCTCCGCTCGGTGCCCGCATGCGGGGATTCGACCGGGACTATCTGATCGCGCTGCGGCAGATCTCGGACAACGGCAAGCTGGTGCTCGGCGAGATCCTGAGCAACGACCATCCAGAATCGCCCTACCGTGCGCAGCGGTTGGCGGTGCGCAACAACGTCCGTGCGCTCAATGTCCACACCGACGCGGACGATGTCATCCGGCGGATGCCGCTCAGCTTCTCCATCGATGGCCAGACGGTGCCCACGATGGCGGTCGAGCTCGCCGCGCGCGCGCTCGGCGCGAAGGTGGAGATTGCGCCATCCGGCGCGGCCGAGCTGTCGGGCTACGCAATCCCGAGCGCCGTGCCGAATACGCTGACGCTCAACTTCCGCGGCCTCGGCCGCGACGTTCCGACCTTCTCCTTTGCCGATCTGCGTGCCTGCGTCGAAAAAGGCGACCGCGACTTCTTCCGCCGCGCCTTCGAGGGCAAGGTCGTGCTGCTCGGCACCATCCTCAACTTCGAGGACCGCAAGCTCACCTCGATGCGCCTGTCCGGCGGCCATGACGGGACGCCGGGGGCACAATGTGCCCTGCCCGCGCCCGCCAGCACCGCGCAAAAGGCGCGCAGCGACGTCGCCGGTGTGTTCGTGCACGCCGCTGCGGTCCGAAACCTGATCGAGCGCGATGCCGTGACCGAGCTCGGCTTTCCCGCGCGGACCCTTCTCACGGTCGTGTTCGCACTCGTTGTCGCGTGCGCGGCCTGCATGCTGGCGCCGGGCACTGCGCTGGCTGCCTGGCTAGGCCTCACCGCCGCTTACGCCGCGGTCGCGGTCGGCGCGTTCGTCCACGCACTGGCGCTGCCTCTGACCGAGCCTGTGCTCGCGAGCCTTGCCGCGCTCGCGACGATGATCGGCTACCGCTTCGTGCTGGCCGATCGCGACGAGCGCTTCCTGCGCAGGAGCTTTGCCTACTATCTCGCGCCCGAGGTCATCGAGACCATGATCGCCTCCGGCAAGATGCCGGCGCTCGGCGGCGAGATGCGCAACGTCACCATGCTCTTCTCTGACCTCAGCGGCTTCTCCTCGATTGCGGAAACCATGACGCCGGTCGAGCTGGTGACGCTGATGAACGAATATCTGTCCGCCATGACCGACATCATCCAAAGCCACGGCGGCTATGTCGACAAATATATCGGCGATTCCATCGTCGCCATGTTCGGCGCGCCGGCCGACGATCCCGCCCACGCGACCAATGCGGTTCGCGCCGCGCTGAAGTGCCACGAAACGCTGGCGGAGCTCAATGCCGGCCATCCCGCTTTCGCCGGCCACGGCCTGTCGCACCGCATCGGGCTCAACAGCGGCGAAGCCGTGGTCGGCAACATCGGCTCGCGCCGCCGCTTCAACTACACCGTCATGAGCGACACCGTGAACGTCGCCTCGCGGCTCGAGGGCGCCAACAAATATTACGGCACCGCGATCATGGCGTCCGAGACCACGATGGCGCAGACCGGCGACACTTTCGCCTGGCGCGAGCTCGACGCGATCCGTGTGCAGGGCCGCGGCGAGCCGATCAGGGTTTTCGAACCGCTGGCGGAAGCGGGTGCGGAGACCGCAGAGCAAGCGAAGGTGGCGGCAGCATATGCGGAGGGATTGGCGTGCTGGCGGGCGAAGAAGTTTGCGAAGGCGGCTGATGCGTTCGACGGCATCGCGAAGACCGATCCTGCGTCAGCTCGGTTTGCCAAGCGTGCGAAAGCGCTGACTGAGACTCCGCCGCCGCCGGACTGGACACCGGTCAATACGCTGGAAGGAAAGTAGCGTATCAGCCACGCGCGCCTTCATCCCTCTCCCCTTGTGGGAAAAGGGACGGCAGCACTCACGTTGGCGAGATCATTCCCTAGAACGGCAGCCCCACATAATTCTCCGCGAGCAGGCGCTGCGCGGTCTCGGACGAGAGCAGATAGTCCAGCTCCGTCTGCTGCAGCCGGTCCTCGTAGTCGATCCGGTCGGGGAAGCGGTGCAGCATCATCGTCATCCACCAGGAGAAGCGCTGCGCCTTCCAGATCCGGGCGAGCGCCTTGGCGGAATAGCCTGCAAGGCCTGAATCATCGCTGCGCTGATAATGCGCGAGCAGAGCGTGATAGAGATAATAGATGTCGGACGCGGCGCTGTTCAGCCCGCGCGCGCCAGTCGGCGGCACGATATGCGCGGCATCGCCGGCGAGGAACAGGCGGCCATAGCTCATCGGCTCGGCGACGAAACTGCGCAACGGGGCGATGCTCTTCTCGATCGACGGACCCGTGATCATGCGGCCGGCAACCTCCTCCGGCAGGCGGCGCTTCAGCTCGGCCCAGAACGCGTCATCGCTCCAGTCCTCCACCTTGTCGGTCAAGGGCACCTGGATGTAGTAGCGGCTGAGCACCTGCGAGCGCAGCGAACAGAGCGCAAAGCCGCGCGCGTGCTTCACATAGATCAGCTCGGGCGATACCGGCTTGGTGCGCGATAGCACCCCGAGCCAGCCGAACGGATAGACCTTCTCATATTCGCGCAGCACGTCCTTCGGGATCGACCTGCGGCTGACGCCGTGGAAACCATCAGCGCCGACGATGTAGTCGCAATCGACGCGGACCGTCTCGTCGTTCGAGCGATAGGTGACGTAAGGACGGTCCGACGTCAGATCGTGCGGCGTCACATCCTGCGCATCATGCACGACCTTGCCGCCGAGCCGGTCGCGCGCCTCGTAGAGGTCGCGCGTCAGCTCGGTCTGGCCGTAGACCAGCACCGAATTGCCCCCGGAATGCTTGTGCAGGTCAATTTTCGAGAGCACGCCGTCATGGGAGATCTCGAACCCCCGATGGATCTCGCCCTCGCGGTCCATCCGCTCGCCGCACTGCGCCTCGCGCATCAGTTCGGCAAAGCCGTGCTCGAGCACGCCGGCACGGATGCGGGCGAGGACGTGATCGCGGCTGTATTTCTCCAGCACGATCGTGTCGATGCCCTTGAGGTGCAGGAGCTGGGATAGCAGCAGCCCGGACGGGCCACCGCCGATGATACAGACCTGAACTTTCATTTTTGCGTCCTCCCGTCGGCACTTTTTTGCAGAAGTCGCGCCGCAAACCGATGGAGGGTTTCGCCATTGTCTTGTACTATTCGAACATGAGAAACGCAGCCCCCGCCCCGGCAATCCGGGTCTACAATCTGTTCGGGGAATCCGGCGACCTGCCCGACGTCGTGCATTGCGAGACCATTGCGGCCCGCTCGGTGCTGCACGATTGGACGCTGGCCGTGCACCGCCATGCCCGGCTGCACCAGGTGCTGCTGATCGAGCGCGGCGGCGGCGAAGCAACACTCGACGGTCGCGTGGTATCTTTGAGGCCGATGCAGATCGTCAACGTGCCCGTCGGCCATGTCCATGGCTTCGGCTTCGAGCCGAATACGCAAGGCTGGGTCCTGACGATCGCTGCGGAAATCCTCGACGAAGCGCTGCTCGCCGCCGAGGGATTGCGGGGCGCCCTGTCGCAATCGGCGGTGGTACGCGGCACGCCGCAGATTCGCGCGATGATGAAGCAGATCTTCGCCGAGCATGCCGCGCGCGACTTTGGCCGGGCCCATGTGCTGCGCGCCCTGTCATCGGCCATGATGGGGCTGGTGGCCCGCGCCCTCGCGAGCGAAAGCGGCGGCAGCGGCACGGCGCAGACCGGACTGTTTCGCCGTTTCGAAGCCCTGCTGGAGCAGCATCATCTGGAGCGCTGGAGCGTCGCCGACTATGCCAGAGCCATGTCGATCACGCCCACTCACCTCAACCGGGTGACGCGCGCTGCGACCGGCGACACGGCCTCGCATCTGATCCTCAACCGCCTGGTCCGCGAGGCGCGGCGCAACCTCGTCTACACCAACCTGCCGGTCTCGACGATTGCCTATGCGCTCGGCTTCGACGATCCCGCCTATTTCAGCCGGGTCTACGCCGCGGCCACGGGCGTATCGCCGCGCGCGTTTCGTGCGCGGCTCCATGGCGGCGAATAGACCCCTCGACCAATCGGCTTCAGACGCCGAACCGGCGGCGATAGTCCTGCGGCGCCGTCGACAGCACGCGCAGGAAGCTGCGGCGCATCGTCTCCTCCGATCCAAAACCGCAGCGCTGGGATATCCGCTTCATCGGCAGGCGCGTCTCCGACAGCATCCGTCGGGCGGCCTCCACCCTCAGCCGTTCGATTGCGCGCAACGGGGTCTGTCCGGTCGCTCTGGCATAGTGCCGGCTGAAACTGCGCTCGCTCATGCCGGCCTGATTGGCCAGTCTGGAAAGCGAAAGATCGCTGGAAAGATGCTCGATGATCCAATCGTGCAGGGCGCCGAACTCGTCCTCGGCCGACTGCAAGGACAGTGTCTCGCTGAACTGCGCCTGCCCTCCCGGCCGCTTGAGGAAGACGACGAGATAGCGTGCCACCGCCAGCGCCGTCGTGCGGCCCAGATCCTCCTCTACCAGCGCCAGCGCCAAGTCGATGCCAGCCGTCACGCCTGCGGACGTCCACATTGCGCCGTCGCGCACGAAGATCGGATCGGATTCGACGCGTACGGCGGGAAACCGCCGCGCGAGCTCGGCGCAGTACGACCAGTGCGTGACCGCGCGCCGCCCGTCGAGCGCACCCGATGCGCCGAGCAGGAATGCTCCGGTGCAGACTGACGCCACACGGCGCGCCTTCCTCACGCGCCGGCGCAGCCAAGCGAGCAGCGCCGGATCGGCAGCAGCGAGGTCGACGCCGGGACCGCCCGCGACCACCAGCGTATCCAGCGCGGCAGTGCTGCGCGGCAATGCGTCGGTTACGACTTCCAGCCCCGACGAGGCCGCCACGCGCGCGCGATCCTTTGCCACGACACGCAGGACGTAAGGTGCGGTTCCGCCGGCCTGCACGATCTGCTCGTTGGCGGTCGCGAACACCTGGAGCGGCCCTGTCACATCCAGCAACTGCACCGCCGGATAGGCCAGCACTTCGATAACACGGGCGGCCTGGGCCGCGGCTGGGCGCACGGCATGTGATCGCGAGTTTGGCGGGAAACGAGGGGACTTTGGCATCTTGGCCACAGCCTGACCCGTTAGGTTGCCCCTGTCCAGCTGCGAATTGAGGACGACCCATGATCCTACCAGAGACGCACCTGCAAATCGGATCCCTGCTGTTCGATGGCCTCGACCAGATCGATCTGACGGGCCCCTTCGAAGTGCTCTCGCGTATCCCGAATGCGACCTATCGCGTCTACGCCAAGACGACCGACCCTGTCCGCGACGTCAAGGGCCTGCAATTGACTCCAGATGCAACGCTGGCAGCAGCACCGAAGCTCGACGTGCTGCATGTGCCCGGCGGCTTCGGTCAGGAAGCCTTGATGGAGAACGAGGAGATCCTGGCCTGGATCACGCAACAGGCAGCGGGTGCGCGCAGCGTATTCTCGGTCTGCACCGGCGCCCTGCTGCTCGGCGCGGCCGGATTGCTCAGGGGACGGCGGGCAACGACCCATTGGGCCTCATTCCACCTGCTGCCGTTGCTCGGCGCCATTCCGGTCAACGAGCGCGTCGTGGTGGATGGGACCTGGATCTTCGCCGCCGGCGTCACCGCCGGAATTGACGGCGCACTACGGCTCGCTGCCGAGCTGCGCGGCGACGATGCCGCGCGCGCGATCCAGCTCTACATGCAATATGCGCCCGAGCCGCCGTTCGACAGCGGCACGCCGGAGCGCGCGCCCGGCGCCATCCTCGATCAGGCAAGGCGCGCGGTGGCCGACATCACCGCACAGCGCGAGGCGACGGCCAGGCGCGTCGCGTCGCGACTTGGGATCGTCCCCACTCGAGAGTGATTTCCGGAAGCCCCCCGCATTCGAGAGAGACAACGATGAGCACGAAGACCTTCACCAAGACGGCGCCGCCGGAATGGCTGCTCGCGATGTGGAGAGAAATCGACGACAAGACCTTCGGCAAGGGTTTCGACTGCTTCGCCGAGGATGCGATCTGCAATCTCGGCGCCGCGGACTGGCACGGCCGTGAGACGATCCGTAGCAATCTTCGGCAGTTCATCGATCGCGGCGTCACCGCGCTCCATGATGTGATCGAGTACTGGGACAGCCCCCTGCTCAAGATCTTTCGCGGCGAGGTATCAATGCGCTTCGACGATCCCAACGTCGCGCCCGTGCAGCCGACGATGGTCCATTTCTTCTACATGGACGAAGAGGATCCCACCAAGGTCAAACACTGGATCGGGGCCGTCGGACCGACGGCCTTCTAGCTTGGATCGGCCTCATCTTTCGGTGAGGCCGATCGCATGGCTTAGACGTCGAAGAACACCGTCTCGTCCGGCCCCTGCAGATTGACCGTGAAGGAATACACGACCTTGCCGGCACGCTCGCAGCGGGTTGCGATCAACGTCTTGCGGCGCACTGGCTGCTCGATCAGGTTGAGCACGGGGTCGGCGGCGTTGGCGGCCTCCTCGTCCGAGAAGTAAAGTCGCGTGTTGAGGCCGATGTTGATGCCGCGCGCGACGATCCAGACATTGACATGCGGCGCGCACTTCCGCCCCGCTTTATCGGTGATCGCGCCCGGCTTGATGGTCTCGAAGGTGACGAGGCCGCTGTCGAAGTCGGAGCCGGCGCGGCCCCAGCCGCGAAAGTCCTCTTCAAGTGCGCCCGCCGAACGGTCCGCCGGATGGTTGTATCGGCCGGCCGCATTGGCCTGCCAGATCTCCAGCAGCACGTCGCGCAGCGGCGTGCCGGTGCCGTCTAGCACCCTGCCCTCCAGCGTGATGCGCTCGCCCTTGGTGTTCGGCGTCACCAGCACGTTGGAGAAATTCTTTTCGAAAATGTCGAAGCCGGCCATGGCCGGGATCAGGCCGATATGGACGTAGGGCCCCGCGGTTTGCGAAGCTGTCTCCTTGAGGTAGTCGAGCGGCTGCGGCATGGGCTCAGTTCCCCGCGGTGCGATTTTCGAATTAGGTGGAGCGCTGGCCGCGCAGCACGATGTCGAAGCGGTAGGCCAGCGAATCGAACGGCGTCGAGGCGTTGAGGTCGAGCGGCGCCACGAGTCGGTCGAGCGCATCCTTGTCCGGGATCGTCGTCAGGATCGGGCACACCGGGATCAGCGGATCGCCCTCGAAATACATCTGCGTGATCAGCCGCTGCGCAAAGCCCGACCCGAACACCGAGAAGTGGATGTGCGCGGGGCGCCAGCTGTTGACGTAGTTGCGCCAGGGATACGGTCCCGGCTTCACCGTGCGGAAATAGTAGTAGCCGGTGTCGTCGGTCAGCGCGCGGCCGCAGCCGCCGAAATTCGGATCGATCGGCGCCAGATAAGTGTCCTTCTTGTGCCGGTAGCGGCCGCCGGCATTGGCCTGCCAGAACTCGACCAGCGTATTCGGGACGCCCCGACCGGTTTCGTCGACCACGCGTCCGTGCACGATGATGCGCTCGCCGATGGGATCACCGTCCTTGGCGTAGTTGCGGATCAGATCATTGTCGAGCGGGCCGAGATCGTTGTGCCCGAACACGGGCCCTGACATCTCAGAGATGGAGGTCTCCAGCGACAGCAGCGACTGGCGTGGCGAGCGCAGCACCGAGGACTTGTACCCCGGCGCATGCGCCGGCGGATGGATCGAACGATCGCGCTGGAAGAAGCCGCCGTCGCTCGGCCTGAAAGGCTCGGGGCGGTTGAGGCGGGAATCCTGCAAGGCTGGCGCCTGGACGTTCATCGGCGTTGTCTCTCCCTGGGGCGCCCGGACCCGGACGCGGCTTATCGAGAGATCATGAGCCGCCCTATTCTCAAGATAAATAGATGAATTATAATGAATTGCATGAAGGAAATCGATCATTTGACCCTCGACGGCCACGCCCTCGAGCTGTTCCTGGCGGTGCTGGAAGAAGGCTCGGTGACGGCGGCAGCGACGCGGCTCGGCCTCACCCAGTCTGCCGTCAGCCACGGCTTGAACAAGCTGCGGCGGATCGCAGGCGATCCGCTGTTCGCGAAATCCGGTCGCGGCATCGTCGCGACGGCGCACGCCCAGGCGCTGGCGACCAAGGCACGCGCGCTGATCGACGAGATGCGCAGCTTCGCCGGCGGCGTCACGTTCGAGCCGCCGCGCGCGCAGCTCTCGCTGACGGTCGCCGCCAACGACTTCCAGCGCGACCTGCTGCTGCCGCGGTTCTTCGACCACGTTGCCGCGCAAGTGAAGAGCCTGAACCTGCGCGTGATTCCCTCGCAATCGCCTTCGCCCGCGATGTTGCGCGAGAACCGCTGCGACCTCCTGATCACGCCGCTGCCGCCGTCCGGCGTCGACATCGTGCAAAAGCGGCTGCTGCGAGATCATTACGTCTGCTACTACGACGCCAAGGCACGGGCCGCGCCGGCGAGCCGCAACGCCTACCTCGCGGCGCGCCACATCACCGTGGTCTATACCGACAACGAGCGGCTCGACTTCGACCGGCGGCTGGCCGCGAACGGGCTTCACCGCGACATCGCGATCTCCGTGCCGAGCTTCTCGGGCGTGCCGTCCTTTCTGCGGGGCTCGCAGATGCTGGCGAGCATGCCAAGCCTGCTCGCACCCGGCGTGATGCGGGGCTTTGCCCAGACCCCGATCCCGCTGGCGTCGCGCACGCGGACGCTGGCCGAATTGCCGATGTTCATGGTCTGGCACCAACGCTACCAGAAGGACCCGGCCCATCGCTGGGTCAGGGCCCAGCTCGAGGCCGTTGCGGCGACGGCCGCCAAATCCTGATACCAAGTGCCGTCTTCCGCAAGACTGACCTTCCCAAACCCACTGGTTGCGCAGGGAGAGCCGCGCTAAAATCCCGCCATGACAGTGACCGACATTGCGAGCCGGACCTACAATCACAGCTGGCGGCTGGATCCCATCATCCGCAGCCTGCTTGATACCGACTTCTACAAGCTATTGATGTTGCAGATGATTCGGGAGGATTACCCGAATCAGCAGGTGACCTTCTCGGTCATCAACCGCTCGCGCCATGTGCGTCTCGCCGAGATCATCGACGAAAGCGAGCTGCGTGCCCAGCTCGACCACGCCCGTACCATCCGCTTCAGCAAGAAAGAGCTGATCTGGCTGGCCGGTAACACCTTCTACGGCAAGACCCACATGTTCTCGGCGGATTTCATCCGCTGGCTGGCGGAATTCCGCTTGCCTGAGTACGAGCTGCACAAGGTCGACGGCCAATACGAGCTGCATTTCCATGGCCCGTGGACCCACACCACGATGTGGGAGATTCCGGCGCTCGCAATCCTCAACGAGCTGCGTTCGCGTGCGGCGATGAAGGGCCGCGGCCGCTTCGAGCTCGACGTGCTCTATGCCCGCGCCAAGGCCAAGCTTTGGACCAAGGTGGAGCGGCTGCGCAAGCTGGAGAATTTGCGGCTGTCCGACTTCGGCACCCGCCGCCGTCATGGCTTCCTCTGGCAGCGCTGGTGCGTCGAGGCGGTGAAGGAAGGCCTCGGCTCATCCTTCATCGGCACCTCCAACGTGCTGCTTGCGATGGACAACGATCTCGAAGCCATCGGCACCAACGCGCACGAGCTGCCGATGGTCGCGGCCGCGCTCGCCAGGGACGACGAGGAATTGCGCTGGGCGCCCTATCGCATTCTCGACCAGTGGCGCCAGACTTATGGCGGCAATCTCCTGATCGCGCTGCCGGACGCCTTCGGCACCAAGGCATTCCTGCGCGATGCGCCGGAATGGGTCGCCGACTGGACTGGCTTCCGCCCCGACAGCGCGCCGCCGATCCAGGCCGGCGAGGAGATCATCGCGTGGTGGCAGAAGAAGGGCCGCAATCCCGCGGACAAGCTGCTGGTCTTCTCCGACGCGATGGACGTCGGTTCGATCGAGGAGACCTATCACCACTTCGCCGGGCGGGTGCGGCTCTCCTTCGGTTGGGGCACCAACCTCACCAACGACTTCGTCGGCTGCACGCCGGACGGCTCGTTCAATCTCGATCCGATCTCGCTGGTCTGCAAGGTGTCGTCGGTCGACGGCCAGCCGGCCGTCAAGCTATCGGACAATCCGGAGAAGGCGACCGGCCTGCCCTCGGAGATCGAGCGTTACCTGCGCGTGTTCGGCGACGCCGGGCGCGTGCGCAAGCCGGTGCTGGTCTGACAACACGCGCATCACCACGATGGCGCGCGTGTAGCGCTCATCGCCGATACCGCTCCGGTATCGGTTGATCGGCATTTGAAACGATCTGCGCACATCCACCTTACATTGCTTTCACCTTACGGCGCAGTCATTCGCGATTTTCAGGTCGAGTTAAGCAACCGTCGCCTCTAGTTCAGGTTGCAGATGCAGCGCTCCGTCGGGGGCATTGCGCGATTTGGGGAACGCCAGGGTGTTTGGCAGAACATCAACGTCGATGAAGGGACACAGCTTCCTTCACGTCATCAAGCTCGTGTCGCCTTTCGTGATGGTCGTCCTGCTCCAGGCGGCGATCGCGGGGTTCAGTCTCGAGGTGATGTCCTCGGTCCGAGCCTATGTCGCAGGCGAGGCATTATGGTCACGCTCGCAGAAGAATGCCGTCTATTTCCTCAATCTCTACCTGCATTCGGGTGACCCGGGCCAGTTCGCGCAGTACCAGGCCTCTCTCGCCGTTCCCATCGGGGACGAGTTCGCGCGCTGGGCGCTCGAGCGCGATCCGGTCGACATCGAGTCCGCCCGCATCGGCTTCCTGCAAGGCGGCAACCATCCGGAGGATGTGTCGGGACTGATCTGGCTGTACCGCTACTTCAACCGCGTCAGCTTCCTGCAGGAAGCGATCCAGGAGTGGAGAGCCACCGATCCCATCTTGCTCGAGCTCAGCGTATTCGGCGAGCTCATCCGGTCGGAGCTGGCGAACGGTCCCATTCAAGACGATCGCGTGCAATTTCTGTCGTCTCGGCTCTCAGAGCTCAACACCCAGTTCACGGTACATGCCAAACGTTTTTCCACCGTCCTGGGTGAAGGCTCGAGGGCGATCAAGGTTATGCTGACCTGCATCAACGTCGCCAGCGCGGCAACGCTGATCCTGCTTCTGATCTGGCATACGCGGCGGCTGGTCTTGCAACGCCAGGCGTTCGAGACGGCCTTGCATGCCGAGAAGGAGCGCCTGGCGTGGCAGGCTTCGCACGATTGGTTGACCGGCCTCTCCAACCGTCGCGCCTTCGAGGCGCGCTTGCAAAGCGAGCTGGAGAATCCCGCAGCGGGTGCGCTTGGCCTGATCCTGCTCGACCTCGACCAGTTCAAGGGCGTCAACGACAGCTGCGGCCACCTTGCCGGCGATCGCCTGCTCCGAGAGGTCTCGCGCCTCCTGCAACAGGGCCGACATGCGGATGATCTGGTGGCCCGGCTCGGCGGCGACGAATTCGGCCTAATCCTGCCGCGATGCTCGGCTTTCGATGCCGCCGACATCGCCGAGCGCTTGCGCAGATCGCTCGAGCAGTTCAGTTTCGCCTGGGACGACCGCTGC
The DNA here is from genome assembly GCF_016462955.1 of Bradyrhizobium sp. Classification (GTDB taxonomy): domain Bacteria; phylum Pseudomonadota; class Alphaproteobacteria; order Rhizobiales; family Xanthobacteraceae; genus Bradyrhizobium. The sequence continues at coordinate 11,854 of NZ_JAEMSD010000024.1, read as the reverse complement.
TTTGTCGCGACCGCCAGCATCGGCGTCGCCTGCATCGCCGACCGCAACACCACGCTCGAGGATGCGATGCGGTGCGCGGATGCCGCCTGCTACCGGGCCAAGGAAAAAGGACGCAACCGCGTTCAGGTCGAGAGCGGGAGACCAAGCGTCGTCGCCGTTACGCCGCAGCCTCGCGAAGCTCTCGCAGCGCGGGCCTGATGGCCTTCGGAGAAGAGAATTGGACGGACCTCAGTTCTTGGATGCCGCCAACGGCCCCTCAGCGGCCGGCGCCTGATGGCGCATGTCGCTCGGGGTCATGCCGAACCGGCGCCGAAACGTGCGATGAAAGTAGGACACGTCGTTGAAGCCTACGACATGCGCGATGTCGCTCACCTTGCGCGAGCGATGCAAGGGATCTCGGAGCAGCCTTGCGGCGCGGAGCAATCGCTGCTCCAGCACGAACTCTGAAAACGTGGTGCCGGTTCGCTCGAACAGGATCTGCACGTAGCGCGCACTGGCGCGGTTGCGCTGGGCAACGTCGCCAAGACTGAGGTCACCGTTGCCCAGCCGCGCCAGCACATCGGCCTTGATCGCCTCGAGACGCGCCACGGCCGCCTCAGTCCATACGCGACTGTACCTTCAGTCCACCCAGGTCAGCGGGCGGGCGGCGCGCCGGATGTAATGGCTCGGCCGCCCCGATCAAGCAAGCCGCCCGCCCAGCGGCAGAATTCCGAGACCGACGAGATGGGTCTCGACGAACTGCTCGATCTGCTGGCGCAGCATCTGCGGCGGCACCGCCACCATACGCTCCTCGAGGCCGAGCGAGATGATGCCGTGCACCGCGGAAAACAGCGTGCGCGAGAGCAGCGCGATCTTCACGTCATCCGCATCCGGCAACAGCCGCACCAGGGGCGGATGCATCAGCGCGAAGGCATCCATGACCATCTGAAGAATGTCGTCCGGATAGGGGCGGTCGTCCTCCATCCGATGCTCGAACAGGGAGCGCAGCAGATTGGCGTGCTCGGCAAAGAAATCGAGATAGGTCGCGGCAAGGCCATAGAGCTGGCGGACCGGATTCTCAGCCGGAACGCCCCGCAGCCGCGCCGTGAGCGCCTGAACCGTCTCCCGATTGACGGTCAGGATGACGCCATCGAAGTCCCCGAACTCGTTATAGACGCTGCCGACCGAGCAGCCGGCAGCCTCCGCGACGTCACGAACCTTCAACGATCTCAGTCCCTTAGCTGAGATGACGCCGCGGGCAATCTCGATGATCTGGAGCCGGCGCCGGAATTTTTTCTGATCGCGTGGCGATTCTTCTTGAACATTGTTCATTTTCGAGCTACTCATGTGAACATTGTTCAAATTAACCAGGAGATCTGCAAAATGCAAACCCTCGCTGTTGATATCGCCGCCACCTTCGTCGATGACGCCGCCGCTCTCGTGACCGGCTTCGGCCGGACCGTGCTGCGGTTCGCGATGGCGCCGATCAATCGCATAGCAAATGCCTGCGACGTCGCCGGCGTGCTCGCGGAACGCCGGGCGACCTTCCGGATGTGGCGGGCGAGCCGTTCGCGCGCCCGGCAGGAGGGCCGCCGATACAGCCTGCTCGGCCGCTTCTCGCCCTTTCGCCACCTCTCCCATCTCACCTGATTCCCACAGCTGGCAGTTGCTCGGCTCGAATGCAAAATCCGGTGGCAAGGAAGGACTCACCATCTCCCGATGTCGGCGGCCGATCCCGCCAGACCTCGGCGATACGGTTCAGCCTTTCCTCATCGCCGGCGCAATATCTGGTCAGGCGCGGCCTCTCGCCGGAGCAGGCCGCGGCCAGATATTTGCGAACCTAACGACAACGCTTGGAGACCAACAGGATCAGAGGGATCGAGGGGACAAAGCAGGCCGGCGACCGCCGCCCTGTCATTGCTCGTCCCCTGCCCTTCCGGTCGTGACGCTTTTTACCGCCAAAGTAACAATCTCAGGCTGCCTTTCCAAAACAGGACTAGTCATGATCAGGGAATTGATGTCGTCACGCCGTTTCGCGCCGCTGTTCTGGGCGCAATTCTTCTCGGCGCTCAATGACAATGTGCTCAAGAACGCACTCGTCATCATCCTGCTTTACAGCGCGGCGACGAGCCACGGCGATGCCTTGGTGACGGTCGCAGGCGCCGTCTTCATCTTCCCCTATTTCATCCTGTCCGGCCTCGGCGGCCAGCTCGCCGACAAATACGTCAAATCCGTCGTCGCAAGGCGGCTCAAATTCGTCGAGATCTTCGCCGCCTGCTTTGCCGCGGCCGGCTTTTTCCTGCATTCGGTGCCGCTGCTGTTCGCCGCGCTCGCGCTGTTCGGCACCATCGCCGCCCTGTTCGGCCCGGTGAAATACGCCATGCTGCCGGACCAGCTCGAACTCGGCGAGCTCGCGACCGGCAACGCGCTGGTCGAAGGTGCCACCTTCATGGCGATCCTGCTCGGCACGGTCGCCGGCGGCCAGTTCGTGGCCGGCTCGACGCATATGGGCTGGGTCGCCTCGGCCGTGGTCGCGCTGGCGCTGTTGTCCTGGGCGTTCGCCGCTCGCATTCCGCAGACGACGCCCTCCGCGCCCGACCTGCGCGTCGATGCCAATCCCTGGACCTCGACGCTCGGCCTGCTCAGGACGCTCTACGCCGACCGCCGGCTGTGGGACGGCACCGTGATCGTCTCCTGGTTCTGGCTGGTGGGCGCCATCGTGTTGTCGCTGCTGCCGGCGCTGATCAAGGAGGTGGTCGGCGGCACCGAGGGCGTGGTGACGTTGTGCCTTGCCATCTTCGCGATCGGTATTGCGATCGGCTCGCTGTTTGCCGCAAGCCTCAGCCATGTCCGCCCCAACCTCGCGTTGGTGCCGATCGGCGCCATCATCATGGGCTTTGCCGGCATCGATCTCGCCTGGGCCATCGGCGTCACCGCCAAGGGGCAGGACATCACCGCGCTGAGCTTTGCGACCTCGTTCGCCGGCCTGCGCATGCTGGCCGACTTCGTCGCCTTCGCATTCGGCGGCGGCCTGTTCGTCGTGCCGTCCTTTGCCGCGGTCCAGGCCTGGTCGCAACCGTCCGAACGCGCCCGCATCATCGCCGCCGGCAACGTGCTGCAGGCCGCCTTCATGGTGGTCGGCTCGCTGTTCGTCGCGCTGCTGCAGGCGGCCGGCCTTCATATCGGCTGGATCTTCTTCGGACTCGGGATTGCCAGCTTCGGCGCGGTCTGGTTCGTGCTGACCAAGTGGGGGAAGGAAGGCGTGCGCGATGCCGGCGGGCTTCTGTTCCGCGCCCTTTTCCGTACCGAAGTGCGGGGGCTCGAAAACCTGCCGCCTCCCGGCACGCGCATGCTGATCGCGCCCAACCACGTCAGCCTGGTCGACGGCCCGCTGCTGCACGCTGTGCTGCCGATCGACGCGAGCTTTGCAGTCGACACCGGCATCGCCAAGGCCTGGTGGGCCAAGCCGTTCCTGCGTGCGGTCAAGCATTACACCATGGACCCGACCAAGCCGCTGGCCGCGCGCGACCTGATCAAGCTGGTC
>NZ_JAEMSD010000024.1:1559-8321 GCF_016462955.1 Bradyrhizobium sp. | reverse complement strand
GTCTCGGGGTCGCTCATGAAGGTGTATGACGGCACCGCGATGATCGCAGACAAGGCCGATGCCGTCGTGGTGCCGGTCCGGATCGAAGGCGCACAGCGCTCCTATCTCAGCTATCTCAACTCCAGCCAGATCAAGCGATCCTGGTTTCCGCGGGTCACGGTCACCATCCTGCCGCCCGTCAAGCTCCCCGTCGATGAGACGCTGAAGGGCAAGGCGCGCCGCAATGCCGCCGGCGCCGCGCTGCAGGACGTCATGATCGATGCGCTCGTGAAGAACGCCATGCTCGATCACACGCTGTTCGAAGCGCTCGGACACGCCTATCGCGACCGCGACACCGGCAAGGTCATCATCGAGGACGCGCTCGGGACCAAGCTGACCTATCGCAAGCTGATCCTCGGCGCGCAGGTCCTGAGCCGCAAGCTGGAAAGCGGCACCGCAATCGGAGAGAATGTCGGCGTGCTGCTGCCGAACTCGGCGGGCGTTGCCGTCGTGTTCATGGCGCTGCAGAACATCGGCCGGGTGCCGGCGATGCTGAACTTCTCGGCCGGTCCGGTCAACGTGCTCGCCGCCATGAAGGCTGCGCAGGTCAAGACCGTGCTGACCTCGAAAGCCTTCATCGAGAAGGGCAAGCTCGACAAGCTGATGACCGCAATCTCCGCGGAGGCGCGCGTCGTCTATCTCGAGGACGTCCGCGCCTCGATCGGTACCGCCGACAAGATCAAGGGCCTGCTCGCCGGCACCGCGCCGCGCGTCGCGCGCCAGCCGAACGACCCGGCCGTCGTGCTGTTCACGTCGGGCTCCGAAGGCACGCCCAAGGGCGTCGTGCTGTCCCACCGCAACATCCTCGCCAACGCGGCGCAGGCGCTGGCGCGGGTCGATGCCAACGCCAACGACAAGGTGTTCAACGTGCTGCCGGTGTTCCACTCGTTCGGGCTGACCGGGGGCATGATGATGCCGATGCTGGCGGGAATTCCGATCTACATGTATCCCTCGCCGCTGCATTATCGGATCGTGTCCGAGCTGATCTACCAGACCGGCGCGACCATCCTGTTCGGCACCGACACGTTCCTCACCGGCTACGCCCGCTCGGCGCACGCTTACGACTTCCGCACCCTGCGCCTCGTGATCGCCGGCGCTGAGGCGGTCAAGGACCGCACGCGGCAAGTGTTCATGGAGCGCTACGGCATTCGCATTCTCGAAGGCTACGGCGTCACCGAGACCGCTCCCGTGCTCGCCATGAACACGCCGATGGCCAACCGTCCCGGCACCGTCGGCCGCCTCTCGCCGCTGATGGAAAGCCGGCTCGATCCGGTCCCGGGCATCGAGGACGGCGGACGCCTGTCGGTGCGTGGCCCGAACGTGATGCTCGGCTATCTCAGGGCCGAAAATCCCGGCGTGCTCGAAGTGCTGCCCGAGGGCTGGCACGACACCGGCGACATCGTGGCGATCGATGCTGCCGGCTTCATCACCATCAAGGGCCGCGCCAAGCGCTTTGCCAAGATCGCGGGCGAAATGGTCTCGCTGTCCGCCGTCGAAGCCATCGCTGCGTCGCTATGGCCGCAGGCCGCCTCGGTCGCGGTCTCGATCCCCGACCAGCGCAAGGGCGAGCGCATCGTGCTGCTGACCACGGAGAAGAACGCCGAGCGCAGCGCGATGCAGGCCCAGGCGAAGGCGATCGGCGCCTCCGAGCTGACGGTGCCCGCGGCGATCATGGTGGTCGACAAGGTGCCGCTGCTCGGCACCGGCAAGACCGACTATGTCACGTCGACGACGATGGCCCGCGAGCAGGCGTCAGCGCCGGAGCGCGAGGTGGCGTAAGAGGTTTGGAGACGGGCGGCGCGCGGGTCACACCGCCGTCCGTCGCTCCTGCGCATAGCGCACCAGCGCTGCGAAGCGATAGATGCCATGCACGAACTTGCCGTAGGGCATGGTGACGAACAGCGCGAACACTGCGCCGAGATGCAGCGCCAGCAACGGACCCATCGCGCTGGTCTCGCGCAGCACCAGCAGCAGCATCCCCGTGAGCCCGGTCAGGAACAGCATGGCGATGAAGCCGACATCCATGCCGTAGCTGAACTCGTCGAGCAGTGCGGGATCGCGCCGCATCTTGGCCGTGAACAGGCCGATCGGCCCGACGATCAGGCCGATGCCGCCGAGCGTTCCCAGCACCACCGGCAGGTCCCACCACGGATACGGCGCTTCGCGGCCGAGCAAATTGTGATACAGCGTGGCCACTGACGTCGCCGCGAAGCACAGCAGGAAGCCGTAGAAAGTCAGGTGGTGATAGAGCTTGCGCCGGTCCGTGGGCTTGTCGTCCTCGTTATAGCAGCCTACACCGCCGCCGTGGAGATAGCGCAGTTCGCCAGCGTCGCGGATCGCCTGAAAGATCGAGCCGCCATCGGCGCGGCCGCCAATGGGCGGGCTGATGTCGTGCCAGAAGGTACGCACGCTCATGGCGAGGGCCAGGAGGGCGTATAGGAAGGCTGCGCTGAACAGCGCGGCCATCGCATTGTGCGGCATCAACTTGTAGAACGCGCCGGGCCCGGTGTGCACGCCGAACAGCACGCTGCGGTCATTCAGGGCGGCGAAGCCGAGGATGAAGGCGGCCATGCTGAGCGCGGCGATGACGCTGATGACGAGGCCGTTGCGCGCAAATGCGCCGGAGAGTGCCTGCGGCCAGGCATAGGCTGCATAGGATTCGGCGCGCGCGACCGCCAGCGTCTTGGGAACATTGACATTGAACTCGTGCGGCGGCGCGAACTGGCAGTCGACGTAGCAGGCGCCGCAGCCATGGCAGAGATTGGCGAGATAGTTGAGATCGCCGTCGGAGAAAGCCCGCCGCATCTCCATCGCCGGAAACACTGCGCACAGTCCCTCGCAATAGCGGCAGGAATTGCAGACCGTCATCAGCCGGTCGGCTTCGTCCAAAATCCTAGTTCCGTGCATGTTTCGCCGCTTCCCGTCCTGCGATCCGCCCGAAGACGCTGCCGATGGTCATACCCATGCCGGCCGCATAGCCTTTGCCGAGCACGTTGCCGGCCATGATCTCGCCGGCCGCATACATGTTGGCGGACGGCTTGCCGTCCTTCATCAGCATCCGCGCCTCCTTGTTCACCCGCGTGCCGAGATAGGTGAAGGTGATGCCGGGCCGAACCGGATAGGCGAGATAAGGCGGCGTTTCGATCTTGCGCGCCCAGTGCGTCTTGGGCGGTGTAATGCCTTCCGTCACGCAATCGTCGAGAATGGTGTGGTCGAAGGTCCCGGGCCGCACCGCCGCGTTGAATTCGGTGATGGTCTTCTCCAGCGCGACCGGATCGAGCGCGAGCTTGGCGGCGAGTTCCGCCACCGTCTGCCCGGCGATCGGCGGAAACAGCGTCGGCATGAAGCTGGTGACGACTGTGGAATCGAAGATGATGTAGGCGATCTGGTCCGGTTGCGCCGCGACCAGCCGGCCCCAGATCGCGTAGCGCTTCGGCCAGATGTCCTCGCCCTCGTCGTAGAAGCGCTGGGCGTGCTTGTTGACGACGATACCGAACACGACCGAGTCATGTCGGGTGATGATGCCGCCGTCGAATTTCGGCGCGCGGGCGTCGATCGCGACCGCATGGCACTGGGTGGGATCGCCGACTTCCTGCACGCCCTTGTCGAGCAGCAACTTGAGAATCGAGCCGCGATTATACGGCGTCCCGCGAATCAGGAAATTGTCTGCCGCCTCACCCCAATATTGCTTCAGCCATTCGATGTTGGCCTCGAACCCGCCGGCGGCGGCCACCAGCGACGTGGCGCGGATCTCGGTCTTGCCGTTGATCGGCCGCTTGAGGCGCGCGGCCAGAAACATGCTGTCCTCGATCAGGAGATCGGTGACCTCGGCGTCGTATTCGACGTCGACGCCGAGCCGTTCCGCTGTGAGATACAACGCATTCAGCATCGCCCGACCGCCGCCAAGAAAAAACGAATTGGTGCGGCCGAGACTGAGGGTGCCGCCGAGCGAGGGCTGCCACCGCACACCCTGCTCCACGATCCAGTTCAGGATGTCCTTGGACTCCCGGATCATGTGGCGGGCGAGCTCTTCGTCGGTCTGCCCGCCAGTCACGCGCAGCAGGTCCTCCCAAAACTCCTCCTCCGTGTAGGGGCCGGTGAGGATTTCGGTCGCGGCGTCATGGGCACAGCGCATGTTGCGGGTGTGGCGGGTGTTGCCGCCGCGATAGAACTTTGGCGCCCCTTCGAGCACCAGTACCGAAGCGCCGCCGCGCCGCGCGCTGATCGCTGCGCACAGTGCCGCGTTGCCGCCGCCGATCACCAGCACATCGTACTTGCTGCTCATACCGTTTGCTCGATGGCGCGCCAAATCTAGAGACATTCTCCGCTGGCGGTCCGACATGTCCGCCCTTGCGTACTTTTGTATACAAAGATATACACAAGTCCTGCAAGTGGCGTCTCTGCATGGGCAGGATGCGCTTCGAGGAATGATGGCCAAACGCTCGGCGAAAACAGGCGGATCGATCGCGCGGGACGGCGGTGTCGCACTGGGTGAAGCCGTATTCCGGTCGCTCTGCGAGGCGCTTCAGGCCGGCAGCTACCGTGCCGGCGACCGCCTGCGCGAGGAAGAGGTTGCGCAGCGGCTAAAGGTGAGTAGAACGCCGGTTCGCGAAGCCTTGGGACGCCTCGCCGCGCGCGGCTTCGTCGCGCCCGCCGGCGGCCGCGGACTCATCGTCCGCAATCTCGATATCTCGGAGGTGCTTGAGCTCTATGCCATGCGCGAAATCATGGAAGGCGCCGCCGCACGCCTCGCCGCCGAGCATGCCTCAGCCACGGAGATCGACGCGCTCCGCGACATCGAGCAAGCTTCTGTCGAGGCATCCGAGACGGACGTGGCCGAGATGGCAGCGCTTAACCGTGCCTTCCACCAGGCCATCTGCCGCGCCGCGCGCAACCGCTATCTCGACAACGCCTCGCGGGAATTGCAGGACTGGATCGCCCTGCTCGGCCCGACCACTTTCACGGTGACGGGCCGCCCCGCGACCAGCCATGGCGAGCATGGCGCCATCATCGAGGCCATCGCCGCGCGCGACGGCGACAAGGCCGAGCAGCGCGCCCGCGCGCATATCCGCGAAGCGCTGCGCTGCCGGCTCAAGTTGCTGCAAAAGCAGTAGCCGACCTATCGCCTTGCCCTGCGCGCGGGACGCAGGTCGGCAGCTGCGGCCGACAGAGTCTTGTCGAGCAACTCGATCGGACCGCCCAGCGCGCGCGTCAGGCGGATGGCAGCTTTCAGCAACAGCGACGTCATCGCCTTGGTATTCTCCGGCGTAAAGCGCGGCTTCGGCCCCGAGAGCGACAACGCGCCGACGCATTTGCCTGCCGGACCGAACACCGGACAGGCCAGCCCGGCGCAATCGGGATCGCGCTCACCAAACGACACCGCGATGCCGGCCTCGCGAATCTCGTCGTAGCCTGCGCCTTTCTCTCCGTCGAAGGCGAGGATGACCCGTCCGGCCGCGCCGCGGTCGAGCGGCAGCAGCATGCCGGCCTCGACCCGGTCGAGGGTCGAATGCCGGGAATCGACGCGGAACACGCACAGCCGGCGTTTGGCATCATGCCGGACGTGGAACGAAGGGCTCTCGGTGCCGTCGGCCACGAGTTGGCGCAACAGCGGCATCACGCGATCATGCAGATTATTGCTGCGCTGGTAGACCGCCCCGAGCCGGAACGGCGTCGGACCGAGATGATAGCGACCGTCGGCGAACTGCACGAGATAGCCAAATTCCTGAAGCGACGTCATCAGCCGCAACAGGGTGCTCTTGTACATCTTGGTGCGCCGGGCGAGCTCCGCCAACGTCATCGGCTCCGGCGCGTCCTCGAAAGCCGCCAGGATGCTCAGGGCGCGGTCGACGGCTGCGACGCCGGGCGAAGGCATGGGGTCTCCTATTGCGGAAATCCGGAGGGATCGATGAGCTTTGCGATGACCGGAAAATACGCATCACCCATGCCCTTGTCGATCGTCTCCTGGAAGATCGTGCGAATCAGTGCCGCACCCCGCAGGTTGAGCCCCGCCTGTGCGCCGAGCTCCAGCGCATAGGAAAGATCCTTCATCGCATATTCGGTCGAGAAGGCGCGCAGCGGAAACTCCTCGGCGACGATGGCCTTCATGCCGTGATTGCGCAAGGCAAAGCTGTCCGCCGACCCCTTGGACAGCGTGTCCAGCAGCAGCTTCGGCTCGACGCCACTGTGCTTGGCAATCGCGACGGCCTCCGCCAGCGCATTCACGGTCTCGAACAGCACCATGTTGTTGAGGATCTTCGTCACTTGCCCCGCGCCTGTTTCGCCACAGAGCGTGACGTCGGTCGCAAAATGCCGGATCAGCGGCTCGACTACGGCGAACTGCTCGGTCGTCGCACCGACCATGACGCTGAGCGTGCCGTCCTGCGCCGCCTGCCGGGTGCGCGCGATCGGCGCATCGATCCAAAGCGCGCCCTTGTCCGCGAGCTGCTTGGCGAAGGAACGGGTCAGGCCGACGTCGGACGTGCCGAGATCGATCACGATCTGACCGGGCTTGATCCCTGGCAAGATGCTCTCAAACACCGACATCACGTGCTTGGCGCTGGGCAGGCACAGGAAGATCGTTTGTACGCCGGCGACGAGATCCCCGATCGACTTCGCCGCCGTCGCTCCATCGGCCACGATCCGCGCCAAAGGCTCCGCGGCAAGATCGAACGCAAGGACCAGCCGGCCGCTCCTGCGCAACAGGTTGCGGCAGATCGGCTC
>NZ_JAEMSD010000024.1:0-1549 GCF_016462955.1 Bradyrhizobium sp. | reverse complement strand
AACCAGACATTCCTTAACGCTCCTCGAAGTTAGGCAGCCGGCCGGGACTCGATCCCGGCCGGCCGGCGCAGTTACTTTACCAGCGGGCAGCCGCCTTCGCTCATGGGACGAAACACCTCTTCGCCCGGCTTCGAGCTGACAACCCGGTAATAGTCGAACTTGTACTTGGACTCCTCCGGCTTCTTCACCTGTACCAGATGCATCATGTGCAGCACGCGCCCGTCCGGGCGGACCGCAACGTCCTTGTTGTACATGTCGTTGACCTTCAGCTCGTGCATCTTGGCGGCAACGGCCGTTGCATCGGTGGTACCGGCCGCCTTCACGGCTGCGAGGTAATGATGGACACCGCTGTAGACGCCGGCCTGCACCATGCTCGCGACCTTGCCGTCCATCAGCGCCGCGTAGCGCTTCGACCAGGCGCGGGTCTGCTCGTTGAGATCCCAGTAGAACGAGGTCGTCACCTGCAGGCCTTGGGTGACCTTCAGGCCGAGCGAATTCACGTCGGTGATGAAGACCAGCAGGCCGGCGAGCTTCTGGCCACCCTCGACGATGCCGAACTCACCCGCCTGCTTGATCGCGGTCTGCACGTCCGCGCCCGACGTCGCAAGGCCAACCACGTCTGCCTTCGATCCCTGCGCCTGCAGCAGAAAGGACGCAAAGTCCGCAGTGCCGAGCGGATGCGCAGCCGAGCCGATCACCTTGCCGCCGGCGGCCTCGATGAACTTCGTCGCATCGCGCTGAAGCGCGTGGCCGAAGGCGTAGTCGGCCGTCACGAAATACCAGGTCTTGCCGCCGGCCCGAGTGACCGCGTCGCTGGTCAGCTTCGACAGCGCATAGGTGTCGTAGTTGAAGTGGAAGCTGACCGGCGAGCAGGACTTTCCAGTGAAATCCGACGAGCCCGGACCCGAAATGACGAAAATCTTGTTCTTCTGCTTCGCGACTTCCAGAATGGCAAAGCCGGCCGAGGAGGCTGCGCCGTCCGCGATCATGTCGACGCCCTCATTGTCGAACCATTTGCGCGCAGTCGCCGATGCGATGTCCGGCTTGTTCTGATGGTCGGCCGAAACGATCTCGATCTTCTTGCCGAGCAGTTCGTTGCCGAAATCTTCCGCTGCCAGCTTGGCAGCAGCGACCGAGCCGCGCCCGCCATTGTCGGCGAACACGCCGGATTGGTCGTTGAGCACGCCGATCCTGATCACATTGTCGGCCGCGGTCACGCTGCCCGTTTGTGCAGCCAGAACGGCCGCGATCATCCAACGCAACTTCATAACATATGCCTCCCTTTTACGACTTGTGCTTATCGAGGATGTCCTGCAGCACCGGCGCGATGTAGCGGCGGAACTGCACGGGGTTTTCGCTCATCGGAAAATGACCGAGCCGCTCCATCACGATGGCTTTCGCGCCGGGAATGTTGGCGGCGGTCCGCAGCGTGTCCTCCGGCGTGCAGGAGAAATCGTACTCGCCGGTCAGCAGATAAAGCGGGCACGCATTGACGTCGATGCTGCCGGTACGTCCGCGCAGATCGCCATCGACGCGATAAAAATAGAGA
>NZ_JAEMSD010000023.1:27381-29426 GCF_016462955.1 Bradyrhizobium sp. | reverse complement strand
AAAGACGGCTTCATTGCCCAAGCTCCCGTGACCAGTTGATGGCGTTGACGTAGATGCCGAGCGGGTTCGCCCTCAGCCGGTCGGCGTTGCGGGGGACCTGCACGACGATCGTCAGGATCGCAGTCCAGCGGGTTGTCTCGGCGAGCTGGCCGTTCTCGTAGCGGCGCTCGACCCAGGCGACGCGGAAGCTGTCGGGCGATGCGCGGATGACGCTGGAGACGTCGACGGCGACTTGCTGGCGGCCCACTCGCGTGAACGGATCATTGGAGCGGGCATAGTCATTAAGCGCCATGGCGCCGCGATCGGTCGTGAAGTCGTAGGCGCGCAGCCAGTTTTGGCGAACGATGATCGCGTCGGCGGGAATGCTGCGGACCTGTTCGATGAAGCGCGCCAGGTGGAAGGCGATCTGCGGGTCAGTCGGACGATAGTCCGCCTCGGCGGGCGCGACTGCCTGCGCCTGGCCGAGTCGATCGACCTGCACCACCCATGGCACGATGGTTCCGCGTGCCGACTGCACGACGAGAGCGGTGGCGAACCCGGCCGAGAGGACGAGCGAGCCGAAGGCCATAAGCCGCCAGTTCTTGGCCTGAATTCGCGAGGCGCCAATGCGCTCGTCCCAGACCTGGGCCGCGCGTTGATACGGCGTCTCGGGCTCGGGGGCTTTGCCGTAGTGGGTGGAGGGTCGTTTGAACATCAGCGATCGCCTTCGGACAGGTTGACGGAAGAGCCGCCGCCATGGGCGTCGCCGGAGCGGACGGCGTGAGCCGTGGCCTGGACGGCGTGGGTCATGCGTTGCGAGCGACGCATCCGCTGTGCCCAGGCCGGAGGGCTGCCAGCGGTCGCCGGAGCGGCGCCATCTCCGGCGGCATCACCACCCGCCGAATTGCCGGTCGCAGAACCGCCAGCATCGGCGACAGCGCGACTACCGGCATTGAAGCTGGACCTCATGCTCTCGGAGACGCGCGAGGCGGCGCGACGTAGCGGCGAGACAGCGGCGCTGCCTCCGGCGCGTGCAACGCCGCCGAGACCGGATGCAACGCCGGCGGCACCGGACTGCCCAGCAGCGCCGAGACTGTAGGCCGTGGATGCGCCACCAGCGATCGCGGCGCTACCGCGGGCGGCTGCGGCTGCGCCTCCTGCCAGCGCAGCGCCACCGGAGGCGGCAGCGCCAACGGCGCCAGCACCGAGCGCGACCATGCCTCCGGCGGCGAGACCCGTCCCGACCGCTGCGCCCGCGCTGAGCTGGGGACCACCCGAGACGATGCCGCTGGCGATACCGGGACCGAAAATACCGAGGCCGAGAAGGCTCAGCGCCGCGAGGACGATCGCCATCGCCTCGTCGATCGAAGGAGTTGCACCGCCAAATCCGGAAGTGAACTCGGAGAACAGCGTCGAGCCGATGCCGATGATGACGGCGAGCACCAGCACCTTGATGCCCGAGGAGATGACATTGCCGAGCACACGCTCCGCCATGAAGGCGGACTTGCCGAACAGGCCGAAGGGGATCAGGACGAACCCCGCCAAGGTGGTCAACTTGAACTCGATCAGCGTGACGAAGAGCTGAATCGCGAGGATGAAGAAGGCGAGCAGCACCAGCGCCCAGGCGAGGAACATGCAGGCGATCTGGATGAAGTTCTCGAAGAACGACCAGTAGCCCATCAGGCTGGAGATGGAATCGAGCAATGGCCGACCGGCATCGAGGCCGGTTTGTGCGACCCGCCCGGGACGCATGAGGTCGGCGGTCGAGAAGCCGGTGCCGCTCGCCTTCAGGCCGAGGCCGGCGAAGCTCTCGAAGACAATCCGCGCGAGGTTGTTCCAGTTGCCGATGATGTAGGCGAAGACGCCGACGAACAATGTTTTCTTCACCAGCCGCGCCATGATGTCGTCGTCGGCGCCCCAGCTCCAGAACAGCGCCGCCAGCGTTACGTCGATGACGATCAGCGTCGTCGCGATGAAGGCGACTTCGCCGCTGAGCAGCCCGAACCCGCTGTCGATGTAGCGGGTGAAGACCTCGAGGAAATGGTCGATGACGCCGGTGCCGCCCA
>NZ_JAEMSD010000023.1:0-27371 GCF_016462955.1 Bradyrhizobium sp. | reverse complement strand
CGTCGGGGCCGGTGGATTGGTCCGTTGTGACTGCGGCGTGAGGCCATCGCGCGGTGTGGGCGGCATGTCCGGTAACCGTTCGGCGGGACGGGCGCCTGGCGCGAGGAAGCGGTGGCGGTTCTCCGCCCATGCACGGCGGCAGTCCGGGTCGCGCGGACCCTCTTCGCCGAGCGCCTGACAGCGGATCAGGGCGTCGCGCAGGGGGTCGGTCGGCGCCTCGATCGCACGGCCGGACGGCCACCGCTCGGGCACTTCCTCTTGCCGGGTCATCTCGATCGCGGTCGCGGTAACCGCGACGGCGACGAACACCACGGCGCCGATCCGGGCGAACACCTTGCCGTCCATCGCCAGGCCCTCAGTTGCCGTTCGGGAACATGCGGGCGTTGCCCGGCTGATAGCCGCTGCCGGGCGTCAGGAATCGCCGACGCTGCTCGCGGCCCTGTTCGGCTGCCGCGGCGCGTTCGGCCTCGGAGAGGCTCTGGGCGCGCCCGTTGGCGGCGACGACGGCGGTGAGATCGGCGAGCTGTTGCGCTTGAAGGGCGAGGAGCTGGTTGCCGGCCTGCGTCGCCTGCAATGCGCCGGTCGCGCCCTGGCTTTGGCCGATCAGCGCCGACATCTCGGTACGATTGGTGTCGATGTTGCCGACCACGCCGGCCTGGACGCGCATGGCATCCTGCAAGCCGCCGACGGTGTTCTGCCAGCGCTCGCGCGCCTGCGCGACCAGCGCCTGATCGGAGGCGGACATCGAAGCGTTGCCATAGGTGGTCTGGAACGCACGGTCGATCTGCTGGACGTTGAGGGCGATGCCCTGCGCCTGTTGCAGGAGCTGCTGCGTGCGCTGGACAGACTGCTGGAGCTGTTGGAGCGACGAGTAAGGCAGGCTCGCGAGGTTGCGCGCCTGGTTGATCAGCATTTGCGCTTCGTTCTGAAGCTGAGTGATCTGCTGATTGACCTGCTGGAGCGTGCGCGCCGCCGTCAGCACGTTCTGAGCGTAGTTTGTCGGATCATAGACGATCCATTGCGCGGCGGCGGGCGGCGCGAAGATGGGTGACAGTGCGAGCGGGGCCGCTAGGAGTGCGGCCGTCATGCGCAGGGTGCGTGTACGGGTGTGAACGGAACGGGTCATGGGCGTGCCTCCGGATCGCCTTGTTGAGTGACATTGGTGAGGTCGGCGATGAGGTCCGCAGCCCAATCGAGCCGGTTCGCCACGAGCCATTCCGCGAGAAACCTGTCCGTGCCGCTGCGGGCGTGAACATCGGCGATCATCGCCTGGTGCTGTTTGGATGAGGCGGCGCACAGCGCCAGGGCCACGTCCGACAGGCCCAGCTCGAACAGCCGGTTTCCCCTGCGGCTCTGGCAGTAATAGTCGCGCTTGGGCATTGCCCGCGCGAGGATCTCGATCTGGCGATCGTTGAGACCGAAGCGGCGATAGATGGCGGTGATCTGCGGCTCGATCGCCCGTTCATTCGGCAGGAGAATGCGGGTCTGGCAGCTCTCGATGATGGCGGGCGCGATCGCCGAGCCGTCAATATCGGAGAGCGACTGCGTGGCGAAGATGACGCTGGCGTTCTTCTTGCGCAGCGTCTTCAGCCACTCGCGGAGCTGTCCGGCGAAACCCTCGTCGTCGAGCGCGAGCCAACCCTCATCGACGATCAGCAGCGTCGGCCGGCCGTCGAGGCGGTCCTCGATGCGATGAAAGAGATAGGCGAGCACGGCGGCGGCTGCGCCGGTGCCGATCAGGCCCTCGGTCTCGAAGGCCTGGACATTCGCCTCGCCGAGATGTTCGGCCTCGGCGTCGAGCAGCCGGCCATAGGGGCCGCCGACACAGTATGGTCGCAACGCCTGTTTCAGGTCGTTGGACTGAAGGAGAACGGACAGGCCTGTCAGGGTCCGTTCGCTGACGGGCGCGGAGGCCAGCGACGACAGCGCCGACCAGAGATGCTCTTTGACCTCGGGCGTGACAGCTACGCTCTCGCGCCCCAGGATCGCGATCAGCCAGTCGGAGGCCCAGGCGCGCTCGGCGACATCGTCGATGCGGGCCAGCGGCTGGAGCGACACGCTGTCGTCGGCGCCTTCGGTCAATCCGCCGCCGAGATCATGCCAGTCGCCCCGCATGGCGAGGGCTGCGGCGCGGATCGATCCGCCGAAGTCGAAGGCGAATACCTGGGATCGCGGATAGCGCCGGAACTGGAGCGCCATGAGTGCGAGCAACACCGATTTGCCGGCGCCGGTCGGCCCGACGATCAGCGTATGGCCGACGTCGCCGACATGGATGGAAAGCCGGAACGGGGTCGAGCCCTCCGTTCTGCCGTAAAGCAGTGGGGGGGCATCGAAGTGCTCGTCCCGTTCCGGTCCCGCCCACACCGCCGACAGCGGGATCATGTGGGCGAGATTCAATGTGCTGATGGGCGGCTGGCGGACATTTGCGTAGACATGGCCGGGCAGCGAGCCCAGCCAGGCGTCCACGGCATTGATGGTCTCGGCCATCGCCGTGAAGTCGCGGCCCTGGATGACCTTCTCCAACAGCCGCAGCTTCTCGGCGGCAATGCGGGGGTCATCATCCCAGACCGTGATCGTGGCGGTCACATAGGCTTGGCCGGCGTAATCGGCGCCCAGCTCCTGAAGCGCCATGTCGGCGTCGGCCGCCTTGTTCGCCGCATCGGTATCGACGAGGGCCGAGGCCTCGTTCGTCATGATCTCCTTAAGGATGGCGGCGATGGACTTGCGCTTGGCGAACCATTGCCGCCGGATCTTCGTCACCAGCTTGGTCGCGTCGGTCTTGTCGAGCAGGATGGCCCGCGTCGACCAGCGATAGGGAAAGGCGAGCCGGTTCAGCTCGTCGAGGATGCCGGGCGTCGTCGCGGACGGGAAACCGACGATGGTGAGGATGCGCAGGTTCGTCTCGCCCAAGCGCGGTTCGAGCCCTCCGGTGAGCGGCTGATCGGCGAGCAGCGCGTCGAGATACATCGGCGTCTCGGGAACGCGGACCCGGTGCCGCTTCGTCGAGATGGTCGAATGCAGGTAGGTGAGCGTCTCGGCGTCATCGAGCCAGGCGCATTCCGGCATGAAAGCGTCGATGAGGTTGAGGATGCGGTCGGTGCGATCGATGAAGCCACGCAGAATCTCGTGGGCGTCGACCCCCGCGTGATCGCGGCCCTCGTAGAGCCAGGTTTCGGCGCGGGCGGCGTCCTCGGCTGGCGGCAGGTACAGGAAGGTGAGGAAGTAGCCGGACTCGAAATGGGCGCCGGCTTCCTCGAAGTCCGCCTTGCGCTCGGCGTCGACCAGCGCGGAAGCGCTGTCGGCGAACGTGCTGGTGGGATAGGTGGCGGCGCCGTGGCGCTGCGCCTCGACAAAGATGGCCCAGCCGGAGCCGAGGCGCCGAAAGGCATTGTTCAATCGGCCGGCGACGGCCACCAGCTCGGCCGGCACGGCGCTGTCAAGATCGGGACCGCGGAAGCGCGCGGTGCGCTGGAGGCTGCCATCCTTGTTGAGGACGACGCCTTCGCCGGCGAGCGCGGCCCAGGGCAGGAAGTCGGCAAGACGGGTGTTGCGGTTACGATATTCGGCGAGGTTCATCATCGCGCCGCTCCTCAGACCGACAGGTGGCCGGGGATGCGCAGATGCTTGCGCACGACATCAACGAACTGGGGGTCGCGCTTCGCCGCCCAGACGGCCGCGAAGTGGCCCACGGCCCAAAGTCCCAGGCCGACCAGCCAGAGGCGAAGGCCGAGACCGAGGGCGGCGGCCAGCGTGCCGTTGAGAATGGCGAGAGAGCGCGGCGCGCCGCCGAGCAGGATGTGCTCGGTCAGCGCCCGGTGGACCGGGACCGAGAAGCCCGGCACTTCGCCGCCATGGTCCGCGCCTTCGGCCATCAGACGAGCGCTCCGCCACCGAAGGAGAAGAACGACAGGAAGAAGCTCGATGCGGCGAACGCGATGCTGAGGCCGAACACGATCTGGATCAGGCGGCGTGCACCGCCCGACGTATCGCCGAAGGCGAGCGTCAGGCCGGTGATGATGATGATCATCACGGCGATGATCTTGGCGACCGGCCCCTCGATGGATTCGAGGATGGATTGCAGCGGGGCTTCCCACGGCATCGACGAACCGGACGCGTGAGCGGCCGGCGCGAGGGCGAGCGTGAGGAACGTGACGGACACCGCCGTGGCGATATGGCGGCGGATGCGCAAGGCATGCTTGATCATGACGGGTCTCCTGTGGGGGGCTGGCTTGCGGGGGTGACGCGGTAGTCGCCGTCGGTGCCGAGGCCTTCGACATGGGCGAGTTCGGCGAGGCGGCGCGAAGAGCCGCGGCCGGAGAGCACAGCGACCAGATCGATCGTTTCGGCGATCAGCGCGCGCGGGACGGTCACAACGGCTTCCTGAATGAGCTGCTCGAGACGGCGAAGAGCGCCGAGCGCAGTCCCCGCATGGATGGTCCCGATGCCGCCGGGATGCCCGGTGCCCCATGCCTTCAACAGGTCGAGCGCCTCGGCGCCGCGAACCTCGCCGATCGGGATGCGGTCCGGTCGAAAACGCAGGGAAGATCGGACCAGCTCAGAGAGCGTGATGACGCCGTCCTTGGTCCGCATGGCGACAAGGTTCGGCGCCGTGCATTGCAGCTCGCGCGTGTCTTCGATGACGATGACCCGGTCCGAGGTCTTCGCGATCTCGGCCAGAAGCGCGTTCGTGAGCGTGGTCTTGCCGGTCGAGGTGCCGCCAGCGACGAGGATGTTGCGACGTTCGCTGACCGCGATGCGCAGCGCCTCGGCCTGGGCCGCCTGCATGATGCCGGCCGCGACGTAGTCGTCGAGCGTGAACACCGCGACGGCGGGTTTGCGGATCGCGAAGGCTGGCGCGGCGACGACGGGCGGCAGGAGGCCCTCAAACCGCTCCCCCGTCTCGGGCAATTCGGCCGAGACACGCGGGGCGCCCGGATGAACCTCGGCGCCGACGTGATGGGCGACCAGCCGGATGATGCGCTCGCCATCGGCGGGCGACAGTCGTTCACCGGTGTCGGAAAGGCCCTCCGAAAGTCGGTCGACCCAGAGCCGCCCATCGGGGTTGAGCATCACCTCGACGATCGCGGGATCTTCCAGAAAGGTGGCGATCGCAGGCCCGAGAGCCGTGCGCAGCATCCGCGCACCGCGAAGGATCGCTTCCGATTTCTGGTGAGTTGCCGCCACGTCGTCCCCGTTCTCTTGCGGGTCCGCCGAGGGCGGCCCTGGATCGGGGATGAGTAGAAGAGGCAGAAATCATGGCCTGACAACAACCATCATGTGGCCGTCGTACTGTGGCGTACAAAGACAGGGAAACGGCGGAACGCACGAATACTTGCGACGGACGGATCAATGATTATTCCGCGTCGCGCGCGGGCGTAATGTCTTCCGAAATCTCATGCCTTAGCTTCGGCCCCTGCGCGAGTCGTCTTCCGAGCGCCGTCACGAAGGCCTCGTAGCGCTCCGCCGCCTTGGCGCGCGCCGCAACCTGTGCCGGCTCGGGCAAAGGCGGATTGGAGGTCAGCCAGAAGCGGATGAACACGGCGAGCGTTTCGACCGATATGCCGACATCGCGCTCCATGCGCGCCATGCGGCGGTCGAGCTGATCGAGCCGCTTTGTCGTCGCCGCTTCCTGCCGTTCTGCGGCGTCTGGCGAGAGAAAAGAGGCGATGCCGGCCTCGGCAACCAGCGACAACGAGAGATCGCGTCGCGCTGCATGAGCCGCCAGCGCTTTCATCACGTCCGGATCGAGATAGACCGAAAGGCGCTGCTTCTTCGGCGGCTTGCTCATCGGCGCCTCCTACAGTTCGATGCCGTCGCCCGGATCGAGAGAGGCCTGGCGAGCCACCTGGCGCATGGTCTGAGTCATGCGGCTGAGGCGGGCGGCGTCCTCGTCGACATCGTCGCGGGGATCGATCTCGAACTCATTTTCGATCACAGGCTTTCGCTCGACGGTCTTGGTGCGGCTCAGTTCGGGTTGGTGGCGGCGCTCGGAGTCCGTCGGATCATCATCAGCCACGTCATCAACCGCGACGCGCTTCGTCAGCACGGGGCGTTCCGGTATAGCGAGCGCGCTCCAGTCGTCGGTTCTCGCGCTCGTCGGCTTGGTGAGTGTGGGTGGTGTGAGGATGCGTTCCTGAAACCGGCGATCCTCGTAGTAGCGGGCCTTCTTCGCGCGGATCGGTGGGATGCCGGCGACCATGACGATCTCGTCGGACGGCGGAAGCTGCATGATCTCGCCCGGCGTGAGCAATTGCCGGGCGGTCTCCGAGCGCGACACCATCATGTGGCCGAGCCAGGGCGAAAGGCGGTGGCCGGCATAGTTCTTCATGGCCTTCATCTCGGTGGCGGTGCCGAGCGCGTCCGAAACGCGTTTGGCTGTGCGCTCGTCATTGGTCGCGAAGCTCACGCGCACATGGCAGTTGTCGAGGATCGAGTTGTTGGGCCCGTAGGCCTTCTCAATCTGGTTCAGCGACTGGGCGATGAGGAAGGCCTTCAGCCCGTATCCCGCCATGAAGGCGAGCGCGCTCTCGAAGAAGTCCAGGCGCCCGAGGGCCGGAAATTCGTCGAGCATGAGCAGCAGGCGGTGTCGGTTGCCCTTCGCCTGCAAGTCCTCGGTCAACCGGCGCCCGACCTGGTTGAGGATCAGGCGGATCAAGGGTTTGGTCCGGTTGATGTCGGAGGGCGGCACCACGAGGTAGAGCGTGGTCGGATGCTTGCCCTCGACCATATCGGCGATGCGCCAGTCGCAGCGGCGGGTGACCTCGGCGACGACAGGATCGCGATACAGACCGAGGAATGACATCGCGGTCGACAGCACGCCGGACCGCTCGTTGTCGGATTTGTTGAGCAGCTCGCGCGCCGCGCTGGCGATGACGGGATGTGGGCCGGCCTCGCCGAGATGGGCGGTCTTCATCATCGCAGCGAGGGTCGACTCGATCGGGCGCTTCGGATCGGATAGGAAGGCGGCGACGCCTGCCAATGTCTTGTCGGCCTCGGCATAGAGGACGTGCAGGATCGCGCCGACCAGAAGCGCGTGCGACGTCTTCTCCCAGTGGTTCCGCTTCTCGAGCGAGCCTTCCGGGTCGACCAGAATGTCGGCGATGTTCTGCACGTCGCGCACTTCCCACTCGCCGCGGCGCACCTCGAGCAACGGGTTGTAGGCCGCCGACTTCGCGTTCGTCGGATCGAAGAGCAGCACGCGGCCATGCCGAGCGCGATAGCCGGCGGTGAGCGTCCAGTTCTCGCCCTTGATGTCGTGGACGATCGCCGAGCCCGGCCAGGTCAAGAGCGAGGGCACCACCAGGCCCACGCCCTTGCCGGAACGCGTCGGCGCGAAGCACAGCACATGCTCGGGGCCGTCATGTCGAAGATAGTCGCGCTCGTGTTTGCCGAGCACGACGCCATCCGGACTGAGCAGGCCCGCAGCCTTCACCTCTTCCGGCCGCGCCCAGCGGGCCGAGCCATAGGTCTCGACGTTTTTCGCTTCGCGTGCCCGCCACACCGACATGCCGATCGCGACGGCGATGGAGATGAAGCCACCCGACGCGGCGATATAGGCGCCCTCGACGAAGATCGGCGGCGCATAGGCGTCGTAGAAATACCACCACCAGAAGAAGGCGGGCGGATAGTAGATCGGCCAGCCCGCCAGTTCGAACCAGGGCAGTCCGAGCTGAGGTTGGAAGCCGAGACGATAGGCCGTCCATTGTGTCGCGCCCCAGGTCGTCATCAACACGATCAGGAAGACGGTGAGGATCTGACCCCAGAGGATTTTCGTCGCCGACATGGCGGGGCACTCCTTTCTTGGTTGGGCTACATGCCGAGGCCGCGATTGCGGCCGAAGCTCCAGTCGACGCCGCCGCCGCCGCGCGAGACGCCGGAGACGTGCTGGCCGAGCTGACGTTCGAGAGAGGGCGACCAGGGCACGAGCTGGAAGCCGAGGCCGTCGTCGATCATGGCGAAGCGGCCGGAGGCGAGCGCGAAGCGCTGCCGATAGGTGCCCGTCACATACTCGCCCGTTCCGGCCTTCGAGAATGGCCGGCCGGTCTCGGCCGCGAGCTTCTCGCCGAGCGCTTCGACCTCGCGCTGGCGCAAGGTTTCGATCAGCCCCGGCGAGAAGCTGACGCCGCGCGTCTGCCGCTCGGCGAGCCCCTGGGCGATGAGATGGTCGGCGCGCCGGTCCATCGCCTGACGCACCTCCGCGCCGAAGCCGCCGCCGCCGAGCGCTACCGGCTCGCGGGCGATGGCCTGCCGGTCGAGCCAGGTGGCGCCCGTCGCATGGACCTGTCGCTCGATATCGAGATCCGAGCGAACGGCGAGCGCCACGCGTCGGCGGCCCTGCGCGTCGTCGAACTTGCGCAGCTCGACGATCGAACCCGGTGCGCTGTCCCCGGCGGCGTCGAGATCGGTGAGCTTGATGTGGTGGGTGCGCCCGTCGGTGCCGTCGACCACGGCATAGGCCGTGCCCTTCAGCTCGTCATCGAGGCCGCGGTCGACCAGCCGGCCGATGACCGGATCGTCAATGCTCTCGCCGGCGAGCACATAGCTCGCGGCGCCGCGCTCGATGCCGCGTTCGGTCAGGCCGCGGTGGATGCGCTTGATGATGTCGCCGCGCTCGCCGAGCGCGCGTAGCGTCTTCTCGGCATTTTCCGATACGACCCACTGGCCGGGACCGACCTGATCGGCGAGGCCGAGTGTCTCCAGCTTGCGCAGCCGACCGACCTTCAGCGCGTGGAATTCGTCTGGCTGCCGATCGGGATGTGGGGCGAGGTCGGCGACGCCGGTGCGAAAGCTGTCGCGGGCGATCTGGCGATCGAGATCCGTCCAGCGTTCCGCCTCGACCTGACGCCCGAGGTTGCGGCGGATCTCCTGCTCGGTGCGCGGCCCCAACTCCTGGGTGACGAGATCCTGCGCCCGGGCGCGCATGCCCTCCTTGATGTAGTCACGGGAGATGACGAGGTCCTGGCCATCGTCGGTCCGCCCGCGGAGGATGATGTGGACGTGCGGATTGTCGGTGTTCCAGTGATCGACGCCGACCCAGTCGAGCTTGGTGCCGAGGTCCTTCTCCATCTGGCCCATCAGCTCGCGCGCGAAGGTCTTGAGGTCGCTCATCTCGGTCGCGTCCTCGGGCGACACGATGAACCGGAAGTGATGCCGGTCGTCCTGGGTGCGCTCGGCAAAGGCCTTGGGATCGGCGTCCTCTGTCTCGGGGCCGAACAGGTGGGCCTTCTCCCCATCCCGGGTGACGCCCTCGCGACGGAGATAGCTGAGGTGGGCGGAAAGCGGCGCGGCCCGCGCGCTATGACGGACGACGCGTGTCTTGATGACCGTGTTGCGCGATCGGCTCGTGAGCAGCCGATTGGCCTGAACGGTCGCGCGCTGTCCGCGTCCGAACCGCGAGCGATTGCCCTTGCTGATCTGGCCGGAGCGCGAGACGCGTCCACCGGCCCGCTGCGCGGCGGCGAGCGCCTGGGCAATGAAGGGCCGCGCAGCTTGAGCCCGGGTCGAGCGGATGCGGCCAGGCCGAATGCGGAAATCGTCCTCGCTGCTCATGGTCGAGGCCCCGCACATCGCGCAAACGCGCGGAAAGCCTTGGCGAAATGGCGAATGTGCAGGCTGCGCCGATCAGGCGCACCTCGCGCAAATGCGCCATAAGCCTCTGAAAACACACGACCGCACCAAGCCGCACATCGCCGGCTTTTATCTCGCCATCGTGCGGTTGTGCTGTCTGCTCCTCTTCTGCGGACCGCCTTTCTTCCGCCAGAGCACGCCACGGCGCGATCGGGTGCGACCGGCATCATCGCGGGCCACCGGCGCTATTGCGGGAGACGAACAGGCCGTCGGTGCGGGGTGCAATTTCGCCTTGATCGCGCGCCGGGTCGGTCGCGGACGCGTCCTCGGATGCGGTTTCGCGCTGTACCGGCGCGACCGTTTCGCCGCGGCCAGATGGCGCGACGAAGAGCGGCGAACGCGTCCAGGCGAGCGGATCGGCCGCCGCCACCATGACGGGGCCGGTTAAACCGCCGCCGCCGACCAGAGGCGCAAGCGTCGCCACATAGGCGCGCGTTTCGGCGGGCAGCGGACGGCCGGCGAGATACTCCTCGTATCGGCCGGGACCCGCGTTGTAGGCCGCCAGGAAGCCGGGCGAGCCGTAGCGATCGTGCATCTCGCGCAGATAGGCCGTGCCCGCCAGGATGTTGTCACGGGGGTCGTAAGGATTGGCGCCGAGCCGATGCCGGACGCGCAACTCGGCCCATGTGGCGGGCATGACTTGCATCAGGCCCATAGCGCCGGCCGAGGAGACGGCGCGCATATCGCCCGCGCTTTCGACGCGCATGACGGCGCGAATCCACGCTTCGGGAACGCCGAACCTTTGCGCGGCTTCGGCGAGGTAAGCGCCATAGGGATCGTTGCGCGAAGGCTGCTCGGCCGGCGCCTGCTGCGCGCTGGCCGGGCTTGTGGCCGGCGCAGCGAGGATCAGGCCGGAAAGGAGAAGTAGGGCTGCACGTCGGAGGGTGATCCTCCCTCCGACGACAGGCTGCATGCGCGCGCCGGGCATCGTTCAGTCCCGCTCGCCGCGCTTCGGCGGGCGATTCCAGTGCAGGCCCCAGGCGGATTTGTCGTCTGCGGACTGGAACAGATTGGCGCGGATCGGGTGTGCGAAGGTGGGATCGTCGAGTTGCAGCGAGACGTAGTCGCCGGCCTTCTCGCCGGTGCGCTTCCAGCCGGCGCCGATCTCCGCGCCGGTTTCGTTGCTCATCGTATCGAGGACATGGACGCGGAAGTCCGGCGCGTTCTCTGCATCAGACGGTTCGGCCGGAACGATGATGATGTCCTGGTGCAGGGACAGCGTCGTCAGCTGGCCGATGAAGCCATCATTCTCGCGCATGAATTGACCGATCACGGGCATTGCTCGTCTCCTTCAGATTGCGGTGGCCAAGGTCATGGGCACGCCGTCACCGCGTCGGCGCGCGCCAGACGAAGCGGCCATCGCCGTCCTCGTCGGTGTAGAGAGGGGTGGCCCGCCCGATCACAGCCGAGGCCGGAAGCGGCCCGAAGTAGCGGCCGTCGAGGCTGTCGCGGACTTGCCAGTTCATCAGGAACAGCTCGCCATCCGCGACCGATCGGCAGCCCTGCCAAACCGGAAGCGGGCGACCACGGCGATCGCGGTCGAGGGCATCACCTAGCGGCACGCCGTCGACGGTGATGGCGAGCCCGGTCCGGCAGACGCGCTGTCCCGGCAGCGCGGCGACACGCTTCAGAAGTGGCACGCCGCGCGGCAGGTAGCCGCCATCGGACAGGAAGGTGGCGAGCGGTTCGGGCGCGTCGACCGCCACCAGATCGGTCAAGTCGAGAGCGCCCACATCGCCGATCGTGTAGAAGCCGACGGGGGTGCTGGCTGACGCGTTCCAGATGAGGCGCGGCGCGAACGAAGCGATCGAGGCGAGGCCGAGAAGCGATACTGCCGCCGTCGTGACGATGGCATAGGAGAGCCGGGTCATGCGCCGATCTCGCGACGTAGGAGAAAGGCCTGGTGCTGTCGCAAGCCGTAGGCGCGCGGCGCTTCGCCGACAGTCAGCCGGTTGTGGACGTGACGCCAATGATCCGGCGACACCTCGATCGGGTCGATGCCGCGTGCCTCGATCGTGTCGATGAGTTGGAGCATGCGCTCCACCTTCGGCCAGCCGTCGACGCGCAAGAGGATGTCCGCGCCGGGCGTGACTGTCGGCACCGTCTGGCACGGCGCAGCAGGCTCAACAGCGCGCAGGATGTCGAGGCGCGAGAGCACGGTCCCATGCTCATTCGCGGCCCATCGGACCAGCGCAAAGGTGCTTCCGGGAGGGAAGAAGAGGATGCGTCGGCGCCGGTCGAGGATCTGTTCGCGTAGCTCTCGACCGAAGCGAATCCAGTGCTCCGTTCGC
The DNA here is from genome assembly GCF_016462955.1 of Bradyrhizobium sp. Lineage (GTDB taxonomy): Bacteria > Pseudomonadota > Alphaproteobacteria > Rhizobiales > Xanthobacteraceae > Bradyrhizobium. Next base: position 15,453 of record NZ_JAEMSD010000023.1, on the reverse strand, counting down.
TTCTCGACCCAAGTAAGTTCGACCTGGGTGAGACTGTCGGCCGGCAGCTCGACGGCGGCACGGCCGACGCGCATTGGCGCGGCGCCGGGGCCGGTCATGATCCTTCTCCTGATGGGGGTGGATATTCGCGCTCAAACAGCGCGCGCAGCATGTCGGCAACGGTCTGGCCGCGCTGGAAGGCGGCGATCTTGATGCGACCGCGCATGTCCGCGGTCACGTCGATTGTCAGACGGGCCGAGAAGTCCTCTCCGCCTTGTGCGCGCGAGGGGTGGCGATCGGGCGCCTTGATCCAGCTCTCCGGATCGGCCGGACGCGCGGCGAAGCTGCGTTTCGGGGACCGCTCGCTCATGCGCCGATCCTCGCGACTTCCGCTGCGAGCGCGGCGATTTCGCGCGCGCCAGGGCAATCCTCGTCCTGCTCGGCGGCGAGCCGGCCGGTCTGCACGACATCGGCGAAGACGATGCGCTGGCCGATCGTGGTCGAGAGCAAGGGCGGGTCGTGATCCGCGAGCGTTTCGGCGGTCTCGCGCGCCAACACGGTACGAGCCGCGCAGCGGTTCAGCACGAAGCGAGCGGCGAGCTGCGGGCGATAGATGCGTGCCTCGCCGAGCAGCGCGAGCATCTCTGCAGAGGCCCATCCATCGAGCGGCGACGGCTGAACCGGGATCAGCACGAGGTCGGCCGCGAGCAATGCGGAGCGCATCAGCCCGGCGACGCGCGGCGGGCCGTCGATGACGACATGGTCAACGTCGCGGGCCAGCTCCGGCGCTTCGCGGTGGAGCGTGTCGCGGGCCAGGCCGACGACACCGAACAGCCGCTCCAACCCCTCTCGGCTGCGCTGCTGCGACCAGTCGAGCGCCGAACCCTGGGGGTCGGCGTCGATCAGCGTGACGCGCCGTCCACGGCGTGCCCATTCACCGGCGAGATGCAACGCCAGTGTCGTCTTGCCGACGCCGCCTTTCTGATTGAGGAGCGCGACGATCATGACGGTCTCCCGGCGATCGGGGACTCGTCCACAGCGGCCGAAAAACGCGGTCGCGTTAGAAAGATTCCGTAGGAATCTAGGTTAGATAAGTTACGGGACTCGCAAGGTGCTGATTCAGCGCGAGGATTCGCCGAATCCGGTCCCCGATAGCACGAGGGTCCGGTCCCCGATGGCACGATAGCGCCGGTCCCTGATAGCACGAGACGATTCACAGCTTATCCCCAGGGCGAGTTGTCGAGCGGCGACGGCGGCGCGGGATGCCCAGCGCGTCGGGATCGGTCGGTACAAAAGACAGGATTTCCGGCCCGCCGAGGCACTGCTGGATGGTCAGCCGGTAGCCGGGCAGCGGCTGGCGCTTGACGATGTCGCGCAGGTCGTAGGCGAAGTGCTTGAGCGGCGAGAGGCTGCCCGACTTGGCGTGGAGGTGCGGGAAATCGAAGCTCCAGCCGAACTCCTGGCGGCCGCCATGCTTGCGCACCAGGCGATAGAGCCAGCGCTCAAGCCCACCCGTCAGACCGAAATAGTTGCGGTCGATGGTCAGCACGAGCGCCTCGTCGAGCACCGCGCCGTAGAACCAGTCGGGCACGATCAGCTCGAGGCCGAGCGGGCGGCCGCGATGGTCGGCGCGCTCCTTCCATTCGTTGATCCACGAGAAGCGGTGCATCCGCCGCTCGGTCGGCTGGCGGATCGAGGTCGCAACCGTGGTCGACTGGAGCCGGTCAAGCGCCGCCTTGAGGCGGTCGTAGTCGCGCAAGCTGACGCCGCGGCCGATGAAGTTGAGGATTTCATAGGGGGTGGTCGCCATCAGGCGCGACGGCCGCAGGCCGAGATCGCGGGCTTCGACGATCTGCGAGGCGGCCCAGATCAGAACGTCGGCGTCCCAGATCGTCGCCATGCCGTGCTCGGCGACCGCTTCGACGCGGATCTTCACAGAGCCGGCCTTGAAGTCGATCGGCGCCAGGCGCTTCGACTTGGCGAGCGAGAAGAATGGATAGGCCATGAGATCCTGCGCATCGCGGGGCGCAAGATCGCCGGGCAGCGCCCGGAATAGGTCGAGCTGCGCACGTTCATCGCGATGCCGGTGGGGGTACGACATGGCAGGTCGGCTCAGCGCGGGAAGCGGCCGCCGGCGGCAGGGGCGGCGGGCTGGCGCTTGGCAGGGAGCACGGTGCCGGCGCGGGGGTCGGAGGTCGAGGTGACAAGGCCGCGATCGGCCCATGTCTGGAGATCGTCTATCGAATAGACGACGCGGCCGCCGAGCTTTCGGTAGTTGGGGCCGGTGCCATAGGTTCGATGCTTTTCGAGGGTGCGCTCGGAGAGTCCGAGGACGCGTGCCGCTTCCTGCGTTCTCAAGTATCGTAGCGGTAGATTGGCGGCGCTTTCGGCCATGATCGAACCTCCGTGGTCTCGCGGTGGCCGCATCGGGAGAGCGGCGGATTGCGAGCACGGTGGCGGGAAGACGGCGTTCGGGGCAGGAACGAAGTTAAGTTGTTATCCGCGACCCCGTGGGTCGGTCAGCGGTGGCGGCGCGGGCGACGCAGAAGCGTGCGATATCCGCCGCGCACGAAGGCCATGCCGTCTCTGACAAGACGGTTCATCATCACACGGAATGGGCTATCGACCCATTTTGCTGGATCATGTTCGTGGTTTGGAAAGAGTACTCCGGCGATGTCGCGATAGGTCGATCCGACGAACCGCGCGTCGATGGCACGAAGCATCTGGCGGGCGCGCTGGTGACGCTGAGGTGTCAGACGAGGGTCGTGCGGCACGCGTTTGCCGGCCATCGCGTTCCAAAAACGCTCAAGCGTTGTTTTCCGGTCTGGCATCAGGTCGTCGAAGATGATGTGAATGCCAAGCGGACCCTGTGCGTCCGGCTCTACAAGCAGTATGTCATAGCGCTCGCCGCGCAATTCGAGCCGGAGAAGATCCGGGCCGTGCTGGATTATTGCGCGCAGACGCAGCATTTCGCCGGTGATGGAGCTGCCCTCAGGGGGCGGCCCAACGGCGAATATGATTGCGCCGGGATCGACTTGCGGGGTCCAGAAAATCGGCTGCGTCAACGCGCTTGCTTGTGGATCGATAGGGAAATCGCAACCCCCATTGCTCGGCGAAAGCGCGCGCGACATCGTCGGTCAGCCGACCAGTGGCGATCAACTCATGATATGATTTTCTGTATTCGGGGTTACGTCGCAGAAATTCCCAGGCGAGGTCACCAGGGGACAGCTTGTCGACATAGTCATAGGCGGCATCTGACCGCCAACTTTCTTCTTCGGACATCCTCCGCCGCCTCCGCGCAAATGTTACGCAACGCGAGTTTTGCGGTTGAGACGATTCCAAGTTGTGTCCCCGCCGGGAAGAACGAAGACCAACCGACGTGATGCAGATCCTGCATCACCTCAATGGAGACGAGGACCCAGGAGCTCACCGAAGCCGCTCTGCGTCATCCACTTAGCGCGGGAAAGGTGAGCGGCGTGGATATGCGCGGCGCGTTCGGGTTCTGTTTTGGCACAAATACCGAACAACACCCTGACGACCTCTTTCCAGTCCGCGCCTTCCGCGTCGGCATCAAGAAGGCGCAGATACAGTTTCAGGTGCGCTCGGTCATAGGCCGTGAGCGCTGCTCCGCCGGGCGGCTGATCGAGAAAGTCTTGCTTGGTCACCACGTCCCCCTCGGACAGATGTATCCATTTTGAAGGGGATTGTTAACGCTGATGTGAGGATATGACCTCCTGGCGCCATGGGAACGTCGCGCACCGGCGAGACGGTCGCCTGTTGATCGGTCAGCCTTCCTTTTTTCCATCAACAAGCATGACTCCCACGCCCTGGTCGGAGTTAAGGAAAACGATCCCGCCACGTTCGAAGGCGCGCCGTATCTCATCGCGCGTGCTCTCGTAGACCTCGAGGCCACTTGTGGATTCGAGGCGCTTGAGTGCGGTCAAAGATACGCGGGCCCGGTCAGCGAGCGTCTCCTGTGTCCAACCCAGCAACGCGCGCGCGGCCCGAGATTGTCGGGCGGTGATCATGCATGATCACCTCCCACTCGGACCTACGCGCACGCCAGAACTACGACTTCTCTATTCGGGCCAATCGGATAGCGAGGCTTCCCGCGCGCTCCGCTGGCTCATTTACATACTATAGTTGATAAACTCAAAGTATGTAAATCACGATCCTCCTGCGCATGGATATGCGCAAATTGGTCGGCCGGAACTTCGCCCGCCTGCGTCGGGAGAAAGGCCTGACCCAGGAAGAGGTCGAAGCGCGCTCCGGTTTCAGTCAACAGTATCTCAGCAGCCTTGAACGCGGCCGGAGGAACCCGACCGTGATCACGCTTTATGAATTGGCTCAGGCCCTCGGCGTCAGCCACATGGAATTGGTCCGGCCCGACGATCAGCTTTGAGCCGTATTCCCGCGAGGATCATGCTTCTCTTCGTGGTCGGCACGAGGCCGCCACAGGATGGGATCAGAAGAGCCGGCGGAGCAATCTATAATGCGGCTTCGCGTTGGACATGCCGACGCTGCCAAGTCGTATTTGCGAACTCACCGTCCCTCGTCCCCTCGCAGGGAGACGCCTCAGTCAGACTTGCGCCTGACCGAACCTATGTCAGAGGAGCGGCGGCCTCTGGCCGCTTACCCCAGTCGAACTCAGTTCCATCCACCCACATGCGATGCAGTATGACACCGATGCGGCGAGCGAGGGCGACGATCGCCTTCTTGTGGCCTCGACGTCGCGAGACCTGAGCAGCCCAAGCCTTTAGGGTGGACCAGCGTTTTACGCGAGTCAGTAGCACCTGTGCTGCCTCGTAGAGCGCGCTGCGCGTCATGGCGTCACCCCATCTCGAAATGCGGCCGGTGCGATCCACTTCGCCGGATTGGTGCTTGCGCGGCGTCAGACCAAAATGGGCACCAACGGTTCGCGACCGAGTGAAGCGAGATGGGACATCGACCGTTGCCCGGAAGATGAGCGCTACGAGCGGGCCGACCCCCGGCACCGTCATAAACCGGCGCGAAACAGTGTCGTCCCGCGCGAGACGGACAAGCAAATCGTCCAACCGACCGAACTGCTCCCGCAGCGATCGCCGCGCCAACAGGAGCGTATCAGCGACTATGTGTAGGTCGCTTCCTGCGATCAGTTCCCGTACTCGCGGCTCGAAATCGCGCGCCGTGACTTTGCCGAGGTGATATCCGAAGTTTCGGATGAGACCACGGATTTCATTTTCAACATCCTGGAGCTTGTTTCGCAGGAGTTGGCGGGCCGTCAGGACGGTCCGAAGGCGCTGGCTTGTCGGCGTCTTGACGTGGACGGGTTTGAAGAGGCCGACGCGCATCATCTGCGCGATTCCGCGCGCATCATGCCGGTCGGTCTTGTTGAGTTGCGCGGAGAGAGCCGCCTTCATGTGCCGGGTCTCTACACACACGATGGGAATGCCGGCTTCGGCTAAATGCCCATAAATGTGCTGAGACAGCATCCCTGCTTCGAGACCGACGCGGACGACTGGAAGCGGGAGCGACAGGATATGCTGCGCAATCTCTTCCGGATTGGATGAAAGCTTTCGTTCATGCGCTACCTGCCCATCGGCGTTGACAACGCAGAGATTGATTGTTCGGGCGGAAACATCCAGCCCAATATAATAGCTTTGAGACATGCCGAACTCCTCCGAATCAAGAGTCGACACGTCTCATAACCAATCTACAGACCATTTTGTAAACTACGACTATTTCAGTCGTTCTCGGGACTAGACTGGCCCTTGGGCCGCGACGAGCCATCACCTATTGCATCGTGCGCCTCCTTCAGGATATTCCAGCCACCCTTGAGCACGATGCCGCCAACCAGCAACCCGATGATTAGGTCAGGCAGCGGGGACGCGAAGAACATGACCGCGGCACCCGACGCGACAATGCCGGCGTTCGCCAGCATATCGTTCGTCGTAAAGATCCAGGACGCTTTGAGATGCACACCTCGATCCCGATGCGACCGCAGCAGTTTTAAGCAAACTACATTCAGCGCGGCATTGGCGAGAGCCGTGACGATCATGGCGAGGCCGATTGGCTCGGCACCCACGAAGAAACGGCGAAGCACCTCCACGAACAATGCAAGTCCAAAGGCGATCAGAAGCAAACCCGAAAGACGCGCCACTCGCACCTTTGCCACGATCGTCCGGCCGACGGCATAAAGGCTGACGGCATAAACGCCGGCATCTCCCAAATTATCCAGGGCGGCACCCAAGAGACCTGTCGAGTCTGCGATAACGCCGACGACACCGGCCACGATCACCTGCAAGAAGTTTATGGCAAGAACCCAGATAAGAGTCCTGCGTTCGGCGGCATTGCTCGCGTCAAGCTCGATTTCACCTTCTTCTTGTTGTTTTTCACTCATACACGTTTCCGATATTTTGCATCTCAAGTGAAATAGCCCAAAGCAACCGCCCAGATGAGTACGATACCGAGAACACCTCGGTAAATAACAAACGGCCAGGCGGAAAAACGCTCGAGAACGCGCATCAGCCCCCAAATCGCACAGAACGCGGAAATAGAAGCCACGACGAGCCCGACAAGAAGTAGTGACCAGCCGTCGGCGGAAAGCTGCACTTTGTGGAGTTCCCAGAGCTCCTTGAAGCCAGCCAGGGCGATTGCCGGCAGGCCAAGAAGGAATGAGAACCGCGCCGCCTCATCTCGCTTCAGGCCGAGGGCGAGCGCCGCAGTCAAAGTCGAGCCTGAACGCGAAACGCCAGGAATCAGCGCTCCGATTTGAGCAATTCCCACGATCATTGCATCGATGGCCGATGTGTTCTCAAGCGTTCGTCGGTGCCGGGCAAAAATCTCCGCGAGCGCCAGGAGGACAGCCATGACGATGCACGCCCAGCCGATGACTTCGAGAGTACGAAGCGGCGAGCCGCACGCGTTCAACGCTCCAGACAAGGAAAGGCCGGCAATACCGATCGGGATCGTGGCAAGGAGAATTCCGACCGAGAAGCGGAAGTGTCGATCTCGGAAATCCCGATTTGCGACGGCACGCAGCGAATTGGTGGCTAGTTGGCTCACGTCGCTCCAGAAATAACTGACGACTGCAGTAAGCGCTGCAAGCTGCATGGCGGCTGAAAAGGCTGAGCCAGGATCCTGCCAACCGAGCAGCGCAGGCACGATCCGCATATGGGCGGTCGAAGAGATCGGTAGCAACTCGGTGATGCCTTGGACAAGTCCGAGCAGGGCGACCTTGCCATAGCCTAGCGCCACGAATCCGGTGTCGACGCCTTGAGTACACGCTCCCGTCATTCTGGCTCCCGGTTGTTGCGCGGCGCGGGCGCGCCCCGATGAATCACGCGCCAAAGTTCGGCGGGGGTTCTGAAGCCGACTGACGAGTCGCAGCAATTCGCGGCAGCCAGCGAGTCCCTCAACCGATCGCTCCCAGCATCGGAAACGTCATCAGCATCCAAATGGCGATCTCCTGCAACCTCCCGGTCATCATCAAAACGCCGACGCCGATCATGACCGCACCACCGCCGATGTTCAGCGCGGCACCGACGCGGCGCATGCGCTTCAATGCGGCTGCCGCGTTTCCCATGAAGAGGGCCGTGAGTAGAAACGGCACACCGAGGCCGAGGCCGTAAGTTCCGAGAAGAATCGCGCCGTTGCCTGATGACGTCGCGGTTACCGTGAGGATGGAGCCCAATACCGGGCCAATGCAGGGCGTCCAGCCGAAGGCAAAGGCGACACCCAGCAGGAAGGCGCCGACCGGTCCATTGACCTGGCGCGGTCCGTTCCATCGGCGGTCGGTCATGAGTATCGGGAGGCGAAGGAGCCCCGTCATCGCCAAACCGAAGACAATGACCAGAGCTCCGCCGATCAGGTTGGTTTCCATCTGGAAGCGTTGGAGAAGGCCGCCGAGGGCCATCGCGCTGACTCCAAGCAGCACGAATATGGTCGTGAACCCGAGCACGAACAGCAGCGCAGGGCGGAAGATGTGAAGCCGGGATACCGCATCACTGCTGCCGGTCGTGCCGGCGCCACCAGCGACATAGGACAGGTAGCCCGGCACGAGCGGCAGGACGCAGGGTGAAAGGAAGGAGATAGCGCCGGCAGCGGCCGCTGTCGCCAGCCCGAGCAACGATATTTCCAGCGCCGCCATGCTCAGCGCTTCCCGTTGCTAAGCGGCTCCTGCGTGCGAAGCACCGGTTGGGTCGAAAAAAGCGATCCAGCCAGGAGCAGCGCGACGCCAATGCTGATTGCAACATCCGCCATGTTGAAGGTCGGCCAATGCCAGTTGCCTATGTGAAAATCGAGAAAGTCTGTCACCGCGCCTTGATGCACGCGGTCAACGATGTTGCCGGCGGCGCCGCCGGCGATCAAACCGAGAGCCGTTGCTTCAATGGTCCTGCGGGTCCGCATTGCCCAAACGAGAAGACCGACCGTGATCGCCACTTTGATCCCGGCCAACACCAACGGATGCTCGAGGAAGACATCTTGGAACATCCCGAAGCTGACTCCGGTGTTGAAGCCGAGCGTCAGGTTGAAAAAGGGCACAACCTCGATCACGCGTGGCGGGACCATGACGGCATTTATGATCAACCACTTCGTAGCAACGTCGAAAAGAAGCGCGGCCACAAATGCGCCGCCAACCCATATCGCGATATTTCTAGCGGGACGTTCGGCCACGATGATTCCTTGTGTTCTTCGGGTTCTGATCGGCATTTCTGTCGTCAGCGGCCGCCCCAATACAGGGCGGCCGCTATTGGCTCAATGCGCAGTTGCAGGGCGAGCCACAGTGGAATGCTGGCGCTCCTGTGCTCGAACCTTTGCGCCGCCGACTGGGCCACCATCTCTCTGGCGCTGTTCCCGATTGAGGAGCCGCAAACCGTTGAGAACGACCAGCAGGGAGGCCCCAACATCGGCGGCGATCGCGCCCCAAAGGGATGCGAGACCGATCACCGTCAGCACTGTGAACAACAGCTTCACGGCGATCGAGAAGGCGATATTCTGCCGAATGACGGCGAGCGTGGCTCGTGAATGGCGCACGAGCCAGGGAAGTCTGGAGAGGTCGTCCGACATCAGGGCGACGTCTGCCGTTTCGATGGCTGCGTCGCTCCCCATTGCGCCCATGGCAATGCCGAGATTGGCGCGGCCCATGGCAGGGGCGTCATTGACCCCGTCACCCACCATGGCGACGACGCCATAGCGCCGAACCAGGTCCTCGACGGCCGTGACCTTGTCGCCGGGCAGAAGTTCCGCGCGAACTTCATCAATGCCGGTCTGCTTGGCAATCGCCTCGGCGGTGGCCCGATTGTCGCCTGTCAGCATCACCACTTTTTCCACGCCCGCCCGATGCAGCGCGGTGACGATATCCTTGGCTTCAGCCCTCACAGCATCGGCAACAGCGATCAGTCCCCAGACTTCCTGGCCGTCGCCAACGGCGACAATGGTCCGGCCAGCGCCGGAAAGTGTGTCGGCGCGTTCCAGGATGGCCGGTGAGCCGACCGCGCGTTCATCGAGGTAGCGGCGTGACCCAAGCCAGACTTCGCGACCGGAGACGCGGCCGGTCATGCCGCGACCCGTGATGGCCTGGACGGCCTCGGCCGGTTGTGCGGCAATGCCGTTTTCTGTTGCCCTCGCCAAAATAGCGCGGGCGATGGGGTGCTCGCTGCGCGCCTCGAGGGCTGCTGCTAACCGAAGAAGGTCATCCTCGTTTCGGCTGCCGAGCGCCAAGATCTCCACGACCTGAGGACGTCCTTCGGTGAGCGTCCCCGTCTTGTCCATGGCGATTGCTTTCAAGCGCGCCGGCGTCTCGAGATGGACGCCGCCTTTCACCAACACGCCCTGCTTCGCAGCTCCCGCAAGGGCAGCCACAATGGTCACGGGCGTCGAGATGACAAGGGCGCAGGGGCAGGCGATCACGAGCAATACGAGGGCGCGATAGAACCAAACCTCCCAGCCACCACCGAGCAACAGCGGCGGCACCAAAAAAACGGCTATCGCGAGCGCCATAACGACGGGCGTATAGACGCGTGCAAATTTCTCGACCCACTGCTCGCTGGGAGCCCGCCGGCCCTGCGCGGAGCCGACCATGCGGATGATCTGCGCGAGCGTGGTATCGCTTGACGCCTTGGTGGTCACGACGTCCAGCGCGCCTTCGCCGTTGATGGTGCCTGCAAAAACGTCGTCTCCTTCCGATTTGAAGACCGGGACGCTTTCGCCGGTGATCGGTGCCTGGTTGACCTCACTCTCTCCGGCGGCCACACGGCCGTCGAGCGGTACTTTATCGCCAGGTCGAATAATGATGTGCGAACCGACACGGACTTCGGCTGCCGGCACGTCTCTCTCCGTGCCGTCTTCAAGCATGATGCGCGCGGTCGGCGGCGCGAGCTCCATCAGGGCCGCCACGGCCCGCCGCGCTCGGCCGAGGCTCCAGGCCTCGAGAGCAAGGGCGAGCGCGAAGAAGAACGAAACCGTTGCGGCTTCGAACCAAGCGCCAATTCCGATCGCACCCACGACGGCGATCACCATCAGGAGGTTCATGTCGGGACGCAGGCGCCTGGCCGCGAGCCAAGCCTTCGGGGCCACGTAACGCACAGCACAAAGCGCGGCGAGCGTATAGAGAATGACGCTTAGCAGCGGCGTTGCACCTGCACCATGTTCGCCTGCCTCGAAGGCCGCGATGATTCCACCTCCGACCCAGGCGTGAACCGCAAATCCGATCGCGACGAACAGGCCGCTCGCAGCAGTCAGCCATGATTGAATGCGTCTGCGCCGCTCTTCTGCCCGTGCCCCTTCGCTGGTGGCGCCCTCGGTCCAGGGCTCCGCCTGCAGGCCGGCGCGTACAACGGCCTTCTCGATCTTGGCCTCCAAGGCGGCGTCAGGCGCCATGTCGATCGACATGCGGCCGTTAAGAAGGTCGAAAGCGAGCTTGTCCTCACCAACGAGCGGGCCGACTTCGCGCTTCAGGGCGGCGATCTCGTCGGCACAATCCATGCCATGGATTCGATAGACAACGCCGCCAGGCAGATTGATCGGCGGCGGGCTGAGGGCTTCCTTCACGTTGGTCGCGCAACCGCACGCGGATCCTGCGGCATCGCAGGTTGCCTGCTCAGCAACGGCCGGCGCTGTCCACAGCTCAGCCCGCATCCCGGTTCGCGCGACCGCCTGTTCGATCTCTTGGAGGGTTGTCCCGCTCTGAGGTGCAATGGTCATCGCACCCTGCGAAGTGTCGAAGGCGAGCTTATCCTCGCCAACGAGCGGTCCCAGTTCCCTGGTCAGAGCAGCCACCTCATTCTTGCAGTCGAGGCCGCGCACACGCAGGAGCATGGTTTCGGCCGAACCATCCTGGATGAGAGAGCCTGACATCCCGGTTCTTGAGATGCCGCTCACGAGTTCGTCGATCGAGGCACGGTGCTGAGGCGCGACCGTCATCAACCCCTTTGCTGTGTCGAAGGCGAGCCAGTCCTCACCGCCAACCAGAGGGCCGATTTCGCGCTTGAGCATCGCGACCTCGTTTTTGCAATCGAGGCCCTCGACCTTGAACAGCCACGCCGACGCGGAGGACTTATCCAGCTCAGCCAGCAATTGTGCCCTCATTCCAGTGGTAGCGACCGCCTGCTCAATGGTATCGAGTGCCGGAGCGGTCAGGCCCGCGACCTCCATGACACCGCCCTTGGTGTCGAACGACAACTTGTCCTCGCCACCGACGACGGGACCGACCGCGGCACGAAGCATCCGAACTTCGTTCTGACAATCCAAGCCCTCAACCTTGAAGCGTAACGTGCCTAAGGTGCTTCTAGCGTGGGCTTCAATAGTCATTGCGGTCTCCTAAATTTGCTTATTCTCTCGAGCCCGGCTCGAATCCTTTCACGCACCATACATTCTGTAGTGGCTACAGGAGCAAGAGGCCTTTCAATCGTTTTTTGCCGTCCAAGCGAGCGACAGACGTCAGCGTCCGGCGGCTATCAGCCCGACCACAATTCCATAGCTCGCGATTATTGAGGCGCCGGTGAGCGCCATGCCAAAAGCCCGGCCTGAGACTCGTTTGGCGTAGCCGAATGCAAAGGTGATGCGGCCAACCAGAAACAGAGCAACCAGCAGCGGTATGAGCACCAGTTCGGTTTCTCGCAGAAGCGCTGCTAGGGTCAGATGTGCGCCAAAAGCCAGTACTGTCTGCTCCAATGAATTCTGCAGCACCGCGGCACGCACGGCGATTGCCGGGCTGGGTTTGCCGAACGCCGAGCCCCGTATATCCGCCGGCGAATAGAACCTGCCTCTGCTCACCGCGCCGACGCAGCCGGCCAGCCAGAGAAACATGAGAATACTCGCCTTCAACGTGAACGCGATCCGCTCACCGAAGTCCATCTCTGGGCTGAGGCCGAACAATTCAGGAGGCAGCCAGGCATAGCCAACCACAAGGACGACCGCCGCGAAGGCGAGCGCGACGGCTGAGGCTCGGACAATGCCCACCTGGTCAGAACTGAGCCTCTTGAACACTGTCCTTGCTCCTTGTCGTCCTCCGCCGCCTGCCTGTGGTGATGAAAGACCGGGGGCGACCACTCATCGCGCGTGGGTTCACACGCCCCGATCATAGGTATATAAATCCTGTAGTAACTACAGAATCAACCCTTGCGAGGGGTCGAGGCCGTGACTGAACCCGGTCGCCGTAACAGCGGTCACGGCCACTTGGTGCCGAGATCGGGCACCGCAAGAACACGAGATGAGACCGGCGGATGAGCTTCTATTCGATTTATCAGCAGGGTTTCGTTCGCGTGGCTGCCTGTACACCGAAATGCGAAGTCGCCGATCCCAGCTACAATGTCGCTGAGACGCTCGCGCTCGCCCGCGACGGTGCGCGCCAGGGTGTTGCGCTGATGGTGTTCCCGGAATTGGGCCTCTGCGGTTACGCGATTGACGATCTTCTCGGCCAAGCCGCGTTGCTGCAGCGGGTGGAACAAGCGATCGAGGAAGTCGCGGCCGCGAGCCGCGAGCTTTCGCCGGTTCTGCTCATCGGCGCGCCGCTGGTGCGGGAAGGACGACTCTACAATTGCGCTGTCGCCGTCCATCGTGGGCGCATTTTGGGTGTTGTTCCCAAAGGACATCTGCCGAATTATCGGGAATTCTACGAAAAGCGTTGGTTCGCTTCGGGCCGAAACTTGAAAGGCGCTACCATCGAGATCGCTGGTCAGTCCGTCCCCTTCGGAATGGATATGATTTTCGCGGCCGAGGATTTGCCAGGCTTCGTCTTCCACGTCGAGCTGTGCGAGGACGTATGGGGACCGGCTCCGCCCAGCGACTTTGCCGCGCTCGCTGGCGCTCTCATCCTTACCAACCTCTCGGCCAGCAACATCACTGTCGGCAAGGCCGAAACCCGCCGGCTGCTCTGCGCAACCCAATCGGCGCGGTGCTGGGCTGCATACATCTATTCCGCGGCCGGTCCGGGCGAGTCGACGACGGACCTCGCTTGGGACGGTCAAGCCTGCATTTATGAACTCGGGCAGCTGCTGGCAGAGACCGAACGGTTCCCGCAGGACTCGCAAATGGCCATCGCCGATGTCGACGTTGATAGGCTCAGACTGGAGCGCCTGCGCACCGGCACCTTCAACGAGGCGGCCATCGCACAAGCTATGCCTGAAGACAGGTTCCGGCGTATCGGCTTCCGGTTCGAGCCGTCGATGACGGACCTCGGGCTGCGCAGGGCCGTCGCGCGCTTCCCCTATGCTCCAGCCGATCCGGCACGCCTCGACCAGGACTGTTATGAGGCCTACAGCATCCAGGTCCAGGGGTTGATGAAGCGCCTTCAGGCGACGGGCATCCGCCGCGTCTGCATCGGGGTCTCCGGTGGTCTGGACTCCACTCACGCGCTGATCGTGGCGGCGAAAGCGTTCGACCGGCTAGGCTGGCCCCGGTCCGACATTCTCGGCTTCACGATGCCGGGCTTCGCGACGGGGGAGGCCACCAAGGCAAATGCCTGGACGCTGATGCGTAGTCTCGGCGTCACCGCCGAGGAGATCGACATCAAGCCGTTGGCGCAGCAGATGCTGGCGTCACTTCAGCATCCGTTCGCGCAAGGCGAGCCGGTTTACGACGTGACGTTCGAGAACGTGCAGGCGGGCCTGCGCACGGACATCTTGTTCCGTGCAGCCAACCAGCGAGGCGCCATGGTGCTTGGCACTGGCGATCTGTCCGAAATCGCGCTCGGCTGGTCGACCTACGGTGTCGGCGACCATATGAGCCACTACAACGTCAACGCGTCGGTGCCGAAAACACTCATCCAGCATTTGATCCGCTGGGTGGCACAGTCAGCCGCCTTCGATGAGGCAACGAACGGCACGTTGCTCTCCATTCTTGACACTGTGATTTCGCCAGAACTCGTGCCGGCCGGCGAAGGCGGCGCCTTACAAAGTACGGAGGAGAAGATTGGGCCTTATGAACTGCAGGATTTTACCCTGTTTTATTTGACGCGCTATGGCCTGAAGCCATCGAAGATCGCTTTCCTGGCCTTCCATGCCTGGCGTGACGCCACCGCCGGAGCTTGGCCTCCACAGTATCCGGAAGAGCGCCGTCGCGCATATGATCTGCCCACAATCAGATCGTGGATGGAGGTGTTCCTCTATCGCTTCTTCACGATCAGCCAGTTCAAGCGCTCGGCGTCGCCGAACGGCCCCAAAGTCACTGCTGGCGGCTCGCTGTCGCCGCGCGGCGATTGGCGCGCTCCGTCGGATGGCAACGCCCGCCTCTGGTTGGAGGAGTTGCGCGCTCACACGCCGTCGGAATGAACGTGCCCTGAGGGTTGGCGCTCAGCGGCCAACGGCAATCGGCGCACGGATGCCGATGACGCTTCCGCCCAGTTGTTATCCCTACTCGAACCACCGTTACGGAATGAATTCGCCATGATCACCATCGGAGCCTTGTCACAACGGACAGGCGTCAATATCGAGACAATCCGCTACTACGAGCGGATCAATCTCATCCCGCCGCCGCCCCGCACAGAGAGCAGGCGGCGCCTCTATGAAGCAGAGGATGTTCGGCGACTGACGTTCATACGCCATTCCAGGGATCTCGGCTTCGACATCCCGGCTATTAAGACGATGCTCGCTCTGCAGGAAAGGCCAGAGTCCTCTTGTGAGCAGGTGAGCCGAATTGCCACCGATCAGCTCGAAGCCGTCGAGGTGCGGATCCGACGCCTTCTCGGACTTAAGAGCGAGCTCACTCGGATGATCAAATCGTGCGACAATGGGAAAGTCGCATCGTGCCGGATCATAGAAGTTTTAGCTGACTCACCCAACTCGCATGATGCCCCCTGAATCGCTGAGGAATTCAGGAACATCCACGACTTTGTTGGCTAGGGAGTGCCCGAATACCCCATCTATAATAGTCGTTTCTGGCTTGTTTTGCGAGCTAAAAGGCGTTGCTGGTGCCTTCGCTAGGGAGCGATTCAGTGAAACTGATTCGGTCGTTCTGGGTGTCGAAGGCCCCGACCTTTGGGTCGGGGCCTTGTGG
>NZ_JAEMSD010000022.1 GCF_016462955.1 Bradyrhizobium sp. | reverse complement strand
CACGTCGGCATCGCCGGGCGGGGTTCGGGGCTCGGGCGTTGTTCGGGAAGTGTTAGTCGCGAAGCTCGCGACGACCCTGGCAATGGCCTGATCATGGCCGGAGGCGTTCACGTTCGCTGCTTGCAATCGGGCCTGGAATAATCTGCCGAGCCCCGCGATGTGCTTGCAGGCGTCGAAGGTCGTGGTAGCTGTCAGTCCGGCCTCTTTCATGTCCGCGGCATCAAGCTGAGCGAGACCGGTCCGGACCGGCTGGCCGGTGGCGATGGCTTCGGTCGCGAACTGGATCGCTTCGTCACGGTCACTTGCCTGAATCGGAACCGGTTTGCGCGCCTGAACTGTGATCAGCAGCGGCTCGAACGAGCTCGCCTTCCGCACAATGGCCGTAAGCGGCCGAACCAGTTCTGGCGTCGGGGCGCACCGTTCGGCTAGAGCCGCGAATGCAGCTGGATCCATTTTGATAGCCTCTTGTTATTGCCAGGAGCTGCAGAGCGCTCGACGCTATGCCGCGAGCGCCGTGCTCGACGGAGCCTCAATCGCCGGCTTCGAAATCTTGCCGGCTGCCCGGATCGCCCGGAGGGCGTCATCGGTGACTGGCAACAGTCCTGCGACGGCCGTGGTGGTTCCGATTTGACGCGGCGTGCCGAGGCGATCGAGATGCCATCCCGCTCGGCGCAGGATGCGCTCCAGGCGCAGATCAGTAACCGTTGCGATGGCTTGCAGGCCGCACTGCTGGCCCCATTCAATCATTGCCGCAAAGAGCAGGAACGTCGCTTCCCGCAAGCCGTTGGCGGCTGTAGCCGCGACGTTTTTGGTATCCACGCAAAAACGCGAACTCTCCCAGATACTGGCTGCTCTGGGCGCCGCGTGGCCATCCAGCAACACTGGGAACGTGTCGGCAAGCATGTTGCGCCCGGTGGTGGGCAGCAAGCGAACACAACCGACAACCTCGCGCCGTTCGACCACCAATAGATAAGTCGGCCTGAAGGCGTCGTACTGATCAATCTCCATGCCACCTGTGACAGAGACGTCCCAGTCGAGCCGCTCCTTGAACACGCGCGCCCGCAGACGGTGCATTCCCATTGTTAGTTCAGAGTCGTGCAGGAGCGCCATACGCGTGCGCGCAATGACCTTCATTCTTAACCTCTCGCTTACGAATCACAGCTTCGAGATCAAGAGAGCAGGCGCGGTCACGGCGTTGCGCTGTCAGTTCTGACAGGGCTGTTTGGAATCGTTCTTGCCGCAAAGCTGCCGCAAGGCCGCAATACACACCCACACGCAGCGCGCGAATGTTGCGCGGCTGTCGCGTTTGGGAACCAGAGAAAGTTCTAAAAGGGGTGCAATGAAGAATGTCAAAAGAGCATGCGATGAGTTTGTCGATTGCCTTCACTCTGCCCATACGGAAGATGATTTTAGACGCGTCGCGGAGCGAACCGCGCATGCATTGGGCTTTCGCTGGTTCGCCTATTTTGGCCACCGCGCGAATGGCCCCAAGCTGATCTCTTCCTATCCGAAGAGTTGGACCAACCACTATTTTCGGGAAAGATATCACAACATCGATCCCGTTCTTCAGGATCCGCGAAACACAAGCCGGATGTTTCTGTGGGATGGACGTGAAGCGCGAAGCGCAAAGTCGGCGAAAGAACGCCGTCTGTTTGACGATGCGCTCAGCTTCAAGATCAGGACCGGTCTTACGATTCGCGTTCCGGCAAGACAGAATCAGTTCGCAGCGTTCACGTTAGCGGTAGACGACCGCAGCATTGGACTCGATCGTTTTATCGAGACCTCGCAAGATATGCTTGAAAGGATGGGTCTCACCTTTCATGCGCATGTTAACGCCGCCCGAATCGGACGCGCGCCCCCGGACTCTAAGCAGGAAAGTCCCCTCACTCAGCGCGAGCGGCAGTGTCTCGAGTGGATTTCTGATGGCAAGACGATGCAGGACATCGCGGAGCTTCTCGGAGTTTCTCCTCGTGGGGTGAAGTATCATCTTGATAATGCCAGGCGAAATCTTGCTGCACTGACCCTTCCCCACGCCGTGGCCCTCGCCTTTCGGCAGGGATTGCTGCCAATGTGCGTATAATAGCCGTCCGGGTCGGCAACCGTGGCTCAAAGATCGATGGGTTAACGACGAGCGCGAAAGGAGATATGTGACGAGTTTCTTCATAAGTTGACGCCCTGTCGCCAGCAGAACGATCAGCGAGGTCATGAGCCCGCTGGAGCATATCGCACTTGAGCCTCAAGGAGATACAACCAAGGCTGACGCGCGCGTGTCATGCCTGGCCTTTGAGGTTGCGGACATCTTTTGCGACCATGGCGCGGCATGACGTCAAGCACATGCCGGCCATGTTAGCCTCGACCAATTGAAGGTAATGTCGGCGATCGAGCGCTGCAGCGCCGCGTCACTTGGTGAACATTTCGCGTGTTGAGCGGACTGCGTGTTTAGCACGACCGCCTACAAAATCTTGCCGCAACCGGCACTGCCCGGCCAAGGCCGCCGCCGAAGACTGGCTCGCCGACCGCGATACTGAGCTGTTGGGGGTACCGTACTGTCACATGGCGTTAACGCTGCCCGGAGACCAGAGGACAGACGCGCCACCCGACCGTGTCCTTCGCGAGGACGTCGAAGCGTCCTACTTAAGAATCGGTAACCACGAGGCGGACGCTTTCGGAATCAAGCCGCAAACCATACTACTGCCTTTGATTTTAGCAGTGTTGTCGCAGACCGGTCTTACACCCTCCACACTTACACCGATGCCGCGCTGAACATGCTACGCCACATGCGGAATTCGTTTGGGCTATGAAGCTGCCTCTTTCGGCGGCCTCTTCGTTCTGGCCCACCGCCACTGCTCACCACTCCGGTTGACGGACAGTGTTCTGCGGTCTTGGCCACCAACCTTGTTCTCCGAAAAAGGCGCGAGGCACTATGTCAAGGAGCAGTCATCGGGTGCTCGTTGCCCGACCTGGCGTCGCCTCAAGATGCATGAACTCATTCTAGGCGACGAGCAATGGCCAAAGAAGCGATCTACAATCTTACGACTGCTCAGTTGGGCATCCTCCAGCGAAATTGCAGCCGGCTGATAGTCTCGTAACACAACGTTGAAACCAAGACCACGTCAAAGGCGTTTGGGCAAAGTTGGTTGCACATTATACATTAGGGGTCTGGCCATGACAAACAAAACCCGCTTCAATATCGGATACGCTCTTGTCGCCGTTTTTGCGGTCTTCTTCATTCAGTATCTTATCGCGACGGCTACGCAGATCGCTGTCATTCCTTACAGCGAATACCTACAGCTGCTACAGCAGGGCAAAGTCGACGCCGTCGGCATCTCCGACCGCACATTGCAGGGTACGTTAAAGGAGCCGCTGCCGGGTGGTCAGAAAAGATTTGTGACCACGCGCGTCGACCAGGACGTGGCGCAAGAACTCCAAAAGCACAACGTCCGGTTCACCGGGCAAATCGAGAGCACCTTTCTGCGAGACCTCCTCTCCTGGGTGATGCCCGTACTGCTTTTCTTTGGGCTATGGTGGTACATCGGCCGTCGCATGGCTGAGGGAGGTGGTCTTGGCGGCGGACTAATGGCGATCGGCAAGAGCAAGGCCAAGATCTATGTCGAATCCAACACTGGCGTGACGTTTGCCGATGTAGCGGGGGTAGACGAAGCCAAGGACGAATTGCGCGAGGTCGTCGAATTTCTAAAAAATCCTACCGACTACAGTCGTCTTGGTGGCCGCATGCCTAAGGGCGTGCTGCTGGTTGGCCCGCCGGGAACAGGCAAGACGTTGCTGGCGAAGGCGGTTGCGGGCGAAGCTCGGGTGCCTTTCTTCTCAATCTCGGGCTCTGAATTCGTAGAGATGTTCGTGGGTGTTGGCGCTGCCCGGGTGCGCGACCTATTCCAGCAAGCTCACGAGAAGGCGCCGGCGATCATCTTCATTGACGAACTCGACGCCCTTGGCCGAGCCCGCGGTATCGGCCCCTTCGCCGGCGGGCACG
Source organism: Bradyrhizobium sp. (assembly GCF_016462955.1). Taxonomy (GTDB): domain Bacteria; phylum Pseudomonadota; class Alphaproteobacteria; order Rhizobiales; family Xanthobacteraceae; genus Bradyrhizobium. The sequence continues at coordinate 25,475 of NZ_JAEMSD010000022.1, read as the reverse complement.
ACGAGAAGGAACAGACGCTCAACCAGCTGCTGGTCGAACTCGACGGCTTCGATTCCCGCTCCGGGCTCGTCATCCTCGCCGCAACCAACAGGCCGGAAATCCTCGACCCTGCCCTGTTGCGCGCTGGGCGCTTTGACCGACAGGTCTTGGTCGACCGCCCCGACAAGAAGGGCCGTATCGATATACTCAACGTCCACATGAAGAAGGTGCGGCTCGCAGGTGACGTCCAGCCAGAAGCCGTTGCGGCCTTAACACCCGGATTCACCGGGGCCGACCTTGCCAACCTTGTTAATGAGGCCGCTCTTCTAGCCACACGCCGTGGGGCCGAAGCGGTTAGCATGAGCGATTTCAACAACGCGGTGGAGCGCATGGTCGCCGGTTTGGAAAAGCGCAACCGGCTGCTCAATCCCAAGGAGCGCGAGATCGTTGCTTACCACGAGATGGGCCACGCGCTCGTCGCGCTCTCACTGCCCGGTGTCGATCCTGTGCACAAGGTCTCGATCATCCCCCGCGGAGTCGGCGCACTGGGCTACACTATTCAGCGGCCCATCGAGGACCGATTCCTGATGACCAAAGAGGAGTTGGAAAACAAAATGGCCGTACTTCTCGGCGGCCGTGCGGCTGAGCTAGTTGTGTTTGACCATCTATCGACGGGAGCCGCCGACGATCTGCGGCGGGTAACCGATATCGCGCGAAGCATGGTGACTCGCTATGGCATGTCGGAGCAACTCGGCAGCGTTGCCTATGACCGCGAGCCTGGCAATTTTCTCGGAGGACCCGATCAGACCTATCGAGCTCACGAGCGAGACTATGCGGAGGAGACCGCCGCTGCGATCGATCGCGAGGTGAAAGCGATTGTAGATCAAGTCTTCCAACGCACTCAGGGCCTCCTAAATACACGGCGTCCGGTCCTCGACCGCGCGGCAAAGAAGCTACTGGAGAAGGAAACGTTGGAGCAAAGTGACATTGACGTGTTGATACGGGAAATGCCCAGGGAGGGTCTGCGTGCGATCTGATTCACTTCCCACCTGCCCCGAGGGCGCAGGACGCCGCGTCTCCGCAATCACGAGCGCCTTCAACCCCTTGCGTCTCACAGAGCTCTGGTTTCCGCGATCGGTAGGTGAACCTCCCTCGTAGACTCAGTGAAGACGCCGGTCGATATCCCGAATTTTTGATGAGCACGGGTGTGTGCCTGGATACAGTCGGACGACGCCTTGCTTTACGGCCGGGAGCACCTGACGGCTCCGGCCGGAGTCTCATGGGGCGACGTCAGAGCTGCTGGAGGACAACAAAGAACCGTCCGAGCAACTTTCAAGTGGGTGAGCACGGGACAGCAGCGGCGCTGTTCTACTTTCTGGCGAGCTCTTGAAGGCTCGCGAGCAGATACCCAACTTGATGGCCGTGACGCTGCAAAAGAAGCGGCGCGAAATCATTCATTCAGTCATCCTTTGATAGGACTGCCACGAGGCGCGGCCAAACCGTGCGGTCCACGGATATGGGAGGGACAACATGAAGGTCGTGAAAACCAGAGTCTTGGAACAATCGGTATCAGAGGCTGTGTCTGCCAATGACAATCGTCCGGCAGACCAGCTTTTCACCCCGTCCGTCTTTCCGAAGGGTGCAATAGCCATCATCTTTAGGGCGTCGCCTTCGCCGATGAGTTCGGGAAGAGCTCATTGCCAAGACTGGCGGCTCGTCTTCAAGCGCCGCACCGCCCCTTACCTGGAGCCTTTGATGGGTTGGACCTCTGATGATGATCCGCTGGCCCAGGTCGAGCTCAAGTTTCCGACCCTGAGATCAGCACTTCGCTATGCTGAGCGGCAGGGGCTAAAATACGCTGTTCAGACGCCTTGGCACGAGCGCACGGAGTCATACGAAGTGGGCCCTGGAATTACGCGCGCCTTCTCCGATGCAACGCTCGAACGTCTGGGGCTTGGTGCCCTGCAAACGAGCTATACGGAGGCCATTGCAGGCGCCGAAGCCCGCCACGACCTGCGAGGGGACGAAGGGTGGGTTTCACCCATGGCAGTGGTGAAGGATGCCTCTCTCTCACTTGAGGCGAAACGCTCGATCCTGATAAACTGGGCCTGGACCGAATACCTGTTCGGGCAAGCTGACGCCGACGAAAAACCGCAAGGACAGCGGCAATCGCGGTTGCCTGAAGTCGAGTTCGCCTTGCTCGAGCTTGAACGGGCTGCCACTCATTCCAAGAGCCCTCCGCCGGAGGGCGCTTCTGTCCAAGACAACGAGTCTAGGACAGAACTGGCAGCATGAGGGCTCGCTGCCCTGCAGTTCGTCAGCTTTCAAGAGAAACGACGATCCGGCTCAACCGAGCGTCTTCGTGTCCCTTCGACAGCTTATGGATCACTCGGTCGAGATTTTCGCTGTGCGCGGCCAGAGCCATGCCTATCAGTGTTACGCCCCCAAAAGCCAGTCCAATCGCCCACAGCGCCCCATTCGGGAAAGCCGCGAATCAGCAGGCCCATGAGGCCCGCAATCAGTCAGCGCGTACGTGCCCTGCACGGTCCCGACCAACAGGGCTACCCCGGTAGGTAATTGCGACAGGGCGGAGAGCAATGACCACCAAAAACGCCCCGCACTCCTTTCGCCCAGGCCGTTAGGACCAGGTTCAAATCAGCGATGGAATTTGCGCTGGTCCGGCCATCGTTACGCGAACTCGACTGGGCCTTGACCCGCGCCGGTTATCGCTGATCGCGGCCGATGGGAGCTGACCCGCTCGTCCACGATTTGCGCGTCCGCGGCAAGGGAGCGGTAGCATCTCCGTTGCGCTGATGTCGTACAGACAACCGCACGGCGACGGACGTTTGTCACTTGAACTTGCCCCGGACACTTCTAATTCAGTCTATAGCTGAACAGCGGTTCGGCTAAGAGGACCATGATGAGATTAGTGCGGAGAGCGCGTAGAAGCTTGAGGGAAATGATATGAGAAAGCTTGCTCTTACAATCGTCGCGGCGGCAACGCTCCTCATCGGAACGATGGCGCCGGCTTCGGCCCATTGGCGTCACCATGGTTGGGGCGGCCCGGGTATCACTTCTGGGCTTGCTCTCGGATTGTTCGCGGGAACATTGGCGGCCGCTGCCGCGCCCCCGATCTATTATGGACCGGTCTACGGTCCGCCCTACTACTACGGCCGCCCATATCGGGTAGTCCGCTACTATCCGCCGGTTGATCCCTACTGGTACGCCTGGTGACGAGAAGAAGGCCCGGTTTCCGCCGGGCCTTCTTAGTGCCCGACACGGTGCTTCCGGGAATGAAACTCGATGGCTGGACGAGGTTGGCCTTGGCGAGGTGACCGAGTGTGTTGTTGGGGCGAAGATGCCGAAGGACAGTCTGCGGTCGCTGAGCAGCAATGTTGCGCCCTCGCGCACTCAGCTCGCGCGCCGCTTGTGAGCTCGGGGCGGCTCGATCGGCCAGCCGGTAGATGACGGCGCTCGAGAGATGAGGGCTGGCTGTCCCTCCTGTTGCGATGGCTGGCTCGGACGAGTGGGGTAGTTTTCGAGGTAGATCTGGCCAGCAACCAGCATGATTCCGGCAGATAGGAGCGGAAGGCTTGCTGTTACAATGTCGCTATAGTCGTCCATTTTCTGTCATATCCCTTAAGCGAGAGAAAACGTCTGCCATCTGTGATCGAAGTTTTGCCACAGCAAAGCTCGCCTAGCAGGCGGGCATGCTGGCTCGGTGTCGTCGCGGTGGTTGGGTCTGCTCCGCAGAACCCGAAGGTGTCGCGTTAAATACGGATTGGTCCACGGTCTTACCCTCGCGTTCCCGCATCACCGGCGCGACAAGCCGAAAGGCGATCGCAGAGCCGGGAATGGGGTCTTCACCCGCGCGCCTCACTAGTCCACGGTGGATGAGATCCTTCAGCGCGAGCCTGAACTCCTTCGCGGCTGCGTGCGTTCCGACGCTAACTTCCAGACTCTGCAATGTGATAGCCCTGCCATCGCTGCCGTGGCGCTCGAACGCAGCAAGCAGTTTACGTTTAATCTGCTCAAGATCGATAGGAACTGCTCTTTCCATGGCCTTCACTGTGGCTCTCTGATCAAGTCTCGATCCGGGCCAGCCGGAGTTCCTCCCTAGCGGAGAGACGAAGCGACTATCGGCTGAAATGCGGACAATGCTCCCGTGCGCGGCGCAGGCCGCGCGACGGGAGCGATTCGGCCAAGACTTAAGCCGTCTGCTTGTGCTCGAGCTTCTGATTGTCGTTGCCGGCCTGGATGGGAATCTGGCGCGGCTTTATCGCTTCGGGAACCTCGCGCACCAGCTCGATCTTGAGCATGCCGTCCACGAAGGAAGCGCCCTTCACCTGCACATATTCGGCCAGGTTGAACTGCCGACGGAACGGGCGGGACGAGATACCCTGGTACAGGAACTGATGGGCACCCTTGTCCGCCTTACGGCCTTCGATCGTCAGTACGTTCTGCTCAGCCGTGATCGTCACCTCATCAGGCGAGAAGCCGGCCAGAGCGAGCGAGATCTGATAGTGGTCCTCATCGCTCCGCTCAATGTTGTAGGACGGGTAGTTGTCGCCGGTCCATTGGGCGGAATCTTCGAGAAGATCGAATACGCGGTCGAATCCAACTGTCGATCGCCACAGCGGACTGAAGTCAAAGGTGGTCATAGCCACATCCTCCTTTCGAGCAACATGGTTACGAGCGCACGGACACCGTAGCTGGCGCCCGATCACCGGGTCCTCAGAGGCACCCGGAGCAGCGCATCGCCGCGCGCTGCACTCTTGGAATTAGAACGGGCTTGGCCGGTTTCAAGGCCCTTCGTATCGTGAGCCACCTCGATAAGAGGCTTCGAAGGCGTTGCCGACGGTCCGCGGATGCGCATGCGGTCGCTTGCCACCACCAGCCCATGCCGTATCGGCGACAAAATGGCGGGGATGACCTGATCCCTGAGTATGCGGCTCCGCGCCCGGGTTGAGAGGCCTGGGACAAGCGGATTTGCGCTCCACCTCAATCGAGCAGGTGACCGCGGGCACGATGGCAAGCCCACCGTTTTGGGACCGTCCATTCGTCCGGGGGATGGCGGCGGTTCGACAGGTCGTCCGAATTGACCGAGATTTTCCGACCAATGGGCTAGCCAGAACATGGAACAACCCGTTGGCTTCGCAGTTCTTTCGGCGCCGCCGGCCTGAGTTTCGCTGGGCGCCTTCTGGGCCCAGCTAAGCCGGGCAACGCGGCGGCTCGTACCATCTTGCTCCATGGAGGATTTGGATATGAAAGCCACCGGTCTCTTCACTTCGCGGTCTGCCGGTCTCACTTGCCTCGGTGGGCTCGCGCGGTCGCGCCTTCCCTTCAAACTCAAGAACAGCTCTGGCGCCTGAAGGGAGGGCAAGTCATGTCAATTGCCTCAGCCCTCCCTGCCATCCATTCGGAAGCCGGGTTGTCCCGGTATCTGCAACAGATCCGTAACTTTCCGCTGCTCGATGCGTCGGAAGAAGCGATGTACGCGAGGCGTCTTCGGGATTTTGGCGATCGCGAAGCTGCCTACCGTTTGGTGACGAGCCATCTACGGCTGGCTGCCAAAATCGCGCTGAAGTACCGGCGGTACGGTTTGCCGATTGCCGACCTTATCTCGGAAGCCAATGTCGGATTGATGCTGGCGGTCAAGCGGTTCGACCCTGAAAAGGGATTTCGCCTTGCCACCTATGCCACGTGGTGGATCAAGGCATCCGTGCAGGAATTCGTCCTGCGGTCCTGGTCACTGGTGAAGCTCGGCACGACGGCCGCACAAAAAAAGCTGTTCTTCAACCTTCGAAAGTTGAAGGCGCGTTTGGGTGCTCCGGAGGACGGCGAGCTTTCGGCGGAACAGATCAAACAGATCTCTGAGCACCTTCAGGTCAAGGAAGCCGACGTCGTCGAGATGAATGGGCGGATCCGTGGCGACATGACGCTGAACGTTCAGCTCAGTGACGAAGAAGGCGAACAATGGCAGGACAGGCTCGCCGATTCGTCGCCTGATCCTGAAACCCTGCTCGTGGAGACCGGAGACCGTGAACAGCGCAAGGCCGCACTCTCGGAAGCCTTAAGCGCGCTTTCGCCGCGAGAACGCACCATCGTCGAAGCGCGCTACATGGCAGAAGAGCAAAGAACACTGGACGATCTTGCTGCCAGGTTCGGGATCTCTCGCGAGCGAGTTCGCCAGATCGAGCAGCGTGCCTTGAAGCGTATCAAGGCGATGATCTGCGCTCGTCTCCCCGATCTTCAGACTGCATCAGCAGGGGCATACTAGGAGGATCACACAACCGCTGACCGGCTGCCGATCGATAGATCAGCAGCCGGTGCAGATGTCAGGCACAATGGCTTCCGCTGAGAATTCACGGTCCTTGCGGGCATCGGCCCTTGTTCTTGCGAGCTTGCCAGGCGGCTGTGAGCTTTGATTGCTCACGATTTGCTTAACGGCGGCGCCCGAGCCTCGCAACGCTCGCAGCGATTCCGCTTCCTTCGCCTGCAGCGAAACCATCATGCCGAGTAAAGCAGCGAATACCATCAAGGTCCGCATCTCTGATCACCCTCCTTTCGACGATGCTCCATGTGCTGCGTTGCTCCGCGGCCGAGCAACATCTCGGTTTGATGATCTAAGTTTTCAACTGCGCGGCGAGCGATTCCGAGGCCGATGAAGCTTCGAGCCGCGGGCGCTATCGATGAGCAGATTTGGGGCAGAAAATTTGCTCACTTCCACTTGAAAGTAGAACCCTCGCTCCTAGGTGGATTTTCGCCGGGGGCCGCTATGGACCCGGTTCTGTGGACATCGCTGACCTAGCCAAGGAGGATGTGCATGCATTTCCGTCCCTTGCACGATCGCGTGCTCGTGCGACGTCTCGACGCCGAAGAGAAGACCGCCGGCGGCATCATCATTCCAGACACCGCGAAGGAGAAGCCGCAACAGGGCGAGATTGTCGCCACCGGGCCCGGCGCACGCAACGAACAGGGCCAGCTCGTTCAACTCGACGTCAAGCCAGGCGACCGTGTCCTGTTCGGAAAGTGGTCTGGCACCGAAGTCAAGATCAACGGCGAGGAATTCCTGATCATGAAGGAAAGCGACCTTCTGGGTGTCATCGAGAAAACAGACACGGTCAAGAAGGCAGCGTAGCGCGCTGACAGTCATAGCGGAAAGGAGACTCAAGAAATGGCTGCCAAGGACGTGAAATTTGCAACTGAGGCCCGAGAGCGCATGCTGCGGGGCGTCGATACACTGGCAAACGCGGTGAAGGTCACACTCGGTCCGAAAGGACGCAACGTCGTCATCGAAAAATCGTTTGGTGCGCCGCGCATCACCAAAGATGGCGTGACCGTCGCCAAAGAGATCGAACTGGAAGACAAGTTCGAGAACATGGGCGCACAGATGGTGCGCGAAGTCGCGTCGAAGACGAATGATCTTGCGGGCGACGGCACCACCACGGCTACCGTGCTCGCTCAGGCCATCTTCAAAGAAGGCACAAAATCAGTCGCCGCCGGCATGAATCCCATGGACCTGAAGCGTGGCATCGATCTGGCTGTCGACGCTGTCGTGTCCGATCTGAAATCACACGCCAAGAAAATCACCTCCAACGATGAGATCGCCCAGGTGGGCACAATCTCCGCCAACGGCGACACCGAAATCGGCCGCTTCCTCGCCGACGCCATGAACAAGGTCGGCAGTGAGGGCGTGATAACCGTCGAGGAGGCCAAGAGCCTGCATACGGAGCTCGAAGTGGTCGAGGGTATGCAGTTCGACCGCGGCTACATCTCGCCATATTTCGTCACGAATCCCGAGAAGATGCGCGTCGAACTCGAGGATCCCTACGTCTTGATTCACGAGAAGAAGCTGTCCGGCTTGCAGACTATGCTGCCGCTTCTGGAGCAGGTCGTTCAGTCCGGTCAGCCGCTCCTGATCATCGCGGAGGATATCGAAGGCGAAGCGCTTGCGACATTAGTCGTCAACAGGCTACGAGGCGGACTGAAGGTCGCGGCCGTCAAGGCGCCGGGCTTCGGCGACCGTCGCAAGGCCATGCTGGAGGACATCGCGATCCTGACCGGCGGCAATGTTATCAGCGAGGACCTCGGCATCAAGCTGGAAAAGGTCACAGTGAAGATGCTTGGCCGGGCCAAGAAAGTGGTCATCGACAAGGACAACACCACCATTGTCGGCGGCGCGGGCGCCAAGAAAGATATCGAGGCGCGCGCCCAGCAAATCAGGCTTCAGATCGAGGAAACCACCTCCGACTATGATCGCGAAAAACTGCAGGAGCGGCTGGCGAAACTTGCCGGAGGCGTTGCGGTGATCCGCGTGGGCGGTGCGACGGAGGTTGAAGTCAAGGAGCGCAAGGAGCGGGTCGACGACGCGATGCACGCGACTCGCGCGGCGGTGGAGGAAGGCATTCTTCCCGGCGGCGGCGTTGCCCTTCTGCGTTCGCTCAAAGCGCTCGAGGCCATCAAGACCGCGAACGCGGACCAGAAGGCCGGTATCGAGATCGTTCGCCGCGCCATCCAGGTGCCGACTCGGCAGATCGTGCAGAACGCCGGCGAGGATGGCTCACTGATTGTCGGCAAGCTTCTGGAGCACCAGAACTATAACTGGGGCTTCAACGCGGCGACCGGCGAGTACGAGGACCTGGTGAAAGCCGGTGTGATCGATCCCGCCAAGGTCGTCCGCACCGCCTTGCAGGACGCCGCGTCCGTGGCTTCGCTGCTGATCACCACCGAGGCGCTCGTGGCCGAGAAGCCGAAGAAGGCAGAACCTGCTCCGGCAGCTCCCGCCATGGACTTCTAAACGTTAGAGTCCGGCCGAGGACGGCCGGGCTCTGCCGATACGAGGAGAGAATCAAAGAGGAGTCTCGCATGAACAGGTCTGATCATCGTCGGCTCAGGATGAAACAGGACGCGACCCATTGGTTCATGTTTTCCCTGAGCTTTCTCACTCTCGCCTGGGTCTGTTGTCGAACGATTGGAGGAGTATAGATGAGCCATCATCATACGTTCTCCGCCCGAACGGAGACCAAACACAACCTGCTGCGACACCTGCCGGCGCTCGCGATTGGCAGCGCAATTTCCATGACCGCCTTTGGTGCCTACGGCATGGACAGCCCGCGCGGAGCCGAGACGACGCAGAGTGCTTTCACCGGCCTGCCACTGCCGCCGATCCCTTATCTTGATACAATGCCGTGGATGAAATGGCAGCCTGAGGCAGCAAAGATGAAGATCGACATTTTGCTGCCGCCGGCCACTGCGCCGATGGGAATCTGGCCGCAGCCGACACCCCGTCCGGCCGGAGTGGCGGCAACAAGCTGAACGTCAGGGAGCGACCCTCCGGCCGCTCCCGCTGCAATGCATCAAGAGCGAGCGACGATCATGTCCGGACTAAATTCGGCGAGGCATTCCGCCCGCGGAGGGTCCGACGCAGCCTCAAGCACAGCTATCGCGCCTGGCGTCCGCGACTTTCTCATCCGGGGCAGCCAGAAGGTGATCGGTCACTACGAGCGCCTTCTTAAGACCGCGACGAGTGAGGAAGAGCGCCAGCTTTATCAATCCCGAATTGAGCGAGAGCGGCGAGCGATAGACGATCTACGCCAGGGCGCGCTCCTGGATCGCTTCGCCGCGTAGTGGCTAAGCAGCTTCTGTCAGAAAAAGTACGTATCGCCTCTTGAACTCACGCGTGTCGGTTCTAGTTCGATTCTCGACCGCGACTGCGGTGTGTCGAGCGCCAGGCCGGGCTCGGCACGAGGCGCTGGACTGGGCGTCTTCGACTCCAGCCGAAACTCCCGTCCTGCCTTAGCTTCGTATCCATATTGCTCTTTGGAGGACTTGGCTATGAGGACACCTGATTTTACGCCACTTTGGCGCAACACCGTCGGCTTCGACCATCTGGCTGACCTTGTCGACGGCATGTCGCGCCAGCCGACCGAGGACAACTATCCTCCGTACAATATCGAGCGGTCCGGTGAAGATCACTATCGAATCACGCTGGCCGTGGCCGGCTTTGGCGTCGACGACGTCTCCGTGACGGCCGAGCAGAATGCTCTCACGATCGAAGGCAAGAAGTCCGATGGTGCTGCACGCGAGTATCTGTACCAGGGTATCCCGGCGCGACCGTTCCGGAGGGTCTTCAGCCTCGCCGACTACGTGCAGGTGAAGCAGGCGATCTTCCAGGATGGCCTCTTGATCGTGGATCTCGTTCGAGAGATTCCGGAAGCCATGAGACCACGCAAGATCCAGATCGGAAGCGGAGAGGCCTCTTCTTCTCAAATTGAACAGAAGAAGGCAGCGTAGAATGGCCCGACACGGATGCTGAGTTGTGACCTTGAGCTAAGTCACACTTTCTCGGAGTGATCTCGCGGCAGACGTGATTGCGCACGAATACGAAACGCGGGTGGCGACGCATGCCGCGCCGCCGCTCATAACGCAAGCACCATCCCTTTAGAAAGGAGTGATAGGGAGGCACTCATGACGAACGTCAACATTGGCGGTGGCATGCATCCATTCTTCCACCCCGCCGCTCACTACAGTTCGCCGGTGGAAGTCCTGAATGACAAGGATCTCTCGATCCCTGAGAAGCGAATCATCCTGTCTTCATGGGCGTCCGACATGTACGCGGTCGAGTCCTGCCCCGATTTGCGGGAGATACCCGGCACCGGCAATTCGGTACGGTTGAGCGACATACTAGCAGCGTTGCGCCAGCTCGATGGCGGCGGCGATGACGATCCGCCCCGTGGCGGCGGCGTTCCCATGCGGTTGCGGCGGCCTTGGGCCGCCGCCGCGCGGTGGAGGTCACTGTGATAGTAACGGAAGCCGTTTTGGGCATCGTTCTGCTGGGCCACGCCGCAGCGGCTTGGGCAATTCCGATTATCGCATTGCAACGAGCGATTCTGCCTCCACTTGGTCCTTTCACGAGCATGCAACGGTGATCGAAATGTCAACTGGGCGAGTGATATTGGCGAGGCTTCTTATTTTGGCCTTATCCGCATCTCCGGCTGCGGCCCAGGTACCGGACCTGAAGACGGGCAGCTCTATTCCAACGTTGGCCCCAGTGGTTCGGCAGGTGACGCCGGCCGTGGTCAACATTTCCGTGCACGGTCGTGTGCGCGAGGACAATCCGCTTTATCGCGATCCTTTCTTCCGCGAATTTTTCGACATTCCCAAGCAGGTCGAGAAGGAGGTCAATTCGACGGGTTCGGGAGTCATCGTCGATGCGAACCGCGGCTATGTGTTGACCAACAATCATGTTGTACAGGGCGCGTCTTTGGTTCAGATTACGACCAAGGACGGCCTCCAGCTTCCTGCCAAAGTAGTCGGACGCGATCCTCCTACCGACGTCGCTGTACTGCAGATCCAGAACCCTGTCGGCCTTCAAGGGCTTCCCTTCGGCGACAGTGACGCGCTTGAAGTGGGAGATTTCGTGCTTGCCATTGGCAATCCCTTTGGTCTCGGCCAGACGGTCACCTCCGGCCTCGTGAGTGCGCTGGGTCGCACAGGCTTGAGTAAAGAAGGTTACGAGGACTTCATCCAGACCGATGCTGCGATCAATCCGGGCAATTCCGGCGGCGCATTGGTCAATCTTCGTGGCGAGTTGGTCGGCATCAACTCGGCTATCATTTCACCTGGTGGCGGCAACGTCGGAATTGGCTTCGCCATTCCCGCAAACATGGCGCGGCTGGTCATGGACCAGATTGTAGACAAGGGACGCGTCGAGCGCGGACGCATCGGCGTCTCACTGCGCGACCTCCAACCATCGACCAATAAAGGTCGCCATGAAGGTGCGGTCATCGCGGAGGTGTCGCCGGATTCTCCCGCTGAGAAGGCCGGCTTGCGGAAAGGTGACATCGTCATTATGGCGGACGGTCGTCCGATCCGCACGGCCTCGCAACTTCGTAATAGGATCGGTCTTGCGCGTGTCGGCCAGGACGTGAAGCTTACGCTAGTGCGCGGCGAATCCACGAATTCGGTGATCGTCAGAGTCGCCCCGGCAGCGGAAACGAGTAGCGCGTCTACTCGCTTGCGCTAGGTGCAGGACCGCAAGGCTCACGGCAGTACAAAGCAGCTGAGCGAGATGCGCTCAGGCGGAGCAGCGCGTTTTAATCCCCAACCCCGCGAGAGCTTCCTCCCCAACCAGCGACCAAACGAGAAGGTTCTGTGGCCCCTATGGCAGCCACGTGACGTCCTCAATCCTGTAACTCTTATCTCCTCCGGGCGTCTCTACAGCCACGAGCGCGCCCTTCGACTTGCCAATCAATGCCCGCGCGATCGGTGAACTCACCGAAATCTTGCCTCTGGCAGGATCGGCTTCCGGCTCGCCAACAATCTGGCAAGTTCGTTTCTCGCCCGTATCCTGATCCCTGAGCGTGACCGTCGCGCCGAACTTGATGTTTTCGCCGGAGAGCTTGGATACATCGATGATTTCTGCACGCGCAAGCCTGGCCTCCAGCTCGACTATGCGAGCCTCGTTAAGGCCTTGCTCGGTCAGCGCCGCCTGGTATTCAGAGTTCTCGATGAGATTGGGATCGTCGGTGATCGCTTGCTGAATGCGCTCGGCAAGTTGCGGCCGCTTGGTCCTGATGCGGTCGTTTAGTTCGGCCTGAAGAGCGGCGTAGCCCGCCGCAGTCATAGGTAGGCTTGGCATGGAATTAGCTGGCTTCTTCGGACGGCACTGAGCCGAGGCCGGTCCCGGGTTGGGAAACTGCCCTGAACCATCGTTGTTCCAGAGCACCACACCTTCGGAGCCGATGTACCGAGGCCGCACCCGAGGAACTGGTCGTCCGATCGAGAGTTTAGCGGGTATTCAGAGTGGATGACGGCGCGCTCGCCAGTCGAGCGCTCAGCGTCTACTTGGTTGTATCGCGACAACGAAGAATAGGTGCCGAGCAATGTACCAGCATCCCGAACTCACGCCGCCGATGACGAGTATTGCAATGCTTCTGACGCAAAAGCAGCACCTGATCAGCCGCCTAGAGGAGGATCCTGGCCCAAGGGAGCGCGAGCAGATCGAGCGTATTCTTGAAAAGATTGATGCCGAGCTGGACGCAGTTGATAGCCCTGATCGGCTGTGAGCACTGTGGCATGACGTCCATGTCGACGCGTTCCTATTCTGACCTGGGCAGTGCCGCTCAAGAGGACGCGGCATACCTCGAATCGTTGATCCGGCAGGATTTCGAGCGATGTCATCCCGGAGAGACTCTTGACGATCTCAAACGCCGGGCAGCCTTTTCGAAAGAGGCCAGAGGATTGCTTCGAGACTGGATGGCGGTCGCGGCAAAGCGCGCCGCGGATGAGCGGTCCAGGAGAACTCAGTTCAACTCGGCGGCCTAGCTTACTAGCTTAGATGGTTCGGTTCACCAGGCCGGGCAACTCGCTTTTTATTACGGTCATGATAAAATTCACGGCGATCGCCGCAATGATGAGCGCCATCACGCGTGTCATAACGTTGATGCCGGTTCGTCCCAGGAAGCGCTCAATCGCAGCAGCCATCCACAATGTCAGGCCGATCAGTACTGTGGCGAGGACGGCCGCCGATGCCAAGAATGCCTTTCCAAGCCATCCGGGATTGTCGTTCGACAGAGTGATCATGATGCTCAGTTCGGCCGGTCCCACAAGCAAAGGAAACGCAAAAGGCGTGATGGCAAGACCATGTATGTCGACCTCGCTAAATTTCGTTTCGTCAGCGCGAGGAATGAACTTTCCATATTGAGCTTGAAACATTTCGAACGCGATCACCAAGACGAGCAGCCCGCCCGCAATACGGAAATCATTGAGGCCCACATTAAAAAACGCCAGGATTTCCTTGCCGAACATTGCAGAGCCAACAAAGAAGATGGCTACCGTTGTACAGGCCAAAACGATTATCCGATGAGTCTTCAGCGAACCGGCTCGCCCCGTCATCGCCAAAAAGACCGGGATGGCGCCGACCGGGTTCGTCAGCGCGTAGAGGAGGATCGTGGTGCCGACAAACTGATTCCAAGCCACAGTCTTCAGGTTTTCCTTTGTTCTGCCCCGCCGAGCGGCTGTTCTGCTCAACCGTCTTTGCGGGGAGCCGGGTAATGCCAACTTCCGATCCGGGTTCTAGCCCGCTGCAGCTCCAGCCGCTTGACAGAACACCGGAAATTCGTACGAAATTAGACATTAGGAAGATGTTTGCAGCCACGGTGCCTGCTCAAGGGCCTTGGCCCTGTCTTCGCGAAATCAAGATTATCACACCCGAACCATGGCGGTCAGGCGGAGCAAAGTCTGCTTGCCGTCATGCGCGTGGCCAATCGGAAGACAAATGAACATTCCTGAACGCAGCATCAAAACCCAAGCGATCTCCACCGGTATCGGCGGCTTTGACGGCATCCTCGATGGCGGATACGCGTCGCACCGCGTGCATTTGATCGAGGGCCAGCCGGGAACCGGAAAGACAACGCTCGCGCTGCAGTTTCTCCTCGACGGCGCATCCAAGGGCGAGCGCTGCCTCTACATCACCCTGTCCGAGAGCAAGGACGAGCTACGGCAAGTGGCCGAAACCCACGGCTGGAATCTTGATGGGATCGAGATCTTCGAACTCGTCCCGGCTGAACTCAGCCTCGACCCCAAGCAGCAGCAGACGGTCGTTTACGCGTCCGACCTCGAGCTCGGGGAAACCACGAAGATGACCTTCGACGAGGTCAAGCGGGTCGCGCCGGCGCGAGTGGTTTTTGACAGCCTCTCCGAAATCCGGCTCCTGGCGCAGAACCCGCTGCGCTACCGTCGGCAGGTCATCGCCCTGAAGCATTTCTTTGCCCAGGAGGGCTGCACCGCGCTGCTTCTGGACGACTTGACCGACGAGGCCGACGATCTCAATCTGCACAGCCTCGCCCACGGCGTCATCCGGCTCGAACATAATGCGCTGCAATACGGCGCCGAACGCCGCAGGCTGCGCATTTTCAAGATGCGTGGCCGCAGCTTCCGGGGCGGCTTTCATGACTTCGTCATTCGCAAGGGCGGCCTGGTGCTGTTTCCACGACTGATCGCGTCCGAGCATGTGGATGGCGCGCCGGAGGCCGAGCCGCTTCTGAGCGGCATCGGCGAGTTGGACCAGTTGCTCGGGCGCGGCCTCGACCGCGGCACCAGCACCCTGTTCATGGGGCCGTCCGGATCCGGAAAATCGTCAATCGCGATGCAGTTCGTCACGGCGGCGCTTGGCCAACGCGAACGCGCTCTCTTCGTGACATTCGACGAGACCAAGGCGATCCTGATGAAGCGCTCGGCCGGCATGGGCTGGCATTTGGATCAGCCGATCGCATCAGGACAGCTCCTGCTCGAGCAGGTCGACCCCGCCGAACTGTCGCCGGGAGAGCTCACGGGAATGGTGCGCCGACGCGTCGAGACCGACAATGTAAGGGTTGTGGTCCTGGACAGCTTGAGCGGCTATCAGAATGCCATGCCCGCGGAGCAGTTCATGCTGCTGCTGATGCATGAAATGCTGACCTATCTAAATCACCGCGGAGTCGTGACGATCTTGACGCTTGCCCAGCACGGGCTGGTCGGTTCGATGCAATCCAGTGTCGATCTCACCTATCTTAGCGACACGGTCCTGCTGTTGCGCTTCTTTGAGGCGGCCGGAAAGATCCGTCGCGCGATCTCGGTCCTGAAGAAGCGCACCGGACGCCACGAGGACGAAATCCGAGAGTACCGGCTCGATAACCGCGGCATCCGCGTGGGTCCTCCTTTGGCGGAGTTCCAAGGGGTCTTATCGGGTTCTCCCGTCTATACAGGCCAGCACGGCGCGCTCCTTGCGACGGGGAGCAATGGACAATAATAGTGCAAGCCCGGATGGGCCGGTGCTCGTATTGGCGCCATTCGGTCGTGATGCCCGCGTCGTCTGCTCCGCACTGCGTGACGTCGGCATCCGCGCGTTGCAGCAATCGAGCCTTTCGGAGTTGGTGGGCAATCTGAATGATGCCGCCGCGGCGGTTATTGCCGAGGAAGCGCTAGTTCACGATCATCGTGGCGCATTGGCTCAATGGATCGCCAATCAGCCACCTTGGTCGGATTTTCCCTTCGTATTGCTGACGCTAAGGACGGGCCAAAATGGTGCGGCTCTCACGGAGCTGATTGAGCTGCTTGGTCACGTTACAGTCCTCGAGCGACCATTGGCCGCGACCTCTCTCAGGAGCGCAGTATTGGCAGCCGCGCGTGGCCGAGGGCGCCAGCGGCAGGCCGAAAAGTACCTCGGGGAGTTGAAGCAGATGGCTGAAACGCTGGAGCGGCGCGTGGAAGAGCGGACCGCCCAGCTCTCCGAAGCGAACAAGCGGTTGAGAGAGGAGATGGTGGAACGAGAGCGAACCGAAGTGGCGCTCCGCCAGGCACAGAAAATGGAGGCAGTGGGGCAACTCACCGGTGGCATTGCTCACGATTTCAACAATCTTCTGATGGCTATCATTGGGAATCTCGAGCTGATCGCCCGGCGGGTCGAGGACGAGCGCATTCAACGATATGTCCGCAATGCGATGCACGGCGCGCAGCGCGGCGCCAAGCTGGTCGGACAGTTGCTGACATTCTCCCGCAAACAGCGTCTCGCGCCGGAGCCCGTCGACGTCAACCAGCTGGTGGACACAGTCGCAGAGATGCTGTCCAGAACCCTTGGAGCCTCCATACGGGTCGACGTCGTCACGCAAAAGGATCTTTGGCCTGCACTGGTTGATGCGACTCAACTTGAGCTGATGTTGCTCAATCTTGCGATTAATGCGCGAGACGCAATGCCGGAGGGTGGCCTTCTTACGATCGAGACAAGCGTCCTCCATGCTGTCCCGGAAGATCTGCGAGCCGACCTCAAGCCAGGTGAATATGTCTCGATTGCAGTCAAGGACACTGGCACTGGAATGCCTCCGAATGTTTTGGCACGAGCCTTCGATCCGTTCTTCACCACCAAGGAACCTGGAAAGGGAACTGGACTTGGATTGTCCCAGGTCTACGGGTTTGCCCGCCAGTCCGGCGGGACTGCCAAAATCGAAAGCGAGCTTGGTCGAGGAACGGTGGTGCGAATCCTCTTGCCACGATCAACCGACGTTGTGGTCGGAGGCGACGACCGCCGACTAGATACCCCACCCCGGGGGGAAAGAGAGCACATCCTTGTCGTGGACGACAATGCCGGCGTGCTCGAAACGACCCGGAGCATGCTTGACGATCTTGGTTACCAGGCTATCGCGGCTGGCAATTTGGACGCCGCGTTGGCGACCCTCTCAGATCAAGCCATCGATTTGGCCATCGTCGATCTCGCAATGCCTGGCGTCTCGGGACTGGACGTGGGACTCGAGCTTCAACGAAGGCAGCCCAGCCTTCCAGTGGTGTACTGCAGCGGGTACCCAGATCTCATCGAAGAGACCGGTAAGCGCATCAACGGCAGCATGCTACTAAGCAAGCCGTTCTCCTCGCGGGAGCTCTCCGCCAAACTGGAAGGGATGCTGCGCGCAAAGACCAGCCAACACTCCGCTTGAGACGGCCGTAGCGATCCAAAATCTCGTTCCATTCGGCTTCAGTCGATACCGGTCCGCACGATTGCGCGTGCCAACTCCAGCTCGCTGATCGCCTGCCGCAATGACCTGCGGGCCGCGCTCTTGTCGCCGTTCGCGCAAGCCACTTTAAGTTTCTTAATGTGCTGGACCGCGGTCTCAGCGTGCGCGACGACATCCGCAGCGCCTGCAAAACTGCCTTTCCGCTTTGTGTCCATGGCGGGCACACATCCCCGTCATTTTTGCTGTTTCAAAAGCAAAACGGGAGCGGAGACCCGCTCCCGTCGATCTGCACTCATTTGGAATTGATCGCAATCCGCTTGACCTTCGATTCAGCTTGCGGCAGCTTTGGCATGGTGACCGTCAGCACCCCGTTCTTGAACGCGGCAGAGATCTTGTCCTGATCCACGTCGTCGACCGGAATGCGCCGTTCAAACCGGCCATAGTAGCGCTCGCTGAACTTTCGATCCTTGTCTTCCGTTTCGGTTTTCTTCTCTCCCTTGATCGCGAGAACGCCGTTGACGAGTTCGACCTGGACGTCTTTCTCCTCGAGGCCCGGCAACTCTGCCGTGACCTTGACGTCCTTGTCGCTCTCATTGACCTCGATGCTCGGCCAATTCATCGACTGCTCGAAGAAGCTGCTGCCGAATGGCGCGACATCGAAGCCGCGGAAGACATCGTCGAACAGCCTGTTCATTTCCCGATGCAGGGTAAGAACCGGATTGTAGTTTTCGGAGCGACGGGTGGTCAGATCACGACCACGGCTCCAGGGGATCAGATCAGTGATAGCCATAGCGTTTCTCCTTTCGTTGTTTCCAAAGGCTCGCGACGCGGTGGGGCCATGCCGCGAACTCCGACTGCGAGCAGGCGGCGCTAGGCCGCTTGCTTGTTCTCAACTTGCTGGTGGTCGCCACCTGCGCTGATCGCAATCTGGCGGGGTTTCATGGCTTCCGGAATCTCCCGCACCAGATCGATCTTGAGCATGCCATTCTCGAACGAGGCGCCCTTCACCTGCACGTACTCGGCGAGATTGAAGACGCGCCGGAACGGTCGTGAAGAGATGCCTTGATAGAGATACTGGTGGCCGCCCTTCTCGGCCTTGCGACCTTCAATGGTCAGCAAGTTCTGCTCGGCCGTGATGGAGACCTCGTCCGGCGTGAAGCCCGCAAGCGCCAGCGAGATTTGGTAGTGATCCTCGCCGACACGTTCGATGTCATAGGGGGGATAGTTGTCCCCGCCGGTCCATCGGCCGGAGTCCTCGAGAAGGTCGAACACACGATCGAAACCAACGGTCGATCGCCATAGGGGAGCAAGATCAAGCGTGTTCATAGCCATATCCTCCATTGAGCAACATGGTTCTGGGCGCTTCGGACACCTGCCGGGCGCCCGCTAACCGGGCCCTGCGTTAGGCGCCCGGTGATGCCGCGCGATGGCTCGCGCTTTCACCCACCAAGTTAGAAGTGACCTCAATCGTTTCAAGTCCTGCCGGCATCTTGCGAAAACGGCGATGCCGCACCCATGTTTTTCGGCGAGAGTGGCCGAGGCGAAGATTGTTTCCTATCATCCTGCTGCGCCTCCGCCGCCTCTCCAGTCGTACTTGGCCGAAGAGAGAGACCATGGCAGCAGTCCTCGACGATGTCATCGAAACGGCGCTTCTGGAATCCTTTCCGGCGAGTGATCCGCCGTGCTTTGCCGCGCTCGGCGTCAACATCGGCTCTCCCGACAGGTCCGGCACTTGGCGAGCACGACCAGGGGACCGCTCCACGGCCGCGCCGCCGGAACGACGGGCTCCTTCCGAGGTTCATGGCGCCGCCAAGCGCCGCCAAGCGTCGGCTCAGCCGTCTGGCAAAGCCGGCCGACCTGATGCTTGAAAAGAAATTTACCCGACGGGATGCACGGAGGACCGAATGAAGATCGCGCAGATTGCTCCGCTATTCGAGAGCGTGCCGCCCCGGCTTTATGGCGGGACCGAACGGGTCGTGCACTACCTGACGGAGGAGCTGGTCAGCCAAGGACACAAGGTCACTCTGTTCGCGAGCGGGGACTCCATCACATCCGCCGAACTCGTCCCCTGCACGAAGCAGGCCCTCCGGCTCGATGCGGATGTCAGAAATTCGATTCCGCACCAGATGCTGCTGCTGGACAAGGTCCGCGAGCGCGCCGAGGAGTTCGACGTGCTTCACTTCCACGTCGACTACTTGCACTTCCCACTGTTCCGAACCCAGGCCGGACGGACCTTAACGACCCTGCATGGACGCCAAGACCTGCCCGATCACATGCCGTTCTACGCCCATTTCCCCGAGATGCCCCTGGTCTCGATTTCCAACTCGCAACGCGCGCCGCTGCCGCGGGCCAATTTCGTTGCAACCGTCTACCACGGACTGCCGCTCGATCTGCACAAACCAACTCTCCAGGCGGCCGGTGGCTATCTAGCTTTCCTCGGACGAATTTCGCCGGAGAAGCGACCTGACCGCGCCATGGCGATTGCGCGAGCAGCAGGACTGCCGTTGAAAATTGCCGCGAAGGTCGACAGTGCCGACGAGGCCTACTTCCGCGACACCATTGCGCCGCTGCTCGACGGTCCAGGGGTGGAATTCATCGGCGAGATCAACGAGAGCGAAAAGACCGAATTTCTGGGCAACGCGGCAGCACTGCTGTTTCCGATCGATTGGCCGGAACCCTTTGGTCTCGTCATGATCGAGGCCATGGCATGCGGCACGCCGGTCCTGGCCTTCCGCGGAGGATCGGTCGCCGAGATCGTCGAGAACGGGATCACCGGACGCATCGTCGAAAGCGTCGAAGAGGCCGTGCAGGCCATGCCGTCTCTTCTGGCGCTGGACCGCAAGGCGGTGCGCGCCCGTTTCGAGGAGCGCTTCTCCGCCACCCGTATGGCTGCCGAATACGTCAAGCTTTACCGGAAGCAGCTGCGAAAGCGCCCTGCACCCGAGCGTCACCTGCAGAGCCTCGCGGGACATTCGATCGCACGATTGCATGCTCAGGCGGAAACTGGGTTTCAAAACGAAGCCAATTGAGGAGGCCCAATACGGGACATAACCATGACGCCCATCGATGTCTCGGACGCCAGTATATCCGGCCCTGCGTCTGGTACGTTGGAAAACAGCACGGCATGGGCGCGTTGCCTGGACGGCGATCGGGACGCCTTCCAGGTTTTGATCAGCGCTCACCTGGACGAGCTGTTCGCTGCCGCTGAGCGGGACATCCGATATCAGGTTGCCCTCGGCGATCTGCGCGACGGCGATCTGTCTGCGGAGGAACTCGTTGGCGAGACCCTGCTGCGGGCATGGCGAGACCGCCGAACCCGTCCGCAAGCCCTCGGTCTTCGTGCATGGCTGCTCGGGCTCCAGTTCCGCGTGCTGATGCGCATCGTCCGGCAGGAGCAACTGCTGCGGCGTCTCGTTTCGGTTTCGTTGGAGGCGCGTGCGCCGGAGCCGCCGATCTACGACGATGACGAAGGCTTCTACGAATGGTTTCAACCAGACGAGGTGGTGCGGTAGGAGGACATTCTGTGTGCTGAGTCCGATCTGGAGCCCGCCGCGGGAGTATTCGACCAAAATATTCCGGGTCTATCCCCCATTGCTCGCCAGGTGCTGGTAATGCGTCATGTCCACCGCCTCAGCTTTACCGAAATTGCAGTTGGTTTGCGAATTTCGCGGGAAAGCCTGTCGCAGCTCTGGCGAGAGGGGCAAGCCCGCTTGGCTGAACTGATGAGGAGGACTGCAAATGAAGGCTCTCAGCCTCGCCATTGACGCGCATCACGCTCTCACTCCCGAGTTGCGGGACCGGATCGTTCAGAACGTTCGCGCGCGGATGCAAGAGCACTCCTATCGCTTGCTCTCTCCCGAGCATTTCCGCGCTCTCGCTGCGCTCGACACGGCGGGCGCGCCAGTCGTCAGCCTCTATCTACAGCTGACCCCGGAACGGCGCGTCGGGCGCGCCTGGCAGTCGGCCCTGTCGGCCCTCAGCCACAGGATCTCTCAGACGTCTGATCAGGCCGCTCGGGCCAGCGTCAATGCCGACATCGAGGATATCCAGGGCGCGCTGGATCACCAATTGCCCGAGCTCGGTCGTGGCGCTGCATTCTTCGCTTGCCGCGAACGCGGGATCTGGCGGCAGATCACGCTGCCGATTCCGCTGCCGGACAGTATCCACATCGGCCCCCGGCCCTACCTGCGACCTCTGTTGCGCACCTGGGGCGGCAGCGACCGAATGCTACTTGCGGTCCTTTCGCGGGAGCAGAGCCGCTTTTTCGTCAGCCATCTCGGCACCATCGAAGAGATCTACCGCGTCAAGGGGCAGCGCATTCGGGGCATGCTGACGGATCGCGTCCCGCGCGACCGCCGCGATGCGCTGGCGATCCAACTCATGAAGGACGAAGCAAAGGCCTTGGCTTCGATGGCGGAGATCATAGGCCGGGAGTTCGAAACGTCTCATATTTTGCTCTGTGCGCCTCCCGACATGAGCGCGGCGTTCCGCGATCATCTGTCCAAGGATTCCCTTTCCCGCCTTGCGGCGTTCGAGGCCAGCGTACATGCGTCGTCCGCCGAAATCGGTGCTGTGGCCGCCGCGATACAAGATCAGCTCAAAGCCCGAGAGGAGCGCGAGCTTGTCGACCGGTTGCGCGAAGCGAATCCAGGGGCGGTCTCAACGGGAACGCAGGAGACGTTAGACTGTCTGAGCGAGGGACGAGTTCTCACCTTGGTCGTCGATGACAGCTACGCTTCTGCTGGCTCGCAATGCGGTCACTGCGGGAGTTTGTTCGAAGACGCACAGCTTTCCAAGTGTCCTGTTTGCGGCGAGGCCTCTCTCGAGGCGGTCGATGATCTCTTTGAGGCGGCGCTCCAGCAGGCGCTTGAGCGCAGAGCGCAGGTCCACTTCGTCCGCGATCCGACGTGCCGTTCAGCTCTTTGCGAGAAATCGCCGCTGCAAGCCTTGTTGCGATACTAAAGAGGCGGGCCGCGGGTCGCCTTCTTCCGCGACATCGGTTCTCGAAAAGCGGCCTCGGCCCCGCAGCTGCATTGGCATGCAAAATTGCAAGCGATAGGCAAGTCCGGTCCCGGATCGGTCTCGACCACTTGCGTCCGAAGGAGCGACAACCAGATATTTGGTGCGCGCTCGACCCAATCGCAGGCTGCCCCGGGCCGCCACGAAGGCGCCAAGGCGGTAAAGGCCGTGCCGTCCCCGACTGCCTGCGATCGGGCCGAAAATCGTCCGGCTGAAAGGGTTTCACACCTCGCCAAGGCTGTGACAGCGATTCTACCGGGCAAGCTCGTTGCAAATACTGGAATGTCGCGGGCCCAGAGTATCTCGGCCAAAGGATAGGACAAATCCACCGTGTACTAAGATGCCCAGAATCGCTGCATCCAGACGCCTCCGATGAGCCAGAGCTAAGGCGTTCGATATGGCATCGACAGGGCCAATTATCGCGGCTCCGCGAGCTGGCAGTTCCGCAAACATGCTGGCGATGAATTCTGCCGCCCTTCAGCGGCAGCCCGTACTTACCCGATCTTCCACCCCCCAGCCTTCAATGCACTCGACTACGGAAGCTGGACCCCGCCGATAGATCGTACTCTCAGACCGCCTTTCGGTTAGCCAACTCTAAGTGGCGCACGGCGAGCAACGATGGTTAGTTCTTTGAGGTGCGTCATCTCATGGCTAGCAACTTCGGCGAGCCTCTCTGCGACGTATCTGCGTGTGCTATGATCTCCACCATGAACCAGGCCACTGCACCTCTGCTCCAGAATGGCGTCCAGTCTCGCTCGGATATTCCCGCGAAGGCGCGAGGTCAAAAACTTGCACGGATGGCCCGTCGGCTCTGCGAGCTTTTCTATCGGGCGCGGCAGGCCAAGCTAACTGACAACATGACAATGATCTTTCAGCCAGTATGGGCGAATTGGGCGTAAGCGTGGGGAATGGGGATCGCCACCGTCCATCGCACCCTGCAGGAGCTGAGAGCAACCGAAAGCGCTGACTTCCGCGAAGGCGACCTCGTTATAAGGGATTGGGCCACTCTCGTAAAATCGGAGAGTCCCATCCTACACCTTCATGCCAGAGATCGTCTTGACCTTTCCTCGTGACAAGCAGTTTGTGGCAGCTTTTCATCCGCGCGGGTTAACTTTCCGTCCCCCAGCGGGTCCAGTGGGCGGGGACGCGGTTGCGCTCGGCTTCTGCTACCCGCAATTAGTCCTCGCCGCGTAGATCGCCGGAGGCTAGATCTTGCTCGCGACGAGGTCGCCATACGGGTCTTCGGGTCTCTTATAGCTGTTCCACAGGCGTCCTCATGAACGGTAGAAGGATCAGCTGCAGGCACTATCCCACAGCGTATTTACTGTTTGGTCTCCGGGTGAAGATCGGCCTTCCTTGCGAGCAGCTGTGCGATCAGCTCGGCTATGCCATCCAGTGTGGTTCGGTCAGTGACGCGGGACTGGATCGCCTTGTAATGCTCGATTTTCTTGTCCAGTTCGTTGCACTTCTCACACATCGTCGACCGCCGGGGGGTACCTCCAGGGCAATTAACAAATGATCAGTGCGTTCCAGAACGGAAATAGGATAATTCCAAATCCAACTTAGGCCGACGCGAAGATGGTGACCGTCAACCGTTGCGACGGGAACACGGTTGGGAGCAGCCGGGGGAGAAAGTATTCGGCTGGGCGGGTGGCCCATCGTCGCTGCCCGCGATCCAGCTGAGAGGATTACCATCAAGGTCGCTAGTCACACAAGCTGCGGTCCAAGGGGATCTATGATGTAGAACCATGGCCATCCTGAAGCACGCCGACGAGGTCGCGCCCGGCCGAGAAGCCCCGAAGCTAGCGGCGGCAAGCGGTGGGTGCCGTGGCTATCCGCGCGACCAAATATGCGCCTCTTGGCACACCCGACTTCCGGTGAAGGACCAACCTCACTCTCGAATGGGCTTCCTTGGTTCTGGTGCGGCCTTCCACGATCAACCCGCAAGGGGTTCGCTACGCAAGCGTGCGACCTCTTCGGCTTCGCCTCTCGACGTGACCGCGGCCGCCCCCGAACACGTCGGCGCCTGTCGAGCGGGGATGGTCCCCGCCGCAAGACGGGAGCCTTCAATGTCGCACAATCTCACTCTCGCCCAGAACCACGCCTTCGATCTGGCCCGCACGCTCATGGTGCCGGTCATTCTGTTCCAGGCTGACAACGAATTCGGCGTGATGGTCTCCAGCGAGTACGACGGCGATCAGGACGCCGTCGTTCACGAATACGACCCCTGGTGCCCGGCTCATTGAGCCGGGCGACCGGCTGCCGCTGGCGCCATGCCGGCTGCAAGGGAAGCTTCGCCGCGCCCGATGACGCGGCGACTAACGGTTGGTCAGCGCGCCCTTGCATTCGGCAGGCTTCGCGGCCGGTCGGGGATGCTCCGCAAGGCTGGGAGCAAGAGAGATCAACAGAAGAAAGGGGCGGACTCGCTTGCGCGAGACCGGTGCAGATAAATGGACAAGAGAGAAATCGAAGAGCTGCGCCAAAAGGTCGGCTGCGCGGCCCTGCTCGAGAAAGACGGCTGGAAGGTCGACGTCAGGGAAAGCACCCGACGCGCGATCAAGTATCGGCGTGACAGCAACATCATCATCGTTATCCACGAAGGCCGCGGCTGGTTCGATCCGTTGTCTCCGGCGAAGGGGGACGTGTTTTCGCTCGCCGAACATCTGGGCGCCGATGGTTTCGTCGAAGCATATGACTGTGTTGCGGATATGGTTGGTTTCTGTCCCAGCGCCCCAGCGTGGCAGCGGCCGGCAAGGCCGAAGGGGCCGAGATCCGTTACTGAGCGGTGGCAACATCGCTTTAAGCCGCGCCCGGGCTCGCCAGCCTGGCGCTATCTCACGGACGAGCGCGGGCTGCCGGCGGAGATCGTGAAGCAGGTGATCGCCTTCGATCGGTTGCGAGAAGGCCCCCGAGGCAGCATATGGGCCGCCCATTGTCGCGCGCCATGGAAAACTGCCCCCTCAGCGTCACAAGGGATTGCCCCCTCCT
>NZ_JAEMSD010000784.1 GCF_016462955.1 Bradyrhizobium sp. | reverse complement strand
GCGGATTTCCTGACGGCGAAGTGAGACGAGTTCTTTCCTCTCCCTCTCCCCACTTGCGGCAGGGCAATCGCATTTGAATATCGCAGAGGTCGTCATGCCCGGGCTTGTCCCGGGCATCCACGTTCTTTGTGCTGCGTGGCAGGGCGTGGATGGCCCGGACAAGCCCGGCCATGACGCTGCGGAGACAGACGGTATGCGATAGCCGTGCCACTTGCGGGGAGAGGGTTGGAAATGACAGCGGCCTCATACCCGTCATTGCGAGCGCAGCGAAGCAATCCGGAATCTTTACGCGGAGACAAACTGGATTGCTTCGCTACGCGGCAATGACGAGGATAGAACTTCAGTCCGACCTCTCAACGAGGTCGCGGAGACGACCCCTCGTACCCCTTACACGTCAGACCGTGAATGGCTGCGAGCGAGCATCCTCACCTCACCGTAAATTCCACCGGGATCGTAAAGCTCATCGAGCCGTTCTTGATCTCGTCCGGAAACGGCGGGAACGGCGCAGCCTGGCGGAGCATCGACATCGCCTGAGCGTCGAAGGCGGCGACGCCGGACGCACCACTGAGACGGCTCGCCGTCACCTGCCCGCCACGAGCGAGGGTGAAGCTGAGCCTTGCAACGCCGCGCTGGCCGCCGGCGCCGGCCGGATATGAGTGGAAGCGCATCAGATGGGCGCGGACGCGCTGGTTGTAGGTCGCGATTGCGGAGGCGGTCGCCCCCGCACTCATGGCGGAAGCCATCGGCGCCTCGCGCTCGGCACGCGCTGGTGCGCTGGTGCGCGGCGCCGGCGTGGCGTCCGACGGCTTCTTCGCCTCGCGGCGGACCACTTTCGGCTTCTCCAGCGCGGGCTTTTCCACCGGCACGATCTTCGCCGGTTCGGGCTTGGCCGGCACCGGCTGCAACTTCTGCTCGGGTGGTGCAACGACCTCCGGCCTTTCCTGCGGCGGGGTCGGCGCAATGGTCTCCTCGACGACCTGATGCTGCACCGGCTCCGGCGGCGAGGCATCTGCCTCCTGCATCGAGGGTCCCGGTGCGACGTCGTCCAGCGCCGGCTGCGGCGCCGACGTCACCGGCGACATGTCGATCATGATCGCGGGCAGGCTGACGCCCTGCTCCGGCTGCGAACTGAGCCAGTTCATCGCCAGCAGCGCCGCGGCGACATGCAACGCCACGATCGCCGCCGCTGAGCCCCCCCAGCGCGCGCCATCGCGCTCCTCAAGCGGCTGGTGCAAGGCAAAGGCGTTCGCGGCCATCAGCTGCGTCCGTCGAGGCCGACGAGAGCGACCTTGAGATAGCCGGCATTGCGCAAAGTGTTCATCACCTCCATCAAATCGCCATAGGAGACGGCCTTGTCGGCGCGCAGATAGATGCGCTCGTCCTTGCGGCCCTTGGTGGCGGCGGCAAGCGAGGTGCCGAGCGCCTCGCGGCCCACGAGTTCCTCACCCACCGCGATCGAAAGGTCCGGCTTGACGGTGACGAACACCGGCTTGTCGGGCCGCGGCGCCGGCTCGGCCGCGGTTGCCGGCAGATCAACGCCGATGTCGACAGTGGCAAGCGGGGCCGCCACCATGAAGATGATCAGCAGCACCAGCATTACGTCGATGAACGGGGTGACGTTGATCTCGTGGGTGACGTCGAGATCGCTGGCGTCGCTACGCGTGCCGAGCTTCGATGCGCCGAGCTTCGCGGCCATGGGCTACTCCGCCGCCCGCGCCAGACGGAAATGGCCGTGATCGCGCTGGCGGCTCAGCAGCAGCATCAGCTGCGCCGAGGCGTCGCCGAGCAGGGCACGGTAATTGGCAATGCCGCGGACGAGATGATTGTAGATCACGACCGCCGGGATCGCGGCGACGAGCCCTAGCGCAGTGGCGAGCAGCGCCTCCGCAATGCCGGGCGCGACCACAGCGAGACTGGTGGTGTGGCTCTCGGAGATGCCGATGAAGGAGTTCATGATGCCCCAGACGGTGCCGAACAGGCCGACGAACGGCGCGACGGCGCCGATGGTCGCGAGCACGCCGGTGCCGCGCGCGATCTGCCGGGACATCGCTGCCTCGACCCGCTCCAGCCGCAGCGCGACGCGTTCCTGGAGGCCGTCATCAAGCACGCCGCCGGAGAGCTCCGCTTCCCTGGCGCAGGACTGGATCAGCTGCGCAA
>NZ_JAEMSD010000021.1:20138-29483 GCF_016462955.1 Bradyrhizobium sp. | reverse complement strand
CCCAGCGCGGAGACACCCTCTCCCCAACCCTCCCCCGCAAGCGGGGGAGGGAGCCCACTGCCGATGTCGCCGGATCGTGCACACCATTGCGATAGCTCTGCGCCAGCGCGATGGACCCGTCACGACAGCCGTCGCGGCTGGGCCTCGTCGCACGTTCCGACATCGCTAGTGTCGCCGCGACTTGACTGATGCGGGTCTCTTTCGCTCCCTGCTCAGTCCTCGTCCTGCCACCTGCGCAGATCCGTCTGGTCATGATAGGCCATGCGGTCCGGCGTGGTGATGAATTCCATCGTCGTGCCCCACGGCATGCGGCAGTAGCAGACCTTGTTTCCAGGACCTTTTTCGGTTGCATAGGGAATGGCGCGCGGGGCAGTGAGCGGTGTGCCTCCCGCCCTCTCGAAGCGCGCGACCGATGCGTCGATGTCGTCGGTGTAGAGAGCGAAGTGCGTGATGCCGAAGTCGCTGGCGCGGATCGGCTTGGCTTGCTCGGGACCGTGCATTTCGAAGAGCTCGATGTCGGGTCCGGTTCCGATCTTGACCATCGCCTGCGCACGCACGACCGTTCCGGGAAAAGCGCCGACGGCCCGCTCGAATTCGGGTCCCTGCCGCGGCGGATCCTGCGGTCCGAAGGACTGGTAGATCACCTCGCCGCCGAAAGCTTCCACCAGAAACGACTTCGCTGCTTCGATGTCGGGCACCGTGATGCCGATATGATTGACGCCGCGAATGACGGGTGTGGTCATGACAGTCTCCTTTGCTGTTTATTCGATCCATCGCGCTTCTGCGGCGCAATTCGCCCGCAGCCTCGCAATCCGCCGGGCCCGCGACGGCGCGGGCGGGGAGTTTCAATTGGCCTCGAGGAGCTCGATCAGCGCGGCTGCGACTTCATTCGGCCGCTCGTCCGCGACATAGTGGCTGCACCGCGCGATCGAGCCGCCCCTCACATTGGTTGCGAACTCCTGGAGCATCGGCACCATCTGCGCACCGAACCGCTGCTCCCCACCCAGGCCAAGCACCGGTATCTCGAGCGGTTGCTTCTTGTATTCGAGCGCAGTCGCATGATCGGCGGTGAAGGTGCGATACCATTCCATGCCGCCACGCGTGCGGCCGGGAAGCGCCATCGCCTTGGCGTAGATCTCGATGTCCGCCGGATTGAAGGTGCTGTGATCGTAGAACCGCTCTGCCATGA
The DNA here is from genome assembly GCF_016462955.1 of Bradyrhizobium sp. Lineage (GTDB taxonomy): Bacteria > Pseudomonadota > Alphaproteobacteria > Rhizobiales > Xanthobacteraceae > Bradyrhizobium. Next base: position 28,294 of record NZ_JAEMSD010000021.1, on the reverse strand, counting down.
AGGCCGAAACATAGTCGTATTCGCGGCCGTAAATCAGGCGCTCGGGCAGGTCCCGGCTCATATGGAAGCCGAAGTGCCAGAGCCTTGCGGTCGTCGCCTCCCATCCCGTCCAACCGGGAAGCGGAACGTCGAGGACGGCCAGGTGGGTAACAGCCTCCCGATAGATGGCGGCTTGCGGCAAGGCGACCATTCCGCCGATGTCGTGTCCGCACACGGCGTAGCGTTCATGTCCAAGGGCAACCATCACGTCATGCGCGTCGCGCGCCATCGTCGCCTTGTCATAGCCGTCGAGCGGACAGTCGGAAAAGCCCGCGCCGCGCAGATCCATGGCGACCACGCTGAAATGCTCGGCGAGCAGCGGCATCACCTTGTGCCATTCCCACCATGTTTCCGGCCAGCCGTGAAGCAGAAGGATCGGCGGGCCTGAACCTCCCGTGACGGCATTGATCTTGATGCCGTTCACCGGCACCAGCTGCTGGGTAAAGCCCTCTAAAGTTGCGATCATGATCGCTTTCCAGTCGGCTGTTGACGTCCAAACAAAGCACGCGGCCAGCGCTCAGGGCTGGTCGAAATCAGTGGCGATCGTGATGTTGCGCCAGGCGTCGATATCACTGCGGAAGGCAGCCAGCTTTCGCTCGGCGATCACGTGCGCGACCGGGCCGAGCGGCAGATGAAGCGGGGCCTCATCGGCGTCGACTGCCTGCAGGATCACTGCGACCGCCTTGTCGGGATCGCCCGCCTGACTGCCGTTGTTGGTTTCGCGATAGTGCCTGCGCGAGCTCGTGGCGTATTCCGGCATCTCGTTGGCCGCCATCGTGATCGAACGGCCAAGGAAATCGGTGCGAAACGGCCCGGGCTCGACGATCAGCACGCGAACGCCGAACGGCTTCAGCTCGCCGGCGAGCGCTTCGGAAATCCCTTCGACGGCAAACTTGGCGGCGTTGTAATAACCTGCGCCGCCGCCGCCCGCGATGCCGGCGCCGGACGACATGTTGACGATCGTTCCGCCCGAACGTCGCAGCACGGGCAGGGCGGCTTTGGTGGTTTCGATCAGGCCGAAGACGTTCACCTCGAACATCGGCCGATACTCCTCGGGCGTGCCTTCCTCGATCGCGCCGAACAGCCCGTAGCCGGCATTGTTCACGAGCACGTCGAGCCCGCCAAAGCTCTCGACCGCCTCTGCGACCGCTGCCCTGGCTCCCGCCGCATCGGTCACGTCGAGTGGCACAGTTATCATGCGGCCGCCGAAAGGCTCGGCCATTTCCTCGATCGTCTTGACGTTGCGGGCCGTCGCGACGACGCGATCGCCGCGCTGTGCCGCAGCGAGCGCCAGCCGCTGGCCGAAACCGCTCGAGCAGCCTGTGATGAGCCAAGTTTTCATTGCTTCTTCTCCGAGTTGTTTTCAGACGACAAGCCGCGATTGGCCCAGCCAGTAGAGCTCAGGAATCCAACGCCCGGCTGCGCTGAATCACGACGACGCGACTTCCAATCTTGACGCGGCCATAGAGGTCGATGATGTCTTGGTTGATCAGTCGAATGCATCCGCTCGAAACGGCGCCGCCGATAGTCTCAGGCTCGGTCGTTCCATGAATCCGGAACAATGTGTCCTGATCGCCCTGATAGAGGTATAGAGCGCGGGGACCGAGCGGATTGCCAAGGCCGCCCACCATCCCTTCTGCGAGATGTCGATACCGCGCCGGTTCCCGATCCATCATGTTCTTGGTCGGGCTCCAATGCGGCCATTCTGCCTTTCGCTTGATGATGGCAGTGCCGGCAAAGGCAAGTCCCTCTTTGCCGACGCCGATGCCGTAACGCATCGCCTTCCCGTTTCCCTCCACAAAGTAGAGATGACGAGCAGCCGTATCTACAACGATGGTTCCGACCGGCTCACCCGTCGGGTAGTCCACGCGCTGGCGCAACATTTCCGGATCAATGGCGGATATGTCGACCGCTGGTATTGTGCGAGGTCCGTCGGTCAGCTGCGCATATTCAGCAGGCGTGCTGCTGAAATCTGCATCCACCAGACCGCTGCTGCTGACGCAGCCCGATAAAAGGACTGCTATAACGCCGATCACTGCGATGCGCGCAAAGTGCCTTGCGTGTGAGTTCGTCATATCAATTCCTGATCGGTTCGAGCCAGTGCCGCGGTCGGGCCGGCGACTCTCGAGATCTTCGACATTGAACCTCCTAGTGCCGCCTTCGATGCAACTGCAATAGGAACCATTTGGTTCCTTATTGCGCTTTAAAAAACGGTCTCCATCAGGAGATCGATATTTTTCAGCATGTCGTCGCGACGTGATCCAACTTTTCCAAGAACCCTCATGCCCTGCGCGTGGGCGACGATAAAGTGCGCGATAACACGGGGGTCGCGACCCTTCCTGATTTCGCCGGCAGCTTGCCCTTTCGAGACGGTGGCAGCGAACAGGTCTTGAAGCCTGGCGAAAAGACGCTTGATCAGGTCTGCGATCTCTGGATCTCCCGGCAACATCTCAGCGGCGGTCAATACGGCGAAACATCCGCGAACGCCTTTGCTTCCAGAAGACAGATCCGCATACCGTATGAGAGCGTTGCGGATTGCCGCCTTCGGCGAAGGATCGGATCGAAGAACCTCTTGGACGTTCCGCAGGCCGTCTTCGGTATAGAGCTTGAGGGCGTGCAGGAAGACAGATTTCTTGTCGCCGAAAGCCTTGTAGAAGCTGCCTTTCGAAAGCTTCATTCCGGCGAGAAGGTCGGGCAACGACGCATCGTGATAGCCGCGATCCCAGAAGACCTGCATTGCGCGCTTTACCGCCTCGTCGAGATCGAACTCACGGGGGCGGCCGACGGGCAGTTGAGAATTGGAAGCCATCATGCAGGCAATATAGACCAATTGGTTCCGAAGTGCAATAGCGAGCGATGCTGGAGATCGGATCGAAGGGACGTGTTGGACGAGGCGGTCGAACACGCGCAATACGTTGGTCGGCAATGACGGGGAAGCGGCGACCGATCGAAGCCGCCGCCATCACGCCCCATACTGCTGTTTTGCCCGAAGAGTCAAAATTGACTTCGCTAAATCCGCACGTTGGCAGGGTCTCCGGCAAGCCATTGATTCCGCTGGCCCCGGCTACTGTGCATGGGGTTGTTTTCGCAACTTTTGCGGTGGAGCCGTCTACTCCGCCGCTTTTTCCCTCATGCGCTGCGCGTAGACGTTGATGACCAGCGCCGCCAGCAGGATCAGGCCGCGGATCAGGATCTTCAGGAAGCTGTCGATGTTGACGTGGTCGAGCCCGTTGTTGAGCACGCCGAGCACGAACAGCCCGACGATGGTGTTGCCGATGCCGCCGCGGCCGCCGAACAGGCTGGTGCCGCCGACGACAACGGCGGCGATGGAGTCGAGCAGATAGGTGTCGAACTCGTTCTGCTGCGCGCTGCCGAAATGGGCGACGCCCAGCATGCCGCCGATGCCGGAGCAGACCGCGGAGATCACCATGACCGCGCCGAGGATGAGCTTGACGTTGAGGCCGGAATATTCGGCGGCCTCGCGGTTGCCCCCGACCATGTAGACGTAGCGGCCGAACCGCGTGTAGGTCAGCACCAGATGGCCGCCGAGCAGCATCAGCGCGGCGATGATGACGAGCCAGGGGATGCCCCCGATCGAGCCGGAGCCGAGCGTCGTGATCAGGCTCGGCACCTTGTAGGCGATCTGGCCGCGCACCAGGAGCGCGGAGATGCCGGCGGCGATCTGCATCATCGCCAGCGTCATGATGAAGGAGGGGATGCCGATCACGGTCAGCCCCAGCGCGTTGACGAGGCCGAGCAGCGCGCAGAGCAGGATCGACAGCAGGATGGCCACAGCGCCGGGCAGCGGCACGTTGGCGATGTTGACGTAGGATTCCTGCAGCGTGAAGTAGGCGACCGCGATGCCGGTCACGTTGGCGATGGCAGCGATCGAGAGGTCGATCTCGGCGCAGAGGATCACGAAGGTGAGGCCGACGGCGATGATGCCGGTGATCGACACTTGCGTGAGGATGTTGCCGAGATTGTCCAGGGTTGCGAAGGAGGGGCTGGCGAAGGCGAAGAAGGTGAAGAGGCAGATCAGGGTGAGGAACGGGGCGATGTTGCGCATCTGCGAGCGCAGGAAGGGCGCAAGGCCTCGCGCCCGTTGTGCTGTCGCCGAAGCCGTCTCGCTGCTCATGTGCTTCTCCGTCACGCCGCTTCCAGTAGGCGGTCCTTGCTGACCGGCTCGTTCCTGAATTCCCGCACCAATGCGCCGCGCTTGAGCACGAGGATGCGGTCGGCCAGTGACAGCACCGTCTCCGGCTCGGTCGACAGCACGATGATCGCAAGCCCTTTTGTTCTGAGGTCGCGGACGATGTTGATGACGTCGTTCTTGGCGCCGACATCCATGCCGCGGGTTGGCTCGCACAGCACCAGCAGCTTGGGCGGATAGGTCAGCCATTTCGCCAGCGCGACCTTCTGCTGGTTGCCGCCCGAGAGCATGCCGAGATCGAGGCCGACCACCGGCGGCCTGATCTGGAGCTGCTCGACCTGGCGCTTGGCGATGTCGCGCTCCTGCGCCGGCTTCAGCAGCAGCGCCGAGATGCGGTCGAGAATGCTGATCGAGATGTTCTTGTAGACCGGCTCCTGGTGGAACAGCATGTCGCGCCGGCTCTCCGGCACCAGCGCCACGCCTGCGCGCCGCGCCGCCGCCGTACTGGCGAATGTTTTCGGCACGCCCTCGACGAAAAGCGTGCCACTATCGGGCTTGAGCTTCCCGAACAGGATGCGCGACAGCTCCTGCTGACCGCAGCCCATGAAACCGTAGATGCCGAGCACCTCGCCGGCGCGCGCCTCGAAGGAGACGTCCTTCAGGCTGCGGGACAGCGACAGCTGGTCGACTTTCAGGATCACCGAGCTGGCGCTTGGTTGCGGCAGCATCAGGTCGTCGGTGTAACTGTGCTCGAGCGCCTCGCCGCCGCGGCCGATCATGGCCTCGATCAGCGCGCCCTTGCTGGTTGCCGCGCTCGCGGTCTCCGCGACCTTCCGCCCGTTGCGGAACACGGTCACGGTGTCGGACACGTGCAGGATGTCCTCGATGAAGTGCGAGATGAAGACGATGGCGGTGCCTTCCTCGCGCAGCCGGCGGAGCGTTGCGAACAGCCGCTCGACCTCGGGCGGGGAGAGGGCGGAGGTCGGCTCGTCCAGGATGACGATGCGGGCACCGGAGAACAGCACGCGGGCGATCTCGATCAGCTGCTGCAGCCCGATCGGGAGGTCGCCGAGCCGGGCCATCGGGTCGACGTCGATGCCGAAGCGGGCGAGCTGCTCGCCGGCCTCGCGCGCCATCCGCCGCCATTGCACGAGGCCGAAGGCGTTGGTCGGCTGGTTGCCGAGGAAGACGTTCTCCGCGACGGTCAGGTCGGGCGCAACAGAGAGTTCCTGGTGCACCATGGCGATGCCGGCGGCGTGCGCATCGCGCGCCGACCGGAAATGCATCTGTTGGCCGTCGACCAGGAAGCGCCCCGAGAACTCGCTGTGCACGCCGGCGATGATCTTCATCAGCGTGCTCTTGCCTGCGCCGTTCTCGCCGACGAGACCATGGATCTCGCCGGGGCGAAGCGCGAAGTCGACACCACGAAGCGCCTCGACGCCGCCGAAGCTCTTCGTGATGCTTTGCAGTTCAAGGATGGGTGAACGCACCTCGGGCATGAAGGCTCAGATCAGGAAGTGCTCCTGCATCCACTGCATCCCCGCGGCGTTGGCCTTGGTCACGACCGGGCCGTCGGTGACGACGTTCTTCGGGATGCCTTGTCCGCTCTTCTCGCCGCCGACCACGGCCGAGACGCCCGCGATGATCGCGCCGCCATGGATGCGGCAGGAGGGATTGCGGACGGTCGCGAACATGCGGCCCTCGCTCACCGCCTGGATCGCCGGCGGCATGGCGTCGACGCCGCCGATCAAGATGTTGGTGCGGCCGCGCGCCTTCATGATGTTGGCGGCGGCGAGCGCCATGTCGTCATTGTGGAAGAAGGCCGCGTCGATCTGCGGATATTTCGTCAGGTAGGTTTCCCAGAGGCGGGCGGTCTTCGACACGTCCCAATCGGCCGGCTGGGTGTCGAGCACCTCGATGTTCGGGAACTGCTTGACCACCGAGTTGAAACCCTTGGCCCGTCCTTGCGCTCCGGTGTGGCCGAGCGCGCCCTGCGTCATGATGATCTTGCCCTTGCCGCCCATGGCGTTGCAAAGCGCCTGCGTCACCGAGGCGCCCATGAATTCGTTGTCGGGGGCGAGGAAGGAGTGGACGTTGATCTGGTCGAGCGGGGCGATCAGCGTGTCCATGTCGATCACGGGCGTGCCGGCGTCGATCATCTTCTGCACAGGCTGGGTGAGGGTGCCGATGCCGAAGGCCTGGATCGCGACGAAGTCCCATTTCTGCGAGGCCATGTTGTCGATCGCCGCGCGCTGCTTCACGGCGTCGAGCTGGCCGTCGAACCAGGTGACTTCGACGTTGAACAGCTTGCCCCAGAATTCGGCGGCCTGCTTGCCTTGCGCGCACCAGGTCGCCTGCAGGCCCGCATTGGAGAACGCCGCCTTGAGCGGCTTTTCGCTGCGTCCGACCGCGGCTGCAAGTGCGGGGTTCATGCCCATGCTGCCGAGGAGGGCAGTTGCGGCGCCGGCGGTCGCGGCCGCCTGAAGAAGATCGCGCCTCGTCGTCGAGAAATCTTTCGTCCCGGACATCGCTCGCTCCCATATGTCTTGTTGTCGGCGCGTCATTGCTTGCGCGACCGATCCGCGAAAGTCTCTCACAAGAGTTGTTGCCACTCAATCTGCAATCAGCCGCAGCGTCGTCGCGGCCCGCGCGTTGGTGCAGCGCAAAGCGTCAGGTGGGTGCGGCGGCGAATGCGTCGATCTCGGCGAGCAGGGCGTCCCAGGCCTGCGCGATCTCCGGCGTCCATTCATCGCCAAGCAGATCGCGGAGCGTGTCCCTGATGACGGCGAAGAACGCGACGAACAGCTCGCGCGGCGTGCCGTATGCATCGTGCGAAGCTGCCTCGCAGACGATCAGCCGGAACGGCCCACGACGCATCCCGGCGAAATCGAGAATGGCTTCGATCGTGAGTGCGAGCATCGATCCCCTGACGAGATCGGCGCCGTCCGAACGGAACATCGCCTGCGTTTCCGGGTGCAGCTCGAACAGGCGTCGATAGACCAGCGGCGTGAGATCGGCGCAGCGCAAGGCCGCGCGTTCGAAGCTGTCTTGGACCGGATCAGAGACCGCGTTCATCGCCAGTTCAGCCGCGCGGACAAAAAAAGAGCGGGGCCCTCGCCCCGCTCGAAAATTGTGTCGACCCTATTATCCCCGATTCTAAGATTTGCTCTTGATTGACGGGGCGACGCTGCGTTTTGCGCGCCAGGGGCTCCTCCCGAGACTTGGACCACCAGGCTTCGACCTCGCAGTCAGCGCCTGAGCAAGAGGATGCTAGATCAACTTTTCTCACTTGTCATCATTTTCGGCAACGAATGTTCAAAATAACAGCAGTTGGCGAAATGATCGGGCTCTTGGCCGTCTAAGTATATGACGGATATAATAAATCTGTTGATGGGCGGAGGCTGTTGACTGCCTCAATGCCGGACCCGCCGCGAAGCGGAAGCCCCCGATGAAGGTTTTCGCGAAGCTTGCCCTGTGCCAATCGAGGCGGCGGAACTGGCTCGACTCGGCTGCCTCCGCGGTGTTTAGTCAATCCACGACGAATGGTTCGACAGATGCGCGCACGGCTGCAAAAGTTCCTGCCTCTGGTCCTGCTCGCCCTGGCGATGCAGGTGCTGGCGCCGATTGCCGCTTGTCTGGCGGCGGGGCAGGCGATCGCCGATCCGCTGGCTGCCGCCGTCATCTGCCATAGCCCGAGCGAGCAAGGCGATCGGAGCGGCTCGCCGACTGCGCATGCCGGCGCTTGCGCCCTGTGCTGCCTCGCCCAGGCGAACGCCACGCTCGATTCGCCGACGCACGCGGCTCTGCCGCTTCCGGTCCGCCATGCCGAGCGCCTGGTGTGGCATCCGGCAGACTCCATTGCTGTCGTCTCCCCTGAGGGCTCGGTCGCCCAGGCGCGCGCCCCACCGCAATTTTCCTGACGTAGCGACAAACCGAACCGTTGGCGCGTGCTGTCGTTGCGCCGGCA
>NZ_JAEMSD010000021.1:2647-20128 GCF_016462955.1 Bradyrhizobium sp. | reverse complement strand
GTCAGGAATTCAAGAGATGTTACGCATTCGTGCAATGGGGCGCGCGGGCTTGCCTGTGCTCGTCGGACTGGTGGCCCCATTCGGTTCAGACGCGCTCGCCCAGTCGGCCTCGCAAACGATCCCGGCTGTGACGGTCGAGGCGCCGCAGGCCTCCCGCCCAAAGCCTGTCACCCGGCCCTCGCGAGCGCGCGCCGCCTCGGCGGCCAGGGCGGCGCAGCCGGTCGTGCGCAACACGGCCGAGGGCGCCGTGGGATCAAACGCCAAGACGAGCGCCGCTAACGTGCGGGCTGGACTCAACCAGTCGCCGGCCGGCCAGACCGCGACCACCATTGATCGTAGCCAGTTCGACAATCGCCCGGCGTTTTCGGTCAGCGACATCTTGCGGGACAGTCCCGGCATCTCGGTCAAGCAGGGCAACGGTCCACGGGATTTCGGCATCTCGATTCGGGGCTCCAACGCCAGGAACGGTTTCGCCATCCGCAATCTCGTGATTTTCGAGGACGGCTTCCCGGTGACGCAGCCGGACGGCCTGTCGCGGAGCGACCTGATCGATCCTCACGCCTATGGCGCGATCGATGTGATCCGTGGGCCGTCATCGGCGCTCTATGGCAATTATGCGACCGGGGGCGCGCTCAATTTCCGGACGCGGCCGGGCGGCACGATCGACGGCGTCGAATATGGCGTGGACGGCGGCAGCTACGGCTATCTCAACAATTACCTGACCGCCGGCAAGAAGGTCGGGAATTTCGAGGGCTCGCTGTTTGCGAGCGACGTGCGGGGTGACGGCTACCTCGGCAACAGCTGGTTCAACACCCAGACGGTCAACTTCCTCGGCACGCTCAAGGTGACGCCGGACGACCGCTTCACGGTCAAGATCATCAACAATGACCTCAGCACGCGGTTGCCGCTCCGGCAGTCGCTGAACCAATACTACCTCAACCCGTTCCAGCAGGGGTGTACGATCGGTGCGACAGCCGCCGCGGGATGCGGGACAGTCAGGCTGTTCAACAACGGCTTCAACGCAACTGCCGGGACCGACACGGAGACGGCCTTGCAGGCCGGGCTCGGACGTAACGATCGCCGAACCATTGTCGGCGGCCGGTGGGAGCACGATTTCGACAACACCCTGACCTGGCGCAACCAGTTCGTCTTCGACGACCGAAACATCAGCCAGCCGACCGGCACGACCGGCGCGATCGGAGATTTTCCATCGTACAATTACATGAGCGACGTCACCAAGCGCGGCGAGCTTCTTGGCCTGGAGTCGACCACGTTCTTCGGCGCGTTCTACAACACCCTGACGGCGTCGAGTGACACGCGGAACGTGATGCCGGGGGGCAATGCCACGCTCGGCAGGCTCTCGAGCAATCTCTTCAGCGAAACGACCAATTATGGCGTGCGAGCCAGGCAAGAGCTCAGGCTGACAACCTCGCTGACGGCGATCGCCGGCGTCGGCTGGGAGACCACCTTGCTGAAGGGGACGAACACGGCCTATGCATACGCAGGTCCCACCGGTATCACCACGACGACGCTCACGACTGCGGATCGGCAGTTCCAGAATGCCGCGCCGGAGTTGGCGCTCCTCTACAATCTCAACAACGAATGGCTGTTCCGCGGACGGGTCGCGACGGGATACGGCACGCCGCAGGTCTCGAATCTCTTCGTTCTTCCGACCGGCCTGTCTGGAAACAACACTCAGCTTCAGACGCAGAAAAATCTCGGTTACGACCTCGGTTTCGACTGGACGCCGCACAACACGCTCAAGCTCAGCGCGACCGGTTTCTACGAGTTCTTCCGCAACGAGATCGTCAGTCAGGCAACGCCTGCCGGCTCACCCAACGCGACCTACACGTTCAACGCACCGCGGTCGGAGCATCGCGGCATCGAGCTTGCCGCCGACTGGAAGTTCTATCCGGGCTGGCGATTCACGGCTGCGTACACCTATCTCGACGAGGTCTATACCGAATATGTCGAGAACATCACCAATGGTGCGGTGTTCAGCTTCAATCGTGCCGGAAACAAGATTCCCGGTATCTCGCCCAACGAGCTGACCGCTCGAATTGGCTATGATGCGTTCGCCGGGCCGCTGGCCGGCCTGGGCGGCTTCGTCGAGGTCCAGTGGAAGGACTCGTTCTACATGGACAATGCAAACCTGCTGAAAGCGCCGGGCTATGAGCTGGTCAATATGAATGTTCACTACACGACCGATCTGATGTCCGACACATTCAGGTCCCTGAATCTGTTTCTCGAAGTCAGGAACGTGTTCGATCGCACCTACATCGCCTCCGCCAACAACATTGCGAACACCGTCACGGGCGCCGGGCTTCAAAATCCAGCGAGCGTGCTCGCAAACACGACAGGATCGATCTATGCGGGCTCGCCGCGCACATTTGTTGCGGGTATGAAAGTGGCATTCAGATGATCGGCGCTCGCGAAGGAGATGGGCCATGATCCGCACCGGCGTGCTCGCGATCCTCGCTCTCGCGTGCGTGCAAGGCGAGGCGCACGCGCAGATGCGTGCCCCGCATGCGTCCGAAGCTGCCTGTGAGGAGCCGGCGCTGCGCTGCGCGACCAAGGCGACGCCGGCCTTCGGTCCGGACGGGACGCTGTGGCTGGTCTGGATGGCAGGCGGGCAGGTCTCGGTCGCGAGTTCGCTGGATGAGGGACGCAGTTTCTCCACCCCCACCCAGGTCACGACGAAGCGGCTGAACCTCGACTGGGGCCCGGACGCCCGGCCGAAGATCGCGGTCGATCTCAAGGGCGGCATCGCGCTCGCGTTCTCGATCTTCAGGGACGAGGCCTTCAACGGCCAGGTGCTCACCACGCGCTCGACCGATGGCGGAAAGAGCTTCGCCGAGCTGAAGCCCATCACCGCCAGCAACGAGAGCCAGCGCTTTGAGGCGCTGGCGCTCGACGAGGACGGAACAGTCTTCGCGGCCTGGCTCGACAAGCGCAATCGTGTCCCTGCGAAAGAGGCGGGGCGGAAGTACGAGGGAGCGGCGCTGTTCTTTGCCTCGTCGCGCGATGGCGGTGCCACCTATGCGGAGGCCCAACTGGCGCGTGACGGTACCTGCGAGTGCTGCCGTTTGGGACTGGCGTTCGCGGCCCCCGGGCGGCCGGTCGTGATCTTCAGGAATATCTTCGCCGGCGGTGTGCGCGACCATGCGGTCATGACCTTCACCGACGTCGCGACTTCAGGCGAAGTTCGCCGGGTCAGCACCGACGACTGGCAGATCAACGCCTGCCCGCATCACGGGCCAAGCCTCACCGTTGCGCCGAGCGGAACTTATCACGTCGCCTGGTACACGAATGGCAAGGCGCGGAAGGGATTGTTCTACGCGCATTCGCGCGACGAAGGCCGCACCTTCTCTGCGCCGATGCCGCTTGGGCAGCCGGGCCGCAACCCGACCCGTCCCTTCGTGCTCGCTAGCCCGGCGGGAACGGTGATGGTCTGGAAAGAGTTCGACGGCGAGAAGACTTCGGTCCAGATGACGATCTCCCGCGACGACGGCGAGACCTGGTCGCCGCCGAGGACGATATCCAGCACGAGCGACACGTCCGACCATCCATTGCTCGTCGCCAATGGCCGGCAAGTGTATCTGTCATGGATGACGAAAGCCGACGGCTATCGTCTCACAGCGATCGAGGATCAACCATGAGACGCCGATTTCCAGCCATTCTGGGGCTGGCTATCCTGATCGGATCCGCGGCCGCTCTGGGGGCGCCTCCCGCTCTCAAGCCATTCGAACGCGGCACCTGGCAAAGCGTGCTGAAGGGCCACGCGGGGCGTCCGATGCTCGTGCACTTCTGGGGCGTGACGTGCGGTCCCTGCAAGGTCGAGCTGCCGCTGCTCGGACAATTTGCAAAGGACCACCCCGAAATCGATGTCGTCACAATCAGCGCCGATCTCGTGCCGAACCTGCCGGCCGCGACGCAATCGATGCTGGACAAGGCGGGACTGTCGTCGACCGAGAACTTCATCTTCAGCGACGGCTTCGTCGAACGCCTGCGGTTCGAGATCGACCCTGCCTGGCAGGGCGACATCCCAAGGACGATGCTGTTCTCGCGCGATGGGACCGTCACGACGATCGAAGGCTCTGCCGAGATTCCCGATCTCGAGAAATGGTCGGCGCAACAGCTCTCCAAACACTGAAGTTCAGTCTCCAAAAAGAGGTAATGCAGATATGAAGACCGGGTTGAAAGATGTGCTGCTCGTTGCGTTCGCTCTTGCAAGCTGCGCGGCGCCGGCGATCGCCGCCGACGTCAAGGCCGGCGACCTCGTGATCTCGCAGGCGTGGAGCCGTGCGACGCCGGGGGGCGCCAAGGTCGCGGGCGGCTATCTCACGATCGAGAACAAGGGAGCCGTCGCAGATAGGTTGGTCGGCGTTTCCGCGGACATCGCGGGCAAGTCCGAGATTCACGAGATGTCGATGGACAACGGCGTGATGAAGATGCGCCCCCTCGACAACGGATTGACGATCGACCCCGGCAAGACGGTGAAGCTTGCCCCCGGGGGCAATCATTTGATGCTCCAGGAACTGAAGGGCCCGTTCAAGCAAGGCGACAAGGTGCCGGTGACGCTTCAGTTCGAGAAGGCGGGCTCCGTTGCCGTTTCCCTCGACGTCCAGGGCGTAGGGGCGCAGGCGCCGGGCGAGGCCGGACACGCGGGCCACGGGGACATGAAGAAAACGCCGGATCATTCCGGAATGAAGATGAAGTGAGACCGGTCCGGTCGGCCGCTGGCGTCGACAGGGCGGTACCGGTTTCGAGCCGGTCACGCTTTGGGACTATCAAGGCGGCGCCGCCGTAATGGGGCGCCGCGTTGGCGCGAGCCGAACCTGAAGCCGATGGAGGAATGACGAGGAATTTCGCAGCCTTAGCGGCTTTTCCTCATTCCCGGCTTGTGTTTTCTCTCTCAATCCGGTTTCACTGCAGGCGATCACTGATTCACAGAGTATTGCCATGCGGTTGTCGCGGTTCTTTCTGCCCATTCTGAAGGAAAATCCGAAGGAGGCGGAAATCGTCTCGCATCGGCTAATGCTGCGTGCAGGGATGATCAGGCAGGAGGCCGCCGGCATCTATGCCTGGTTGCCGCTCGGCTTTCGCGTCCTCAAGAAGATCGAGCAGATCGTGCGCGAGGAGCAGGACCGCTCCGGCGCGATCGAGGTCCTGATGCCGACCCTGCAGCTCGCCGACCTCTGGCGCGAGAGCGGCCGCTACGACGCCTACGGTCCGGAGATGCTGCGAATTGCCGACCGCCACAAGCGCGAGCTCCTGTACGGGCCGACCAACGAGGAAATGATCACCGAGATCTTCCGCGCCTATGTGAAGTCCTACAAGAACCTGCCGCTCAATCTCTATCATATCCAATGGAAGTTCCGCGACGAGCAGCGTCCGCGTTTCGGCGTGATGCGCGGCCGCGAGTTCCTGATGAAGGATGCTTATTCCTTCGACCTCAACGAGGCCGCGGCGCGCGTCGCCTACAACAAGATGTTCGTCGCATACTTGCGCACTTTCGCGCGGATGGGGCTGAAGGCGATCCCGATGCGCGCCGAGACCGGGCCGATCGGCGGCGATCTCAGCCACGAATTCATCGTGCTCGCCGAGACCGGCGAATCCGGCGTCTTCATCAATCGCGACGTGCTCGACCTGCCGGTGCCCGGCGAAGACGTCGACTATGAGAGCGACCTCACGCCGATCATCAAGCAATGGACTTCGGTCTATGCTGCGACCGAGGACGTCCACGACGCCGCGCGGTTCGAGCAGGAAGTGCCCGTGGACAAGCGGGTCAACACCCGCGGCATCGAGGTCGGCCAGATCTTCTACTTCGGCACCAAATATTCGGAGCCGATGAAGGCGCTGGTCGCAGGTCCCGACGGCGTCGATGTGCCGATTCATGGCGGCTCCTACGGCGTCGGCGTGTCCCGCCTGTTGGGTGCGATCATCGAGGCCTGCCACGACGATGCCGGCATCAAATGGCCGGAGGCGGTGGCGCCGTTCCGTGTCTCGATCCTCAACCTCAAGCAGGGGGATGCGGCGGTCGATGCGGCGTGCGAGAAACTGTATGCCGAGCTCACGGCCAAGGGCGTCGACGTGCTCTACGACGACACCGACCAGCGCGCCGGCGCCAAATTCGCCGCCGCCGATCTGATCGGCATCCCCTGGCAGATCATGATCGGGCCGAAGGGCCTTGCCGACGGCAAGGTCGAGATCAAGCGGCGCAGTGACGGCGCCCGCGAGACCATGTCGCCTGCGGATGCGGTCGCAAGACTTGTGGGCTGATAGGCCTGGTCGACTGAATATTGTTCGTCGCGCGATATCGCGGCCGCCAATCCGGCCACAATTGACCCCGAATCATGGGATTATCGAGCGATGGATGAGACCATGACCGAAACCGTGCAAACCGCGCCCTTTGCGCCATTCGAGTGGATGCTGTCGGGGCGCTATTTGCGGGCGCGCCGCAAGGAGGGATTCATCTCGGTCATCGCCGGGTTCTCCTTTCTCGGCATCATGCTGGGCGTGGCGACGCTGATCATCGTCATGGCCGTGATGAACGGCTTCCGCAAGGAGCTGCTCGACAAGATCCTGGGCCTTAACGGCCACATTCTGGTCCAGCCGCTGGAATCGCCGTTGACCGACTGGAAGGACGTCGCCGACCGCCTCAGCCAGGTCGAGGGCATCCGGCTCGCCGCGCCGGTCGTGGACGGCCAGGCGCTGGCGTCATCGCCGTGGAATGCATCCGGCGTCCTGGTGCGCGGCATCCGCTCCGAAGATCTGAACAACCTCACCTCGATCGCCAAGAACATCAAGCAGGGTTCGCTCGAAGGCTTCGACACAGGGCAGGGCGTCGCGATCGGCCGGCGACTCGCCGACCAGCTGTCGCTGCACGCCGGCGACAGCATCACGCTGGTAGCGCCGAAGGGCGCGGTCACGCCGATGGGCACGACGCCGCGGATCAAGCCGTACAAGATCGTGGCGGTATTCGAGATCGGCATGTCCGAGTACGATCTCGGCTTCGTATTCATGCCGCTCCCCGAAGCACAGGCCTATTTCAACCGCAGCAACGACGTCACCTCGATCGAGGTGTTCACAGCAAATCCCGACAAGATCGACGCCTTCCGCAAGGCGGTGACGGAGGCGGCGGGTCGGCCGGTGTTCCTGGTCGACTGGCGGCAGCGCAACTCCACCTTCTTCAATGCGCTACAGGTCGAGCGCAACGTGATGTTCCTGATCCTGACCATGATCGTGCTGGTGGCCGCCCTCAACATCGTCTCCGGCCTGATCATGCTGGTGAAGGACAAGGGCAGCGACATCGCGATCCTGCGGACCATGGGCGCCTCGCAGGGCGCGATCATGCGCATCTTCCTGATCACGGGTGCCTCGATCGGCGTGGTTGGCACCCTGGTCGGCTTCTGCGTCGGTCTCGTGATCTGCCTCAACATTGAATCGATCCGGCAATTCCTGTCCTGGCTGACCTCGACCGAGCTGTTCTCGCCGGAGCTCTACTTCCTGTCGAAACTGCCTGCCGAGATCGACGTCGGCGAAACCACGGCCGTCGTCATCATGGCGCTGACGCTGTCGTTCCTGGCGACGCTCTATCCGTCGTGGCGCGCCGCGCGCCTCGATCCCGTCGAAGCGCTGCGGTACGAGTGAGGGGCTGATGGAGCAGCAGGGGGCGGACGATGTACCGGTCATTTATCTCCACGAGATAAAGCGGCAGTACTTGCAGGGCGAGGTGCCGCTGACGATCCTCGACGGCGCCAATCTGGCGCTGTGGGCCGGCCAATCGGTCGCGCTGGTGGCGCCGTCGGGGTCGGGCAAGTCGACGTTGCTGCATATCGCGGGGCTGCTCGAGGCCCCCGATTCCGGCGAGGTCTATGTCTCGGGCGCGCCGACCTCGCAGCTACCCGACATCGAGCGCACGCAGCTGCGCCGAACCGATATCGGCTTCGTCTACCAGTCGCACCGGCTGTTGCCGGAGTTCTCGGCGCTCGAGAACGTCATGCTGCCGCAGATGATCCGCTGCCTGAAGAAGTCCGAGACCATCAAGCGTGCCAAGGAGATCCTCGGCTATCTCGGCCTCGGCGACCGCATCACCCACCGCCCGGCCGAGCTGTCCGGCGGCGAGCAGCAGCGCGTCGCGATCGCACGCGCGGTGGCGAACGCGCCGCGTGTGCTGTTTGCGGACGAGCCGACCGGCAATCTCGACCCGCACACGGCTGATCACGTGTTCCAGGCGCTGATGCAGCTGGTCAAGGCGACGCACGTTTCCATGCTGATCGCGACCCACAATATGGAGCTCGCCGGCCGCATGGACCGACGCGTGTCGCTGTCGAACGGCCAGGTGGTCGAGCTCGAATAGCCGCAAACCCAAAAAACAACCCCATGCACAGTAGCCAAGTGCTTGGCCTGACTGACGAAAAAATTGGCGACGGCGCTCCGTCGCGCTCCCCGGGTTTCAAGGCCTGATCACCGTCATTTTGAACGGTCCGGCATTGGCGGCGGCATGGGCGACCGCTTCGTTGGCGTGGTCGAGGTCGAATTCCGTGGCCTGGTAATGATCGAGCCGCAGCAGGCCCGACCGCACCATCGCGATCAGGCGGGTCGCCGCGTCAGGCGGATACATCCAGACGCCGTGGATGGTGATGCAATCGCGCATGATCCAATTATAGGGCAACTCCAGGCCGGGGCCGCCGAGCATGCCGACGCCGCCCATCAGCACCACGCGTCCATAGGACCGCACCGTCATGATCGCCGCGCGCACGACATTGGGGCTGACCGAAGGCGGCATGATGTCGAACACGCAGTCGATCGGCCCAGGCGAAGCGCGCTTCATCCGCTCGCGGTCCTCATCCTCGACGCCCGCAAGCTTGACCGGCCTGACGCGATCGCCGAAACGACGGACCAGATCGGCCAGGATCTTGTCATTGCGGCCTGGCGCAACCACGCAGGCCGCGCCCATCGCGAGCGCGACCGCCACCGCAGCGCTGCCGAAGTTGCCGGTCGCGCCGCTCACCAGCACGATCTCACCGGGCTGCAGCTTTGCCGCGAGGAAGCCGCCATAGGCGACCAGCATGGTGCCGATCGCGCACCATTGTGTCGCTTCGGCCGGCGTGATCGCTCCAAGGCGCTTGACGTTCTCGGTCGGCACCATGATCTGCTGCGCAAACGAGCCATGCCGGAAGTGCTTCTGTAGTTTCATCCCGCCTTCGCCGCGCGCGCTCCAGCCCTGCAGCGTAATGTCGGGAGCCCGTGCGTCATCGCGTGAACGCACGGTCGGATCGCACAGAACCCAGTCGCCGACGGCCAGATGCGTCGCGTCAGGGCCGATCCGTCTGACCCGGCCGATGCCGCCGGAGCCGGGAATGACGGGCAGGTCGAGCAGATATTTGCGCTCGCCGCTGAACACTTCATTGGTGTAGGACAACACGCGCGTGGCGACGACGTCGACGATGACCTCGCCGGTGCCGAGGATCGGCTCGGGCACGTCCTCGATGATCAGCGGCGATCCGAAGGATTTCAGCACGGCAGCTTTCATGGGTTCACCTCAAGGTCGGGATTGAGACGATGATCCACCTTGGAAGGGCCGGGAAGGCCTGGTATTATCCTAGTATTGTAAAGGCCCTTGCTGCAGGAGCGACATCATGGCTGATCCACGCCGCCTCGAATTCGGCGATTTCCTCCGCTCCCGCCGCGAAAAGCTGACGCCGAAGACCGTCGGGCTGCCTGCAGGCAGCCGGCGCCGGACCGTGGGGCTGCGCCGCGAGGAGGTGGCTCAACTCGCTGGCATCGGCGTCGACTGGTACATCCGCCTCGAGCAGGGCCGTACCGTCAGCCCCTCCGCCACCACCATCGACGCACTGGCCCGCGCGCTTCGTCTCGGTAAGACCGAGCACGCGCATCTGAAGGCCTTGGCACGCAATGGCGACAGGCGTTCGTTCACGCGCGAGATCGTGCCGCCTGCGATCTTGCGACTGGTCGAGAGCCTCCCCCATCCGGCCTACATCACGGGGCAGCGCTGGGACGTGTTGGCCTGGAACGCGGCGGCCGAGGATATCTTCGCGTTTGGCCGGTTGCCGGAGGAGGACCGCAACACGCTGCTGCTGATGATGACCAACAAGCGCGCGCGAAAATCTTACGGGGCGGGGTGGGCCGACCTGGCCAAGCGCATGGTTGCGATGTTTCGCGCGACGCACGATGTCTGGGCCGGCGACCCCGCCTTCACCGAGCTGGTCGCGCGACTGCGCGAGGGCAGTCCGGAATTCGTCAAATGGTGGGAGGCGCACGAGATCCGCAGCACGGCCTCTGGACTCAAAACCATCAACCATCCGACCAAGGGCTTGCTCCGGTTCGAGCACTCCAGCTTCCAGGCCAACGACGATCCCGCGCTCAAGCTCGTGATCTATACGCCTGCGTGAGGCCGTCCCAAGGGCCCGGCCTGGACCGCGCCGGGAACCTAACCGCCGCCCTACGGTTACCGTTTCATCGGTAAGCAGGTGGAGCGAGGGACGTGTTCGGGGGTGACCGATGACGACAGCGACCGGGATGCCCTCGGCCGACCGCAATGCCGTCTTAGCCAGCCTCGGCGACCTTATTCGGGAGATCGGTGATCCCGACGATCTCGCCTATGCGGCGGCGGAGCTGCTTGGCCGCAGCCTCAATGTCAGCCGGGCAGGTTACGGCACCGTCGATACCTCGGCCGAGACCATCACCATCGCGCGCGACTGGAACGCTCCGGGCATAACGAGCCTGGCGGGCGTGCTGCGCTTTCGTGACTATGGCAGCTATATCGAGGACCTGAAGCGGGGCGAGACGGTCATCTGCGCCGATGCCGAGAAAGACCCGCGCGTCGGCGACCGCGCCCGAGCCCTCGAGGCAATCTCGGCGTGCGCGTTCGTCAACATGCCGATCTCCGAACCCGATGGCGTCGTTGCGCTGCTCTACCTCAACAACGCTACGCCGCGCCCATGGAGCGCCGCGGAGCTGGAGCTCATCCGCGAGGTTGCCGAACGCACCCGCACAGCGGTCGAACGCCGCCGGGCCGAGAGCGCGTTGCGGGAGAACGAGGCGCGCCTGCTCTTCCTGGACGCGCTCAACAAGGAAACGGCAAAGACCAGCGACGCGGACGGCGTCATGGCGGTCACGACGAGAATGGTCGGCGAGTATCTCGGCGTCTCGAACTGCGCCTATGCCGACATGGATCCTGATCAGGACGGCTTCACCATACGCGGGGATTGGGCAGCGCCAGGTGCCATGCACATCCTCGGGCACTATAGCCTCGCAGATTTCGGCGAGAAGGCGGTGCGAGAGCTGGGTGCCGGCAGGCCGCTCGTCATCAACGACAATTCGACGGAGATCGGGCCCGAGGCAGCCGCTGCCTTTCAGCGGATCGGGATCGGCTCGACGATCTGCATGCCGTAGGTGAAGGAAGGCCGATTGAACGCCTTGATGGCGATTCACCACCGGGGACCACATCGCTGGGCTTCGCGCGAGCTTGCTTTGCTCAGCGAAGTGACGGAGCGGTCCTGGGCGCATATCGAGCGCGTCCGATCGGAGCAGGCAGCGAGGGAAGCTGCCGAACGCCTGGTGCTCGCGAACAAGGCCGCCGGCATCGGCACCTGGGATTTCGATCCGGTCAACGATGTTCTGCGATGGGACAGCCGCTGCAAGGAGGTGTTCGGTTTATCAGCGGACGCCGAGGTCAGTTACGAAGGCTCATTCCTGCAAGGTCTTCATCCCGAAGACAGGCAACGCACCCATGAGGCCGTGTCGGCAGCCCTGAACCCTCATTCTCCGGCGAGCTACAACATCGAGTTCCGGACCGTCGGTATCGAGGACGGCATCGAGCGTTGGATCGCCGCAACCGGTCGCGCGATTTTTTCCAAGGACCTGGCCGTTCGATTCATCGGGACGGTGCTGGATATCTCCGCGCAAAAGAAAACCGAACGACATCTGAGGATCCTGAACGACACCGGGTCATCGGTCGCTCGCGAACGCGATCTCGGCAAGATCGTGCAGATCGTGACGGATGCCGGCGTCGAGCTGACCGGCGCCCAATTCGGAGCCTTTTTCTACAACGTCGTGGCAGCGGACGGCGGCAGCTACATGCTGTATTCGCTGTCCGGCGCGCCGCGGTCCGCTTTCGAGAACTTTCCGATGCCGCGCAACACGGCCGTGTTCGAGCCGACGTTCAAGGGCACGGGCGTGGTGCGGTCTGACGACATTCTGCAGGACCCGCGCTATGGCAAGAACGCGCCGCGGAAGGGCATGCCCGAAGGCCATCTTCCGGTCCGGTCCTACCTAGCGGTCCCCGTCGTCTCGCGGAACGGCGAAGTGCTCGGCGGGCTTTTTTTCGGTCACGCGGAGCCAGGTCGATTCCAGGAAGAACATGAGGCGGCGTTGCTCGGCATCGCCGGCCATGCCGCGACGGCGATCGACAACGCCCGGTTGTTGACCAGGCTCGAGTCCCTCAATGCCGGGCTGGAGCAGCGTGTTGCCGACGAGATCGCCGAACGCATGAAGGCCGAGGAGCAATTGCGGCAATCGCAGAAGATGGAAGCGGTCGGGCAATTGACCGGAGGCATCGCCCACGACTTCAACAACATGCTCGCGGTCATCCTCGGCAGCCTGCATCTGGCTAAACGGCGGCTCGGCCAGGGTGAGCTCAACATCGACCGCTTCCTCGAGAGCGCGATAGACGGTGCAAACCGCGCTGCCACCTTGACCCAACGGCTGCTGGCGTTCTCGCGGCAACAGCCGCTTGCGCCCGAGGTCCTGGACATCAACAAGATGGTGGGCGGGATGAGTGAGCTGCTGGAGCGGTCGCTCGGCGAGCTGGTCCGGCTCGAGACCGTGCTGATGGCCGGCCTGTGGCGCGTCAAGGCGGACCCGGCGCAGCTGGAAAGCGCGCTGATCAATCTTGCGGTCAATGCGCGCGACGCCATGCCGAAGGGCGGCAGGCTGACGATCGAAACCGCCAACGCCTCGATCGATCGAAAGTATGCCCACGAATACGCCCTGCAGCCGGGGCAGTACGTTCTTATCGCGGTCACGGACAACGGCACGGGCATCGCGGAAGACGTGCTGGGAAAAGTCTTCGATCCGTTCTTCACGACCAAGGTCGTGGGCAAGGGGACCGGCCTCGGCCTCAGCCAGGTCTACGGTTTCGTGCGGCAGTCGGGCGGCCATGTCAAAATCTATTCGGAGCTCGATGTCGGGACGACCGTGAAGATCTATCTGCCTCGTTTCGCCGGCGAGGAGCCGGTCTCTCCTCCCTCGGAAAGCGCGTCATATGCGGGTGCGAGCCTTCAGAGCGAGACCATTCTCGTCGTGGAGGACGACGAGCGAGTCCGCAGCATCTCGTCCGAAAGCCTGCGCGAGCTTGGCTATATCGTCGTCGAGGCTGCCAGCGCCAGGGATGCCATCAGAAAGATCGAAGGCGGCTTCGTCCCGGATCTGCTGTTCACCGACGTCGTCATGCCCGACATGACAGGTGCCGAGCTCGCGGCCGAATTGTCGAGGCGGCACCCGGATCTGAAGGTGCTGTTCACCACCGGCTATACGCGCAACGCGATCGTCCACAATGGCGTGCTCGATGCCGGCAAGCACCTGCTGTCCAAACCCTTTGCGATCGAAGACCTGGCCGCCAAGGTCCGCAATCTGCTCGACGAGTGTTGAGCGCGTCGTGTCAGGCGCCCTTCGATTCGAGCACGCCGGGCGATGAAGCTTGTCCCAGACGATTTTCGAATAGATCTCTCCCGTTGCATGAGGGCGTTGTCCCGGCTTTCGCAAGAAGACCTTTGAGGGACACGCCGCCGCGTATTGATCACATCAGTCGATCGATGATCTGAAGGAGCCGATCGCAGGATGCCTCGATCCTCGCTGGAGGAGACGTTGCGACGCCGAGCAACAGTCCTGGGCGCGCTGTGCCCTTCGACGCAGACCAGAGCGATAGCGGCGTAGGCGCGAGGCCAAGCGGTGCCGCTTCCCTGGCGATGGCCAGATCGGATGCTCCCTCCGGCAAGCGCAGGACCGCCGCCAATCCGGCAATCGCAACGTTGGCAGTGCGGGGGCGCAGGTATTTCAGCAAACCATCGGCTTGCGCTGCGTAGAGCCGTTTCGTGCGCCGAAGATGCCGCAGATAATGGCCGTCGCTAATGAAATCGGCCAGCGCGAGCTGCACCGCAGGTCCAGGCGCAGGGACGAGGCACGCCGCAACTTCGGCAAATCGCGCCGCCAGAGCGGCGGGTGCAACCACAAAGCCCAGTCGCAGAGCAGGAGTCACGGTCTTGCTGAAAGAGCCGATGTGAATGACGCGACCGGCGCGGTCGAGCGAGGCGAGCGCCGGTGTCGCCCGGCCCTTGAGCTGAAGCTCGCTCAGATAGTCATCCTCGATCACCCACGCCTTGCTTTGCGTGGCCCAGTCGAGCAGGCGTGAGCGTCTTGCCAGCGACAATGTCGCTCCGAGCGGCGCCTGCTGTCCTGGCGTCACGACCACCAGTGCCGCATCCGGAGCATGCTTCAGGCCGAAATCGACATCGATGCCGTCGGCGTCAACGGGGATCGGCACGATCGATGTTCGCGCGAGCTTGAGGCCGTGCCGGGTGAAGGGAAAGCCCGGATCCTCCATCCAGGCCTTCTTCTGCTCGAGGCCGAGGACGCGGAGCGTCAGGCCAAGGCCGCCGCTGAAACCGCCGGTGATGATGATCTGGGAGGGCGCGCATTCGATCCCGCGCGCCAGCGCAAGGTAGGCGGAGATCTCGCGCCGCAGCGCCGGCTCACCGCGCGGATCAGGATAGATCGCCGGTGCGCTCATCTCGATGCGGACCGCCTGCGCGCGCATCCGCGCCAGCAACGTCGCAGGAAGGGTCTCCTGCGCAGGCACGCCCATCTGGAAGATCGCCGGCCCGGCCGTGAGCTCCTGGTACATCTCCATGAAAGAGCCTGGGGCCGGGGCCTTGTCCCGCCGCACCGGAAAGCGCGGCCGGTCCGCGACATGTGTTCCAGTCGCGCGGCTTGCGACGATCAGTTGGGCGGATGAGAGCTTTTCGTATGCGACCCGCACGGTGCCGCGCGCGACGCCGAGCTGGGCGGCCAGATCCTGCCAGGAGGGCAGGCGCGCGCCGGGGGCGAGCACGCCGCTCTCGATGGCGGCCCTGATTCCCCTGTGGATCTGCTCGGCCAACGGCGTCTTCGCAGATCGATCCAGCTCCAGGCGCAGCGGCTTGGTCATGCCTGAGTGGTACACGATTTTTGCGCGTTCTTGGTACTTTTTCGTGGACCAGAACAGGGACACCTAAGGGGGGTAACGGGGAGTGTTCATCCCTCCGATCATCAAGGAGCATGCAGATGAGTGAACGTATCGACTACAACCACGTTGCACCGGCAGGCGCGAAGGCGCTGGGCGGCGTCTACGGCTACGTCATGCAGAGCGGGCTTCCCGCGACGCTGGTCACCCTGGTCTATCTCCGCGTCTCGCAGATCAACAACTGCGCCTATTGCCTCGACATGCATATGCGCGACCTGCTCAAGGGCGGCGTGAAGATCGAAAAGCTGGCGCTGGTCCAGGCGTGGGCGGAGGCCGGCAATCTCTTCGACGAGCGCGAGCGCGCCGCCCTTGCATGGGCCGAGACGGTCACCCGCGTCGCCGAGACCAACGTTCCGGATGATGCCTATCGAGCCGCCCGCAAGGTCTTCAATGAGCGCGAGCTCGTCGATCTCACGATCGCGATCAGTCTGATGAATGCGTACAATCGCATGTCGATCAGCTTCCGGAAAACGCCGCAGGCCGTGCTCGAGAATGCCGCCTGACGGCGAATGGCATTAGCCGAAACAGAAAGCAGGAGCCTGAAAATGACGAGCGTGATCTCCGGCGTCAAAATCCCCGACAGTCAATTGGCGCGCGAGGCTGCCGAACTCGTGCGCAGTTACGAGGGCGAGATGTTGTTCAACCATTCGGTTCGCGTCTACGTGTTCGGCGCGATCAAGGGGCTGCGTCAGAAGCTGAAGTTCGATCCCGAACTGCTGTATGTCGCGGCGCTGTTTCACGACCTCGGTCTCGTCGATCACTACCACACCGAGACCAAGCGGTTTGAGGTCGACGGCGCCGACGCCGCGCGCGACTTTCTGCGGGCGCGCGGCATTGCCGAGCCGCAAGCCGACCTAGTGTGGGAAGCAATCGCGCTACACACCACCCCCGGCATTCCGCAATATATGAAACCGGAGATCGCGCTAACCAACGCAGGCGTCCTGGTGGACGTCGTGGGCATCGGATATGACGAGTACACGCCGGAGCAGCGCGACCAGGTGATCTCCGCGTTCCCGCGCGGCGACTTCAAGAACGAGTTTTTGAAGGTGCAGACCTGCTCAGCGCTGAAGAAGCCGCAGACGACGTTCGGGACGGTCAACTTCGATTACATCGAGGATCACGATCCGGGCTTCCGCAAGCCGAACGCGTGCACGCGCATCCGCAACACGCCCTGGCAGAGCTGAGGGGAGGCTGCCGCTCCGTCACGGCATGCCCGGCATCAGCGGAACGGCTTTGATCATCCGGCGCGAACGGCGGGGCGTCTCGGGCGGTGAGGGGGCGCCGGCTTGCTCGACGGAAAATACGGATTCACCACGCAACTCGCGGAGCGTCCGACGGCGAGATAGCGGCACTGCGCAAGCGATGCGTAGCTGCACTCGAAATAGCCGACCGGGCCGTAGATCTGCATGCAGACCGGATAGCTTGGATCATAGGTCTGTGCGCCTGCGGATCCTCCTGCGAGGAGGGGGCCGATCACGAGGAGTGCAAGGTGCGCGCTGCGCATCTCAGCGTGGCCCGTAATAGCCCGGCGCGTAGCCTGGCGTCAGGGTGCGCGGACGATTCTGATACGCGTAGGGGTCGTCGCTCTGTCCGGCGAAGAACGGATTGGCGATGCAGGTCAGCGCGCGTCCTGACGCGCTCGCCTGACACTGCGCGTAGGTGTCGAACCTGCAATTGCTCAGTCCCGGCCACTCGTCACCGGTGAGGCAGAAGGGATGGTTCTTGCCGAATGCGCGCGCGGGCGTGCTCGTGCTCGATGCGAGTACGAGTGTGACGAATGCGAGCGAAAATGTGGCGATAATGGGATGGGTAACTTGAACGCGCATTTCGATTCTCCAATCACGCGAATGTGCGCGCGACGACGTCACGCGTGCAGGCAGCTGATGATCTGTAGTCGACATTGGAACTCAGGAAAATACTTGTTTCAAAGGGTTTCCGCGCAGGCGCTGACTAACATTCGTTAATGAGCGAGACCCTTTCGAACGGACTGTTGCGTCGTGGTTACAGCAATTCCGTCGATCGCTGATATGACGACGCCACGGCCCGGGGGCCTACTGAAGAAACTGGAACGGGAATCAAATGAAGAAGAATTTGTTGCTTGCTGCCGTCAGCCTGGTTGCGCTCAGCGCGGCTGCACCGGCGCTGGCTGCTGACCTCGCGGCTCGGCCCTACAC
>NZ_JAEMSD010000021.1:0-2637 GCF_016462955.1 Bradyrhizobium sp. | reverse complement strand
CTGGCTAATGGCGCACTGCCGCAAGCGCTTAGCTGGAGCGGCTTTTACATCGGCGTCAACGGCGGCGGCGGTTCGGCTCACAGCACCTGGGATCTCGTCGGCGGCGGCCGCGAGGGTTCGCATGATGCGACCGGCGGTACGGTCGGTGGCCAGATCGGCTATCGCATGCAGTACGGTCAGTTCGTGTTCGGCGTGGAAGGTCAGGGCAACTGGGCCGACTTCACCGGCGACAACGTCAGCGCTCTGTTTGCGACCCGCAACCGCTCGAAGATCGACTCGTTCGGTCTGATCACCGGTCAGGTCGGTTACGCCTGGAACAACGTGCTGCTCTACGTCAAGGGCGGTGCAGCCGTGGTCGGCGCGAAGTACGAAGTGTTCAGCACGGCTTCGGGCGCGCTGCTGTCCTCGAACGACCAGACCCGTTGGGGCGGCACGGTCGGTGCCGGTCTCGAGTTCGGCTTCGCGCCGAATTGGTCGGTTGGCGTCGAATACAACCACATCTTCCTGTCGGACAAGGATGTCACCTTCGCCGGCCTAGCGGGAACCGACCGCATCAAGCAGGACGTCGACATGGGCCTCGTCCGCCTGAACTACAAGTTCGGCGGTCCGATGATGGGTCGCTACTGATAAAGATCGCTCTCCTTCCAGCGATCATCGAAAGCCCCGGCCTCGGCCGGGGCTTTTTTGTTGCGGGAATTCAGCGAGTTAACCATTCCCCCTCGAGATCATCCGCCGCGCTTGACTCCCGAGAACGAAATGAGAACAATGTTCCTCATACGTTCTAGCAACGGAGCGAGACATGTTCAGGGTTTTCGTCGAAGAAGCCGCCGCACTGGCGTCGATCACGCTGTTCGTCGGGATGATCGCGATCTGGGCCCAGGTCATACCGCAGCTCTGAGTCCGGAGGCTCCAAGCGCGCCGGTTGGGGAAAAGCGGGAGGACGGGGCGAAGTGGCGCTTCCTGCGTGGACTCTCGCGGCGTGGCACCGCACCATTGGGCTGCGAGTCGGCCGCACAGGCGCATGATGCCTTGAGGAGCCGACGACCGCTCCATTCCATCTGTTAGAGGCCGTCACGCGACCATGCCGAGCGCCGGATTTGTTCACCTTCACGTTCACTCGGCCTATTCGCTGCTCAAGGGCTCGATCAAGATCGCCAAGCTTGCCGAGCTTGCGAAGAAGGACCACCAGCCGGCGCTGGCGCTGACCGACACCGACAACATGTTCGGTGCGCTGGAGTTCTCCGACAAGATGGCGGGCTCCGGCATCCAGCCGATCGTCGGCTGCGAGTTGGCGATCGATTTCGGCGATCAGGATCCGAATGCGCGCAACGCGATCGGGCCTTCCCGCGTGGTGCTGCTCGCCGCGCAGGAGCGCGGCTATCGCAGCCTGATGCGGCTCAACTCGCGCGCGTTCCTGGAATCGCCGGACAGCCATGCACCGTTCATCAGGTTCGATTGGCTCGAGGGCGAGACCGAGGGGCTGATCGCGCTGACGGGCGGACCGGACGGGCCGATCTCGCTGGCGCTCGCAGGCGGCATGGCCGAGCTCGGCGCCGCGCGCTGCGAGCGTCTGGCCGGCCTGTTCGGCGACCGTCTCTACGTCGAATTGCAGCGCCACAACGTCGAGAAGGAGCGGCGCGTCGAGAGCGGATTGATCGACATCGCCTACGCGAAGGGGCTGCCGCTGGTTGCGACCAACGAGCCGTATTTCGCTTCGACGGACGACTACGAGGCGCATGATGCGCTGCTCTGCATCGCCGGCGGCCGGTTGATCGCCGAGACCGACCGCGTGCAACTGACGCCCGATCATCGCTTCAAGACGCGCGCCGAGATGGCGCTGCTGTTCGCCGACATTCCGGAGGCGCTGGCCTCAACGGTGGAGATCGCCGAGCGCTGCTCGTTCCGGCCGATGACGCGCAAGCCGATTCTGCCGTTCTTCACCGTCGGCGCCGCGCAGAGCTCGGACGCCGCTTCGGTCGAGGCCGCCGAACTGAAGCGTCAGGCAGAGGAGGGGCTCGCCAACCGCCTGCGCGTGCACGGGCTGTCGCTGGGCACGACGGACGAGGACTACAACAAGCGCCTCGCGTTCGAGCTCGACGTCATCACCCGCATGAAATATGCGGGCTACTTCCTGATCGTGTCCGACTTCATCAAATGGGCGAAGAGCCAGGGCATCCCGGTCGGGCCCGGCCGCGGCTCCGGCGCAGGCTCGCTGGTCGCCTGGGCGCTGACCATCACCGACCTCGACCCGATCAAGTTCGGCCTGCTGTTCGAGCGCTTCCTCAATCCCGAACGCGTGTCGATGCCGGACTTCGACATCGACTTCTGCCAGGACCGCCGCGGCGAGGTGATCAAGTACGTCCAGGAGCGCTACGGCCGCGACCAGGTCGCGCAGATCATCACCTTCGGAACGCTGCAGGCGCGCGGCGTGCTGCGCGACGTCGGTCGCGTGCTGCAGATGCCCTATGGCCAGGTCGACAAACTGACCAAGCTGGTGCCGCAGAATCCGGCGGCGCCGGTCACGCTCGCCGCCGCGATCGAGAGCGAGCCGAAGCTCCAGGCGTTCCGCGACGAAGACCCGGTGGTGGCGCGCGCCTTCGACATCGCCCAGCGCCTCGAAGGCCTGAAGCGCCACGC
>NZ_JAEMSD010000331.1:3765-7915 GCF_016462955.1 Bradyrhizobium sp. | reverse complement strand
GATCACGCCAGCCGGCCGGAAAAGCTGACGGGGCTGGCGTGATCTACGACATCCGTCACGTCACCACCTACGAGTACGAGAACCCCGTCAGCTTCGCCCGCTGCACGCTGCGGCTGCAGCCCAGAAGCGGCGGGGGGCAGGAGCTGATGTCGCACAATGTCGAGATTCATCCACGCCCGGCCGAGCGCAACGTGCGGC
Source organism: Bradyrhizobium sp. (assembly GCF_016462955.1). GTDB lineage: Bacteria > Pseudomonadota > Alphaproteobacteria > Rhizobiales > Xanthobacteraceae > Bradyrhizobium. The sequence continues at coordinate 7,717 of NZ_JAEMSD010000331.1, read as the reverse complement.
GCGATTTCTTCGGCACGCTGACCGAAAGCGTCGTGATCGAAGCCGCCCATCGCAATCTGCGCATCGACTCGCGTTCACGTGTCTCGGTGTCACGCGAGCCGCCGGCACGTGATGTGCTCAGCCCGCCCTGGGAGAGCATTCGCGACCTGGCCTTCGAGGCGACGAGCCTCCGACCGGCCTCGCCCGTCGGTTACGTCTTCGCCAGTCCTCTGGTGCCGGTGCTCCGCCCGGTCAGCGCTTACGCGGCGGAGAGCTTTGCGCCGGGTGCGGGCATCCTCGAGGGTGCGGTCGATCTGATGCATCGCATCCGCACCCAGTTTCGTTACGATCCCAAGGCGACGGTGATCTCGACGCCGCTGGACGAGGTTTTCGACAAGCGTCACGGCGTCTGTCAGGATTTCGCCCATGTGATGATCGCGGGTCTGCGCGGCCTCGGCCTGCCTGCGGCCTATGTCAGCGGATATCTGCGCACCATTCCGCCGCCGGGCCGGCCGCGCCTGCAGGGCGCCGACGCCACCCATGCCTGGGTCTCGTTGTGGTGCGGACCGGAGCTCGGCTGGGTCGATCTCGACCCGACCAACGATGTCCTCATCGGCAACGATCACATCGTGCTTGCAATGGGGCGCGATTTTTCCGACGTCTCGCCGGTCGACGGCATCATCGTCGGTTCGCAGAAACAGAGGCTCGGCGTCGCCGTCGACGTACTGCAGGTGGAGTAGGGCGTGTACTCTTAAGCGTCGGCTTACCAGCGCAAAGCGAAACTCTGCCATCTTGGAAATGATCGGCAGGTTGTGACCCGTTGCGGACCTTCGTCGTGGCGTCGAAGGTTTGCTGAATCCTCGGAAGTCATATCAGCCAACTTCGCATCGCAACTGCGTGTCTATAGAGCCCTCAGACGCCTGACGGCGCTGGCAAAGCGTGAGGCGATACCTAAGCATCGCGGCGCGCTCGAGACCGTTGAGATCCCTTGCGAGGCTCCAGACGCAACCTCAGCCGGTCTATGGTTCGCACGAAAAGGCTCTCGTCATCGGTTGCGCGTGCCAACACTAAGGCGCCCTGAATTCCAAGTACTATTTCTTCGGCGGACAGGTTGGCGTCTGCAGGGTTCCATCCTAGTCGGACGAGCGCATCACTCAATGATGCGATCCATCGGACAAAATACCTTGAAATTGCATCGGAAAAACGATCGCGCGTGCCGTCGAGAGCAAATGCTCCGACGAGACAAATGCGTCTACCTGAGCGGAAATATGAAATGACGGAATCCCACATGCGAGTGATGGCTGCTTCAGGTGCGTCGTTGCGCAAGGGCGCGAAGACTTCGCGCTCGAACCAAGCATCAACTTCGTCCAGCACGGCTTTGGCCATGTCTTCTTTCCCACCAGGAAAGAAGTGATAGAGGCTGCCCTTTCCTAGGCCGGTTTTTTCAGTAATCCGGCTCAATGACGAGCCCTCGTAGCCGAATTCCCGGAAGACTTCGGCTATGAGGGGGATTACGTCACGGCGCTCATTGAGCGTCCGCATGCGATGCCTTTCTAGTTCAGAGGCCTAAGTCCGACAGTCCCGGATGGTCATCCGGACGGCGGCCAAGAGGCCAGTGGAACTTGCGATCTGCTTCTTTGATAGGGACGTCATTGATGCAGGAGAAGCGCCGTTGCATCAGTCCCTCGCTATCGTATTCCCAGTTCTCGTTGCCGTATGACCGAAACCAGTTGCCGCTGTCGTCATGCCACTCATAGGCATAGCGGACAGAAATTCGGTTGTCGGTGAAGGCAAATAGTTCCTTCACCAAGCGGTAGTCTAGTTCCTTCGCCCACTTCCGGGAAAGGAACGCGACAATTGGGCCTCGTCCATTGACGAATTCGGCGCGATTCCGCCAGCGGCTGTCCGGCGTGTATGCGAGGGACACCTTTTCTGGGTCTCGGCTATTCCATCCATCTTCCGCGAGGCGGACCTTTTCCTTGGCGCTTTCTAGTGTGAAGGGCGGCGCAATCTTTGTCATGTCTGCATCTCCGTTGTACTGATAGGTACAACGTATACCGTTCGGTACAGAATGTCAACGGCGTTCGATATGATCGCTTGAAGTGCACTCGACAACTTCACGGAAGCCGATCAACCAACCGAAGCACGCAAATGATCGAACCGCGCCGACGTGACCTATTGGGCCTATCTCCGAACTGAGGTGAGGGACGCCAACGCGCCGCCATGGAGGTGGAACAGCAGCGCGGGTTTAAGGGTACTCGCCCTGCAAACGGTCGGCGCTCGCCGGTCACCGCACCATGGTCTCGCGATCCCAGGCCTGATAGTCGGGCGAGCCTTCGATGCGGATGGGACCCTCGTAGCCGTATTCCACCATGTGCACGGTTACATAGTCTTTTCCGAAAAACACCACGCCGTACGATTGCGGCAGGTCGGACGCGCTCAGAAGCCTGGTCTCGGAGAACAAAGGATAGCTCGCATGGTTGGTGCCGCGCAGCGACGAGACTGGAACGCCTGCGACAGAACCGGCAAGAGGCAAGTGACAATGCCCGAAGAAGACGTGACGGATCTTTGACCGGTTGCGGCCAACGAGACGCCGGAACGGTGCGTCGTCGAGCAGGCGGATCTGGTCGAGCGGGGCCAGATGCACCGGCATGGGATTGTGGTGCATGAAGAGCAGGAACGGTCCGTCATGCTCGGCAAGCCGTGCTTCGAGCCAGCCGAGGCGATCGTCGCAATAGCGGCCGGCGTGCGTTTCAGGATGGGCGGTGTCGAGGAACAGGCAGCGGCCGGCGGCCGTGTCGTGCATGCCCTGGACGAAGCCGTTCTCGTCGGCGAGTTCGGGGAACACGCTCAGGAAGGTTGCGCGCCGGTCGTGGTTGCCGATGCACAGCCGCACCGGCAGCGGATATTCGTCGAGGCGCTGCTTGAGCCATTGATAATCGGCGAGATCGCCCCAATCCGAGAGGTCGCCGGTGATCACCATCAGCTCGGCGTCGTGATGATCATTCAGCGCATGCGCCAGCGCCCGCTCGAAATTGACGCGCGGATCGCGGCCGCCGATGGTGGAGCCAGGCGCCGTCAGGTGAATGTCGCTCAAATGCAGCAGCTTCATCGCAATCTCCGGTCACCGAGGCGGCACGGGACGCCGGAGCGTCCCGCGCCAAGGCTTTCGCATATGACTCGCGGCGGCGGCCTGCGCGCACGCCTCGTCCTTCGAGACGGCGCTTACGCGCCTCCTCAGGATGAGGCTAATTGGCGCTAGTTGCTCGCCCAAACTGCCGCCACGCACTCTTGTCCTCATCGTGAGGAGCCCGCCCAAAGCGGGCGTCTCGAAGGATGGCCGCAGGGAATCGCTCTCAAATGCAACTCCCTGCGTGCCGGCGGATGCGAGGACGTTCAGCGCGCCGCGCCGGTGGTCTTCGGCAGCAGCTTCTGCACGTCCGCGGTCATGTCGGCGAGCACCGCCTCGGGCTCCTTGGCGCGGGCGCCGGAGATGATCGCGTTGAGATGATCCTTGATCACGTCGGTGATCTTCAGGCCGTTGTCGCCGGGGAAGGCGTACCATTTGGTGAGTAGCGCGAGCTGGCTGACCGCGGTGTAGTTGTTGGGGTTCTTGACGTAGAAGTCCTTCAGATAGACGTCGTTGGCGACCTTGTTGGGCGGCATGTAACCGGTGGTCTCCGCCATGATCGCGGCGCCCTTGGGGCCAGTCCAGAACTTCACCGCCTCCCAGGCCGCGTCGCGCTTGGCCTTGTCCTTGGCGAGGATCAGCACGACGTTGCCGCCGGCCGGCAGCCTGCCGTTCGGCGAGACGACGTCCGGGAACGGGATCGTCTTCAGCGCGAACTTGCCGCCGGTCATCTGCGTGACCTTGTTGAGGTCCGAGGTCGAGGTGATGTGGAAGCCGGTCTTGCCGGCCGCGAACGTCGCGCGCATCGACGGCTGGTCGAGGTTGGGCATGCCGGCCTCGTTG
>NZ_JAEMSD010000331.1:0-3755 GCF_016462955.1 Bradyrhizobium sp. | reverse complement strand
TCGTTGACGAGCCGCGCGATCGTGTTGATGGCGAACTTGCCTTCCGCCCCGTCGAACGCGACCTTGGTCTCGTCGGCGTTGAGCATGGTGCCGCCGCGGGCGAACACCGGCGCCTGCCACAGCCAGTTGCCGGTGATGTCCCAGGCATAGGTGACGCCGTTGGTGTCGTTGCCGAGCGCCTTGATCTTCTTGGCGAGCGCGATCAGCTCGTCCCAGCTCTTCGGCAAATTGTTCACGTCGCCGCCGGCCTGCTTCACGAGGTCGAGATTGACGTAGACGATGGGGAGCGAAATCGCGAAGGGCAGGGCGTAGACCTTGCCGCTGGCGGTGCCGATGTCGAACATCGCCTGGTGGAAGCCCTGCTTGTCGAAATCCTTTTCGGCCGCGATGTAGCCGTCGAGCGGCGCCGGGATGTTCTTGTCGACCAGGACGCGGATGCGGTTCAGGCCCTGGAAGGAGACGTCAGGCATCTGGTTGGTCACGGCTTCGCGCAGCACCTTCTGGGTGCCGTCCTCGTAGGATTCGTAGGGCGCCCGCATCGTGACCTTGATGTCGGGGCGCACCTTGGCGAACTCCTCGGCGATGCGCTTGTGGGTCTCGGTGAACAGCTCCGGATAGGGATACTGCATCACGATCTCGGTCTGGGCCTGCGCGAGCGCAGATCCAGCCACGAGCGACAGAGCCGCCGCGGCGATGATGGACTTCAGCATGGATAGACTCCTTGGTTGAGGTGACGTCGTTACTTGATCCCGGTCAGGGTGATGCCCTCGATGAAACGGCGCTGGGCAAAGAGGAAAGCGATGACGAGCGGCGCGATGATCACCATCGCCGCGGCCATCAGCGGGCCGTAGCTGGTGCCGGCCTCGTTATTGCGGAAATGGGCGACCGCGAGCGGCGGCGTGCGCAAGTGCTCGCTGTTGAGCACGATCAACGGCCAGAAATAGTCGTTCCAATGCGCGACCACGGAGAAGATGCCGAAGGCGGTCACGGCGGGAATCGCGGCCGGCAGCATCACCCGCCAGACGATGCCGAACTCGGAGATGCCGTCCATACGTGCGGCATCGACGAGATCGTCGGGCACGGTCTTGAAGAACTGGCGCATCAGGAAGATGCCGAACACCGAGATCGTGAAGGGCAGCACCAGCGCGGCATAGCTGTCCAGCAGCCCGGCCTTGTGCAGCAGCAGGAAGACGGGGACCGCGGTCGCCTGCGGCGGGATCAGGATCCCGAACAGCACGAGCGCGAACAGCGTCTCGCGGCCGACGAAGCGAAGCTTGGCGAGCGCGTAGGCCGCGGGCAGCGCCACCATCACCTGCAGCACGAAGATCGAGACCGTGACGATGACGCCGTTGAGCAGGAAGCGCAGCAGATTGGCCTTGGCGAAGGCCTCGCGCAAATTCTCCGCCAGCGCGAACTGATGCGGGATCAGATGCAGCTCGCTGGAAAAGATCTCGGTCTGCGGCTTGGACGCGGTCGAGATCATCCAGATGAAGGGCGCCAGCATGACCGCGGCGCCTGCGATCAGCAGCACGTGACGCAGGATCGCCCGGAACGGGATCGGATGTGCGTTGCTCATGTGTAGTGCACCCCGCGATCGGCGAGCCTCGATTTGACCAGCGTGAGCAGGAGAACGAACACCAGGAAGACGACGGTAATCGCCGCGGCATAGCCCGAGCGGAAGAACTCGAAGCCTTCCGTGTACATGGTGTGGATCAGCACTTCCGTGGATTTCGACGGGCCGCCCTTGGTCAAGACGTGCACGGTGTCGAACACCTGGAACGAGCGGATGCCGGAGATCACGACGACGAATGTCGTGACGGGCCCCAGCATCGGCCAGGTCACGAGGCGGAACCGCGCCCAACCGCTCGAGGCGCCGTCGATCTCGGCCGCCTCGTAGAGCTGCTTGGGGATGGAGACGAGGCCGGCGAGAAACAGCACCATGTTGAAGCCCACCGCCTGCCAGATGCCGATCGCGCAGAGCGCATAGAGGGCGGTGTTGCGGTCCTGCAGCCAGGCGAAGGCTGGCAGGCCGGCGCCGCGCAACAACCCGTTCACGAGGCCGAATTGCGGGTGCAGCATGAATTCCCACACCACGGCCATGGCGATCAGGGTGGCCATCACGGGCAGGAAGTAGATCGTCCGGTACAGGCTGCGCAGGCTGGTGCCGCTCTGGATCAGCAGCGCGATCGCAAGGCCGGCGACCACGGCGCCGGGCACCACGATCACGACGTAGGTCAGCGTGTTGCGCAGCGCGGTCCAGAACACCTTGTCGGCGAACAGGTCCTGGTAGTTGGCGAGGCCGATCCACGAGAGATGCGGCGCGCCGAGCTGATAGTCGGTGAAGGAGAGCGCGATCACGCCGGCGAGCGGACCAAGCAGCATGACCAGCATCAGCAACGCGGCCGGCGTCACCAGGGCGTAGGCGGCATAGGTCCGTCGGCTGCCATGGGCCTGCACCGCGCGCCTTGTCGCACCCGCGGGAGCGATGGCGGCGCTGATGGTGATCGAGCCGTCAGACATGGGCGCGCTCACGGATGCGCCCGGCCTGCTCCAGGCGGAGCTCGATCCGTTTCCCGGCCGGGTCGAAAAGCCGCACCGCGTCGGGGGCGAAACCGAAGGTGACGGAGCTTCCCATCGCCGGCAAATGCCTGACGTCCGCGAGCCGCGCGATCAGGCGCAATCCGGCGCCCTCGATCGCAAGGTGCACGAAGGCCTCGGCACCGAGATTTTCCAGATGAACGACAATGCCGGAGAACGGCCCCGCGCCGAGCTCGATCCGCTCGGGGCGGACGCCGACCCGGCATTCGCCGGTCGCCGCATGGCACGAGAGCTTTAGGGCGGTCCCGAGCACGTCGATGACGCCGTCCTTCCGGATCCGGCCGGGGAGGATGTTGATCTTGGGGCTGCCGATGAACTCGGCGACACGGATGTCGCCGGGGTCGTTGTAGATCTCCGCAGGCGTTCCGGCCTGGATCAATTCACCGCCCATCATGACCGCGATTCGGCTCGACATGGTCATCGCCTCGGCCTGGTCGTGCGTGACGTAGACGAACGTGGCCTTGAGGCGGCGGTGCAGCTCGGCGAGCTCGGCGCGCATGTGGACGCGCAGCTTCGCGTCGAGATTGGAGAGCGGTTCGTCGAACAGGAAGGCGACCGGCTCGCGCACCATGGCGCGTCCCACCGCGACGCGTTGCCGCTGTCCGGCGGACAGCTGCCCCGGCTTGCGCCGCAGCAATGGCGCGATGTCGAGCTGCTCGGCAATCGCTTCGACGTCGGCACGGATGTGCCGCTCCTTGGCGCGCCTGCCCGGCAGCAGCGCCCCCAGCAGCGGGAGCCGTTCGATCGCCGACAGGCGCCGCATCCTGAGCGGCACCGCGATGTTGTCGAAGGTACTCAAATGCGGATAGAGCGCGTAGGACTGGAATACCATCGCAAGATTGCGTGCGCTGGGGCGAATACCGTCCACGGGGCGGCCGTCGATGCGGACCTCGCCGGAATTCTGCGGTTCGAGCCCGGCAATGATGCGGAGCAGGGTCGACTTGCCGCAGCCGGACGGCCCGACCAGCGAGATGAACTCGCCGTCCCCGATCCGGAAATCGACGCCCTTCAGGACGTCGGTGCCGTCAAAGGACTTGCGGATTGCGGAAAGTTCGATTTGCGCCATGCGCGCTGATCCCCGTGCTGGCCCGTTGCGGCGCACGAGGAGTAGGAAGCGCATCTGACATTCACATAACGGTCAATGGCCCGGCTTATGG
>NZ_JAEMSD010000783.1:865-2166 GCF_016462955.1 Bradyrhizobium sp. | reverse complement strand
GATGGTGATCCAGGTCGGCGGCCCGGCGGCGTCAGGCACGATGCCGTTCGAAGAGGTCGCGGGCATGGGCAGAGCGGCGCATCGCGAACGGCTCGCCGCGCTCGGCGCCGCCCTGCAGTTCGACGATCCCGTCAACATCCAGTTCACCAGCGGCACCACGGGATCGCCCAAGGGCGTGACGCTGACCCATCACAACATCCTCAACAACGGCCATTTCACGGGACGCGCGATGCGCCTGACCGAACAGGATCGCATCTGCATTCCCGTGCCGCTCTATCATTGTTTCGGCATGGTCATGGGCAACCTCGCCGCGGTCACGCTCGGCGCCACCATGGTCTATCCGGGCGAGGGCTTCGATCCGCTCGCGACGCTGCGCGCAATCGAGCAGGAGAAATGCACCGCGCTCTACGGCGTGCCGACGATGTTCATCGCGGAGCTGGACCACCCCGAGTTCAAGAATTTCGATCTGAAATCGCTGCGCACCGGCATCATGGCGGGCGCGCCCTGCCCGATCGAGGTGATGAAGCGCGTCAACACCGAAATGAACATGCGCGAGGTCACCATCGCCTACGGCATGACCGAGACCAGCCCGGTCAGTTTTCAGAGTGCAACCGACGATCCGCTCGAGCGGCGCGTCTCCACAGTCGGCCGCATCCACCCGCATGTCGAGGTCAAGGTCGTCGATCTCGAGGGCAAGATCGTCAAGCGGGGCGAACGCGGCGAGCTCTGCACCCGCGGCTACAGCGTCATGCTGGGTTATTGGGAGGAGAAGGAGAAGACCGCCGATGTGCTCGACGCCAACGGCTGGATGCACACCGGCGACCTCGCCACGATTGACGACGAGGGCTATTGCAACATCGTCGGGCGCATCAAGGACCTGGTGATCCGCGGCGGCGAGAATCTCTACCCGCGCGAGATCGAGGAGTTTCTGTACCGTCATCCCAAGATCCAGGACGTGCAGATTTTTGGCGTCGCAGACACCCGCTACGGCGAGGAGCTCTGCGCCTGGGTCCGCGTCAGGCCGGGCGAGGCCCTGACCGCCGAGGAGGTCCGCGCCTTCTGCGAGGGCCAGATCGCCCACAACAAGATCCCGCGCTACGTCGAATTCGTCGACGAGTTTCCGATGACCGTGACCGGAAAGATCCAGAAATTCCTGATGCGCGATGCCGTCGAGCAGCGGCTGGGATTGAAGGCGGCGAAGACGGCGTGAGGCGCATCGTCATTGCGAGGAGCTCTTGCGACGAAGCAATCAGAAACTTTCCGCGGAGACAGACTGGATTGCTTCGCTACGCTCGCAATGA
>NZ_JAEMSD010000783.1:0-855 GCF_016462955.1 Bradyrhizobium sp. | reverse complement strand
ACTTTACCCCGTCAGCCCGCGCTGCTGCGCCAGCTCCTTCAGCGACACCTGCGGCCGCGCGCCGATGTGCTGGATCACTTCGGCGGCGGCGAGCGCGCCAAGTTCGCCGCACTGCTTGTAGGCCAGGTTGCGCGCGAGGCCATACAGGAAGCCCGCCGCAAAGAGGTCGCCGGCGCCGGTGGTGTCGATCACCTTGTCGACCGGGAACGCCGGCGCGGCAACGGCGTCCTCGGAGGAGACAACCATGCAGCCCTTCTCGCTGCGGGTGACAATGCCGAGATTGACGTCGTCGCGCAGTTGCTTCAGCGCGGCGTCGAAGTCCGAGGTCGTGTAGAGCGAGTGAAGCTCGGACTCGTTGGCGAAGACGATGTCGACGGTGCCGTCGCGCATCAAGGCGAGAAACTCGTCGCGGTAGCGGTCGACGCAGAAGGAATCCGACAGCGTCAGCGCCACCTTGCGCTTGGCGTCATGGGCGATCTTGGCCGCCTTGACGAACGCGTCCTTGGCGTTCTTGGGATCCCAGAGATAACCCTCGAGATAGACGATGCCGGCAGCAGCGACCTCCGCCGGATCGATGTCGGCGGGCGACAGGTCCTGCGCCGCGCCGAGATAGGTGTTCATGGTGCGCTCGCCGTCGCCGGTGACCAGGATGTAGGAGCAGCCGGTGGCGGGACCGTCCTGCGCGGCCGGGGTGTTGAAGGCAACGCCGGCGGCACGGATGTCGTGGACGTAGAGCTTGCCGATCTGGTCGTCCTTGACCTTGCCGACATAGGCGGCGCGCGCCCCGAGGCTACCGATGCCGACGATGGTGTTGGCGGCCGAGCCGCCCGAGACCTCGGTCGCCAACACCATCGT
>NZ_JAEMSD010000782.1 GCF_016462955.1 Bradyrhizobium sp. | reverse complement strand
CTATGGGGCTTCATCGTGCCGGCGTGGCTGGTCACGCATCTGGCGATGCTGATTGCCGTCATCTGGTTCTGGAAACGGCAGCGGACGGTCAATCTCAAGACCATCTACGACTTCCCGAACAAGGGCGATCCGCCGCGCTCTCATACCGCCGAGTGGACAGGCAAGAACTTCGATCGCCTTCTCAGCAAACATGTACGTTTTGCGCGCTCGGCGAACGCAATCGACGAGACGCGCAAGGATTTCGCCCGGGTCGGCTGGGGCGGCACCGAGCCGTCTGTGCACCCCGCGACTCCGGGTGTTCCGCGTCTCATCCAGCTCTGGTTCGCAGGCAACCACTCGGATATCGGCGGATCCTATCCCGAACCGGAATCGCGTTTGTCGGATATCGCCCTCGCCTGGATGTGCGAGCAGGCTACGTCCATCCCGGACGGCTTGATGACCGGGCCGATCTACGTGGACGGGATCAGGATGCCGAAGACTGGTGACAACGGACCGGCACTGAACGTCTTCCCCGGCGCGAACGGCGTTCAGCATTGCGAGATCGCGGGCATGCGCGACACGCTCGACGCCTACGCCGCCAGTCTGCCGAAATGGCGATGGCTGCAAAACCTCGTCGGCACCAGGAACTGGGAAGTCGAAGTCCGCGAGATCAACCACCAGGCGCCGGTACATCCGACCGTACGGACGCGCTTCGACCTGCCGGAAGTCAGGCAATGTGCTGGCGTCGGCGCATATCGCCCAAGCGCACTGGCGAGCCATGACGACTTCAAACGCTACTATCCGCAGGTGGAGTCGACAGCACAATCGACCGGGCCCGCCTGAACGCTTGAGGAGACGCTCTTGGTCGCGCTTGCCGACATCAAAGCTGACCTGCCGGATTGGCCGGACGACGTGGTGGATCAATGGCTATTGAACTTAGCGACCCAGGAGGGCATGGGCTGGCCCCCACCGGTCCCCTTCAACGGCCATCGGTGGCAGTACATCATCGTGAAGCCGGTATCGTGGTGGAAGAAGGTCACGTGGACGAAGGTGTCGCACGACTGTAGCTTCGACGAGCTGTCGCTTAATTCCCGCAAGATCATGAATTCCATGTTCGAGGCGTTGGTCCTTGGAATCGAGAATGGATATGGCGGCGACAACAGCAAGAAGCGCTTTGAATCTTGCGTGAGCTACCTGGCGGTGAAAGGACAGTTCCCCCGCGTGCCTGTCACCATGCCGATAGAAACGGGCCTAAGTATCCTGGACGGGAATCATCGAGTCTACTCGCTCACTTTCCTGCAAAGCGTTCCTGAGCCGGAATTGAAGAAGCAAGGCATCAATCGCCCTTCCGTCATCCAAGATGTTTGGGTAGCGAAGCACGCGGATGGGGAGGTTTTGGATAGCTGACGTCGATCGAGCGAGTGGTCGCGCGCAGTACACCCGACAGCGCCGCAATGGCGGGGCCCTGCCGAGAAATTGTTTCGGGCCGCTAGTTCGACAACCGAGAGACCTCGGCGAACCTTAGAGGCTCGCAGGAAACCTGAAACTCGCCATCACCGTCGAAGCTCTTTCCCATTAAGTGAAGAAGCGCGCGCCCATGCACAACAGGCACAGGGTGCGCTGTCATTATTTCGGGATCTTCCGGAAAGCACGGCCCGACGATGTCGCGAACGTTCGGGACGCTCAAGGACGTGCTCGCACCCTCAAAGAGAAGCTCGTCGGTCTCCGGATGCCAGACGCAAACTACGATCGCGAGCATGAAGATGTTCCTTGGGGCCACCGGTCCGGCCGCTCCGACAAAACGCCGGTGTCGGCTGCCTCGACTGCTTCCGTTTCGCCCAGTTAGATCATCTCGATTGCGATGGGGAGCGGCGCAAAAGATCGTTGGAGGTATCGAAAGATACATTGACGGCCCCTGCCATCGAGCCAGGCACTCCGTTGCTATTGCCATCGGCTGCCGCCGTGACGCTAAAGATCGGGAAGATGTAGGGCACTTGATCCCTTCGCCCTCCCCTTGAACCGCGATGACCTATGGCAACTTTGCTGCTTCCGGCTTTTTCTCGGGCCTCAAACTTCTGATATAGGCAATCGCTCGTTGCTGGAGTGCCGGATCCAGATTTGTCTCATGGATCCGCCGTTCGACGAGGTCAAGGTCAAGCGGGCGTTGCGCATGAATCGCCTCGACGAGGACGACGTC
>NZ_JAEMSD010000330.1:6200-7967 GCF_016462955.1 Bradyrhizobium sp. | reverse complement strand
ATCGAGGTGTGCGTGAACACCAGGAAGATGGACGACAGGGAGATGCCCATCAGCGCCGCGAATACCCAGAACAGGATCTGGGCGGTCGAGGGGGCCAGACGGTTGATGCCCGCCGAGATCGCGAACACCATTGCGAGCGGCGCGAGCATGAACAGCCACTTGAGGGGGCTGACGAACATCGCGTAGCCGAACGGCGTCAGGAACAGCTTGCCGACGCGAACGGCGTCCGGGGTCGCAACGTCGGTCACGGCGGCCATGTAGACGCCGAGCGCGGCCAGGCCGGTGATGGCGAGGCCGATGCTCATGTAGTTGTAGACGCGCAGCATATAGGCGCGCAGTCCGGCATCGACCGTCGCGGCGTCAACACGCCCGGCGGCCCTGCCGAAAGGAGAAGCGTAGTTACGGTCTAGGTCCGACATGGTCGAATTCCCGTTGGTTGGTCCGGTCCGGCACGAGGGTCGCCATGCCGCCGGTTCGTCAAATTCCATCTCGGATACCGATGCCAGCCGACTAAAAGTTTGGCGAACGATCGGACTCCGAACCCATCCGATATGTGGGAAACTAACACATCCGCTGCAACCTTCCACGCGCGGCTGAATGTCGCCCTCACCCTGCAATCCTGACGAGCGGACGTGGTTAACCGCAGGAATCGTGCGATTCTGCTCCGGCGCCCCCATCCGCTACATTTTGTCACAAATTTCGCAACACCGTTGCGGGCTTTTTGTTCAGCGCCAGCAGGGTGCCGGCGAGGCCGAGCCCGACCGTGACGACCAGCGCGGCAGCGACCACGCCGGCGGCGCTGCCGGCCTGCCAGACGAAAGTCAGCGTCATCAGCCGCGTCACGATCATCCAGGCAGCCAAGCTGCCGGCGATCACGCCGAACAGTGCGGTGGCTAGGCCGATCAGGAGGTATTCGAGCGCATAGGCGCCGAGCAGCCGCAGCCGCGTCGCGCCCAGGGTCTTCAGGATCACGGCATCGTAGACCCGGTGACGATGGCCGGCGGCGAGCGCCCCGCCGAGCACCAGGATCGCCGAGATCAGGGTCACCGCGCTGGCGCCGCGGATCGCCAGGGCCAGATTGGTCACCACTGAGCCGACCGTCTCCATCACCTCGCGCACCCGCACGCTGGTGACCATCGGATAGGCGTCGGCGACCTCCTTGATGATCTTGCCGTCGCCCGCCGCATTTCCGCCCGTTTCCGTGAGCGTCGCGATATGGGTGTGCGGCGCGCCCTTGAAGGCGTTCGGCGAGAACACCAGGACGAAATTGATACCGAGCCCCTGCCAGTCGATCGTGCGCAAATTGCTGATCTTGGCCGGGATGTCGCGGCCGAGCACGTTGACCACGATCTCGTCCCCGAGCTTGAGGCCGAGGCCGTCGGCGATCTTCTTCTCCATCGAAACCAGCGGCGGGCCGGAATAATCCGCGCTCCACCATTCGCCCTCGACCACCTTGGAGCCCTTCGGCAGTTCACTGGTGTAGGTCAGGCCGCGGTCGCTCTGCAGCACCCATTCGGAATCCGTGGTCGGCTTGAGCTCTTCGGCGCGAACGCCGCGCGCGGAAACGATGCGCCCACGCAGCATCGGCACGTCCTCGATCCTGGCGGCCGGCGCGATCCGGCGCAAATAGCCGTCGAACTGCTCGGCCTGCGCACTCGGAATGTCGATGAAGAAGAACGACGGCGCCTGGTCGGGCAGAGCCGCGAGGAACTGGCGGCGCAGATTGCCGTCGATCTGGGTGATGGTGACGAGCACGGCGAGCCCGAG
>NZ_JAEMSD010000330.1:0-6190 GCF_016462955.1 Bradyrhizobium sp. | reverse complement strand
CGAGGGCGTCAGCGCGCCCGGCCGGTGGATGTTGGCGATCGCCAGCCGCAGCATCGGCAGCCGCGTCCGCGGCAGCCGTCGCGCGGTCGCCATCAGCAGGGCGGCGATGCCGCGGAGCAGCGCGAACACAACGATCGAGGCGGCCACGAACACCGCGGCGATGCGCTTGTCGAAGGAGAGCCCGATCACCACGGCGATCAACAGCGCGATCACCACGCCCATGAAGACGAGATAGCCGAGACGCGGCCGGTGCCATTCCGAGCTGATTGTGTCCCGGAACAGCGCGGCGACCGGCACGTCGTGGACGCGGCCGAGCGGCCACAGGCCGAAGGCCAGCGCGGTGAGCAGGCCGTAGACGAAGGACAGCGCGAGCTCCTCGACGTGCACGGCCGGCACCACCGGCAGCGGCAACAGCTTGCCGAACAGGCCGACGATGGCGAAGGGCAGCGCGGCGCCGAGCGCAAGGCCGATCACCGAGCCGATCGCGGCCAGCAGGATCACCTGCGCCAGATAGATGCCGAACACGTCCCGCCCGGTGGCGCCGACGGCCTTGAAGGCGGCGATCACCTCGATCCGGCGATCGATGTGGCTCTTGACGGCGTTGGCGACACCGACCCCGCCGACAAGAAGCGCGGCAAGGCCGACCAGCGTCAGGAATTGGGTGAAGCGGCTGATGTTGCGTTCCAGCTGCGGCGAAGCGTTGGACCGGCTGCGGATCTCCCAGCCGGCCTGCGGCGCGGCGTTGCGGGCGTCCGCGATGAACGTCTCGGTGGCGCGCTCGCTGTTTGCGGCATCGGGCAGCTTGACCCGGTAGACCCACCGCACCAGGCTGCCGGGCTGGATCAGGCCGGTGGCGCGCAAGGCCGCCTCGCTGATCAGAAAGCGCGGGCCGAAGCCGATGCCGCCGGCGAGCTTGTCGGGCTCGGTCTCGACGGTCGAGCGGATCTGGAACGTCGCGTTGCCGATCGTGACGCGGTCGCCGGCCTTCAGCGACAGCCGGCTCAGCAGCGTCGGATCGGCGGCGGCGCCGAAGGCGCCGTCACGCTCCGCGAGCAGATCGGATATCTCCAGCTGCGGCGCCAGCTTCAGCTTGCCGAGCATCGGATAGGAACCATCGACCGCCTTCATCTCGACCAGAGCGAGCTTGCCGTCGGCCGAGCGCGCCATGCCGCGCAAGGTCGCTGCGGTCGACAGCGTGCCGCGCGAGCGCAGGAAGGCGACCTCTTCGGGCTTTGCTTCGCGCTGGAACAGCACGAAGGAGACGTCGCCGCCAAGCAGCGTGCGGCCCTCGCGGGCAAGGCCGTCGGACAGGCTCGCCGACACCGAGCCGACGCCTGATATCGCCATCACGCCGAGCGCGATGCAGGCGATGAAGACGTAGAAGCCGCGCAGGCCGCCGCGCAATTCGCGTAAGGCGTAACGCAGCGACCGCGCGATGCCGTTCGGCTTCGCGAAGGGCTCGACCGCTGCGCTCATGCCGGCGCGGACTGGGTGTCGATGCGGCCCGAGCGCAGGCGGATGACGCGATCGCAGCGATGCGCCAGCGAGGAATCGTGCGTGACCAGCACCAGGGTCATGCCGCGCTCGGCATGCTTGCTGAACAGAAGGTCGACGATCTGCTGTCCGGTGGTCTCGTCGAGATTTCCGGTCGGCTCGTCGGCGACGAGGATGGTGGGATCGGGCGCCAGCGCGCGGGCGAGCGCGACGCGCTGCTGCTCGCCGCCGGACAGCTGCGTCGGATAATGATGCAGGCGGTCGCCGAGCCCGACCGACTGCAGCTCCTGCGCCGCGCGCTTGGCAGCATCGGGATTGCCGGCAAGCTCGAGCGGCACGGCGACGTTCTCCAGCGCCGTCATGGTCGGGATCAGGTGGAACGATTGGAAGACGATGCCGACCTGGCGGCCGCGGAAGCGGGCCAGCGCGTCCTCGTCGAGGGCATTGAAAGGCGTGCCCGAGACCACCACCTCTCCGCTATCAGGGCGCTCCAGCCCGGCCATCACCATCAGCAGCGTGGATTTGCCCGAGCCTGAAGGGCCGATCAGGCCTATCGTCTCGCTACGGCCGATGCGCAGGCTGATATCCTTGAGGATGTGAACGCGCGCCGCGCCCGTGCCCAATGAGAGGTTGACGTTGGAGATGGCGATGGTGTCCGCGGTGGCGGCGAGCGAAGAGGGGTCGATGCGAGTGTCCATGGTCCGGTCATATGGCAACTCCGCACGCGGGGTCGAGAGGCGTTACGGATTGTTCATGCACATAGCCGTGTTGATGCTCGGCTTTATGACGATAGCGCACCCGGCCTGGGCGGAGGCGACAAAGCCGGTCAAGCTCGTCGTGCTCGGCGATTCCTTGAGCGCCGGTTACGGCCTGGCGGCCCAGGAAGCGTTTCCCCAGAAGCTTCAAAAAGCCTTGCACGCCAAAGGCATAGCGATCGAGATGATCAATGCCGGGGTGTCCGGCGACACCGTCTCCGGCGGCCGCGACCGGCTCGACTGGTCGGTGCCAGAGGGAACAGATGGCGTCATCGTCGAGCTCGGCGCCAACGACGCGCTGCGCGGCATCGATCCCGGCGTGACGCGCGCCGCGCTCGCGGACATCGTCCAGCGGCTCAGGGCGCGCAAGATCGCGGTGATGCTGTGCGGCATGCTGGCGCCGCCCAACAATGGCGCCGACTACGCCGCGCGCTTCAATTCGATTTATCCGGATGTGGCGAAACAATTCGACGTGCCGCTCTATCCGTTCTTCCTCGAGGGCGTTGTCGCCGACGCCAAGCTCAACCAAGGTGACGGCATTCATCCGACTGCGGCCGGCGTCGACGTGATCGTCGGCAAGATCATGCCCACCGTGGAGGCATTCATCGGCACGATCGCTGAGCAGCGGCGTTGAAAACCAGGCAGCGCTAACCCTAATTCCCAGGGTTTTACCGGAGTGAGGCCAGCGATGCTTCGCAGAGTCACACAACTGCGATAGGAATCAGGGTACCGGTGATTCGTCGCCGGCTCTAATTTGGATATGGTCCTTGTCTCGAGGGCCGTACCCAAGCATCGGGAGTGCGAAACGATGCCGCGTTTGTTCACGGGTCTGGAAATCCCGGCCGAGATCGGCCACTCGCTTTCCAACTTGAGGGGCGGCCTCCCCGGCGCCCGCTGGATCGATCCCGAAAATTATCACGTCACCTTGCGCTTCATCGGCGATATCGACGGCGCCTCCGCCAACGAGATCGCCTCCTTGCTGTTTCGCGTCGACCGCAAGCCGTTCGAGGTGAAGGTGCAGGGGCTCACGAGCTTTGGCGGCCGCAAGCCGCGCGCCGTGGTCGCCACCATCGCGCCGAGCAAGCCGCTGATGGAATTGCAGGCCGAACTCGAACGCATGATGCAGCGGATCGGCCTCGATCCGGAAGGACGCAAGTTCATCCCGCACGTCACGCTGGCCCGCCTGCACGATGCCTCCGACCGCGACGTCGCCGACTATCTGTCGCTGCGCGGCTATTTTCCAAGCAAGGCGTTCATGGCCGAGCGCTTCGTGCTGTTCTCCTCGCGCGCCTCCACCGGCGGCGGCCCGTATGTGGTCGAGGACGCCTACGAGCTGTGCGAGTAGGCCCAACTCGGCGACGTTACCGCGGCAGCCCCGCGCCTACTTGCCTGATGTCGGTCTTTGCGAAGTCCCCGCCTTTGAACAACCAGGGTTCGCCGCGGGTCATAGCCAGCGCATAGGAAAAGCAATCACCGTAGTTGAGCGCTGCGGCGTGTCGTCCCTTTCCGTAGCGCCGCCAGGCCCGCCGCGCTGCATCGGCTTGCACGGCATCGACGGCAACGATCTCGGCGCTCAACTTGACGAGCCAGAGATCGAACTCACGCCCTCCCGCTTCGCCAAGCCGGGTCTCGATCACCATAGTCGCTTCAACGACAGTCGCTGCAGAGATCAAACGGATCTGGTCTTCTACAATCAAGCGCTCAATATCGCCGGCATCAGCTTCGTTGAGAGCGATTGCCACGATCGCCGACGTGTCGATCACCATCAGCGCGGCAATCCATGCTCGTCGTATCCGAGAATTTCCTCAGGCGTGCGGTCGTCCAAGACGCGCATCTGGCTCCAGCGTCGCCTGATTTCGGCCAAATCTTCGAGCAGCGCGTCCTTGCGCGTTTGAGCGTTGAGCCGGCGCAATCGCTCTTCGATGGCACGCTTGGTCGCAGTCGTAATGTTCTCGCCCGTCAACTGCGCCAGACTTCGCGCCAATTGCTCAGTTTCGGGGTCCTTGATGCTTAGCGCCATTCATGGCTCCTTTGTTCCTAAATAGGTATAATCTACCTCGGGACGCTGCAAGGTTCATTTGGACGATGGACCCCGTCACTCGTCATGGACGCTTTCCCTGGAAGGCAGCGCATAAGCCGTTGCGCCAACACGCGGTTGCAATTTCCGTCCGTTTCTGGCGGTAAAGGGCCATGCTCTCCACCCCCAGCTCCTCCTTCAGCGAAGCCTATCAGGGCCAGGTCGCCTCCGGCGCGATCGAGCCTGATGCTGCGCAGGCCGAGGTCGCCGAGGCCTATGCGGCGCTGGACCTCAGGCTTGCGAACTACAGCCCCAGGCGCAAGCAGGGCCTGCTCAGCCGCCTGTTCGGCGGCGGCGACAAGGACGACGCGCCGCGCGGGCTCTACATCCATGGCGAGGTCGGCCGCGGCAAGACCATGCTGATGGACCTGTTCTTCCAGCACTCCGATATCGAGCACAAGCGCCGCGCGCATTTCCACGAATTCATGGCCGACGTGCACGAGCGCATCTACGACTATCGCCAGAGCATCGCGCGCGGCGAGATCGCCGACGCCGACGTCATCGCGCTGACCGCAACCGCGATCTTCGAGGAGAGCTGGCTGCTCTGCTTCGACGAATTCCATGTCACCGACATCGCGGACGCGATGATCCTCGGACGCCTGTTCGCGAAATTGTTCGAGCTCGGCACCGTCGTGGTCGCGACCTCGAACGTCGCGCCCGACGATCTCTACAAGGGCGGCCTGAACCGGTCGCTGTTCCTGCCCTTCATCAAGCAGATCACCGACCACATGGACGTCGCGCGGCTCGATGCGCGCACCGACTTCCGGCTGGAGAAGCTCCAGGGCGTGCCGATGTGGTTGACGCCGGCGGACGGCGACGCGGACGCCGCGCTCGACCGCGCCTGGGTCAAGATGACCGGCAACGCCAAATGCAAGTCGCGCGACATCGCCATCAAGGGCCGCACCTTGCACGTGCCGTGCTCGGCCCATGGCGTGGCGCGGTTCACCTTCGCCGATCTCTGCGAGAAGCCGCTCGGCGCATCAGATTACCTCAGGCTGGCGCACGACTATCACACCATCCTGGTCGACCATATTCCAGTGATGGACGTCTCCCAGCGCAACGCCGCCAAGCGTTTCATCACGCTGATCGACACGCTCTATGACAATGCGGTGAAGTTGATGGCCTCGGCCGACGCCAATCCGATCTCGCTGTACCTCGCCCATGAGGGGGTCGAGGCCATGGAATTCAAGCGGACCGCCTCCCGCCTGATCGAGATGAGCTCGGAATCCTATCTGGCGCTGGCCCACGGCCGCAAGGATTCCACCGCCAGCGGCTCGACCAAGGGCCTGGTAGAGACTTAAGTTCTATTCTCTCGGCTTTCGTCGGTATCATTCCGGGGCGCACGAAGTCGCGAGCCCGGAATCCATCAGACCACCAACTCCGTGACCCCATGGATTCCGGGTTCATGCTCCGCACGCCCCGGCATGACGGAGTTGCGCTCCGCTGGCCGGAAGCGCGCCAAGCCCGACAATTGGGCATCCGGCGACTTGAACGAGGGAGGCGAAAGGGATAACCACCCGTCTCAGTTTTCCCCTCCTTACGTGTCTGAAGGACAGGTTCACATGGCGCGCGACAAGATTGCTTTGATTGGCTCAGGCCAGATCGGCGGGACGCTGGCTCACCTCATCGGCCTGAAGGAACTGGGCGACGTCGTGATGTTCGACATCGCCGAGGGCGTGCCGCAGGGCAAGGCGCTCGACATCGCTCAGTCCTCGCCGGTCGACGGCTTCGACGCGCACTACACCGGCGCGAACTCCTACGAAGCGCTCGACAACGCCAAGGTCTGCATCGTCACTGCCGGCGTGCCGCGCAAGCCCGGCATGAGCCGCGACGACCTCCTCTCCATCAACCTCAAGGTCATGGA
>NZ_JAEMSD010000329.1 GCF_016462955.1 Bradyrhizobium sp. | reverse complement strand
CTCCAACATGGCGGGCTACTGGAACCTGCCGGAGGCGACCGCATCGACGCTGCGCAGCGACGGCTGGCTGCGCACGGGCGATGCCGGCTACATGGACGAGGACGGCTATCTCTACATCCACGACCGCATCAAGGACATGATCATCTCGGGCGGCGAGAACATCTATCCCGCCGAAGTCGAGAGCGCGCTGTGCGATCACCCCGACGTCGCCGAAGCCGCCGTGATCGGCGTGCCCGACGACAAATGGGGCGAGGCGGTGAAGGCCGTGGTGGTGATGAAGCCGGGCAAGGAGGCGACTGCCACCGACATCATCAACTTCACCCGGACGCGTATCGCCGGCTACAAGACCCCGAAGAGCGTGGAGTTCTTGCCGGCGCTGCCGCGGAATCCCTCAGGCAAGATCTTGCGCAGGCAATTGCGCGAGCCGTATTGGGCGGGGAAAGACCGAAGGGTGAATTGATCCGCGGTCTATCCATTTCGTCGTCCCGGGGCGCGCGCAGCGCGAGCCCGGGACCCATATCCACAGGGTAGAGTTTGGCGACGACACGGAGTTGCTTTCCCGCGCCACGCTTCTCCCTGGGGTTATGGGTCCCCGCCTTCGCGGGGACGACTCGGGAGAGATAACGCGCGGTAACGACTCAATGCTTCCCCGGCCCCATATAGCCGAACAGGAACCCCGCCACTTTGCGCATCTGGATCTCCTCGCTGCCTTCGGTGATGCGATATCTCCGGTGGTGGCGATAGATGTGCTCGAACGGCTTGTGGCGTGAATAGCCCATGCCGCCGTGGACCTGCATGGCACGATCGGCGGATTCGCAGCAGAGGCGGTTTGCCCAGTAGTTGCACATCGAGACGCGATCGGAGAGCGTACGCTCGATCTGTTCCTCGGTGAGCTGGTCCATCTCCCAGGCGGTCTTGCGGATCAGAAGGCGCAACATCTCGGCCTGGGTGGCGAGCTCGACCAGCGGGAACTGGATCGCCTGGTTCTCCGCGAGCGCCCGGCCGAACGGCTTTCGCTCGCGGGCATACTTCACGCTCTCGTTGATGCAGTAGACGGCGGCCCCCAGCGAGCTCGCCGCCTGGCGGATGCGGTTCTGGTGCACGAAACACTGCGCCAGCGACAGGCCGCGGCCGACCTCGCCGAACAGCGCATCCTCGGGCACGAAGACGTCGGTGAAGCTGACGCGCGGATGATCGGTCGGCATATTGAAGGTCCACATGTATTCTTCGACCTTCACCCCGTGGCTCTTCGCGGGAACCAGGAAGCAGGTGATCCCGCGGGCATCGCCGTCATTGCCGCTTGTCCGCGCGAACAGCGCACAGTGGGTGGCGACGTGCATGCCGGTGGTCCACATCTTTTCGCCGTTGATGATCCAGCCCTTGACGTTGTCGCGGGTCGCGGGGACCGCGCGCGTCTCCATGTGGGTGGCGTCCGAGCCGTGATGCGGCTCGGTCAGGCCGAAGGTGATGCGGTACTTGCCCCTGATCGAGCCGTCGATCATCGCCTTCTGGTCGTCGCGGCCGTAGCGGTCGAGCATGGTGACGACGGGAAAGTTGCCGACGATCGAGTGCTCGTTCTGGAGGTCGTTGTGCAGGCCGAGACCCTTGGCAGCAAAATGCTCGCGGATCACGGCCATCCAGAGGTTGGAGCCGTCTTTGCCGCCATATTGCTTCGGTACCGGAAAGCGCAGGTGCCCGGCGGCGTCGGCGAGATCCTTGGCCTTGCGCAGCAACGCTTCCCATTCGTGGCGCGGCAGGCCGCCATTCTCGAAATCGGTGCGTGCCCATTCGCGGCGGTGATCGAAGAAGCGGATGTTGTCGTCGGCCTCCTCCAGCGGCTTGATCTCGCGTTCGATGAAACGGTCGAGCTCTGCGAGATAGGCGACGAGGTCGGCAGGCAATGAGAAATCCAAAGCTTCTCTCCCGGACTGATTTTGTGGTTTTGCGTTAAGGCGCTAGGCGCACTCATGCTTCGCACGATTAAGCGGAGAAGAGCGCGCCCAAGTCAAGCAAGCCGGCGTGACGACTGCGCAAAGCACGCCAGCGCAATTCGATGGCGCCGCGTCGTCGACGCGCGCTACTATGCATCAATATTCCTTCACGAGAAAATGCGGGAGCGCACGATGGAGCTGAAGTTTTCGAAAGTGGAACGCAAGGGGCCGATCACAATCGTGACGCTGTCGCGGCCCGAGGTCTACAACGCGCTGCACACCGATGCGCATTTCGAACTGCAAAAGGTGTTCGACGATTTCTCGGGCGATCCCGAGCAGTGGATCGCGATCGTCACGGGCAGCGGCGACAAGGCGTTCTGCGCCGGCAACGACCTGAAGTGGCAGGCTGCCGGCGGCAAGCGCGGCTGGGACAAGGGCGGCTTTGCCGGCCTCACCTCCCGCTTCGACTGCGACAAGCCGATCATCGCCGCCGTCAACGGCGTCGCCATGGGCGGCGGCTTCGAGATCGCGCTGGCCTGCGACCTCATCATCGCCTCGGAGAACGCCACCTTCGCCCTGCCCGAGCCGCGCGTCGGGCTCGCTGCGCTGGCCGGCGGCCTGCACCGGCTGCCGCGCCAGATCGGGCTGAAACGCGCGATGGGCATGATCCTGACCGCACGCCACGTCAGCGCCAAGGAGGGCCACGAGCTCGGCTTCGTCAACGAGGTGGTACCGCAGGGCGAGGCGCTAAACGCCGCACTGCGCTGGGCCGACATGATCGCCAAGAATTCGCCGATGTCGATCCGCGCCTCGAAGCAGGCGATCCAGAAGGGGCTTGCCGTCTCGCTGGAGCAGGCGATCGCGGACCAGCGGGACTATCCGGCGGTACAAGCCATGGTGGCCTCGCAGGATTACATCGAGGGCCCGAAGGCGTTCTCGGAGAAGCGGCCGCCGAAATGGGTGGGGAAGTGACCGCGCTCCGAGCCGTCATTCCGGGGCGCGCCGTCAGGCGCGAGCCCGGAATCCATTAGGCGGCAGAACGCGCGGATAAATGGATTCCGGGCTCGTCGCTCCGCGACGCCCCGGAATGACGGGGCGCGCTGCGCTCTACCCGTCTTACGGATTGCGCCCCAGCTCGCGCTTGTACGAAGCATAGTTCGGCTGGTCGACTGCGAGCTTGTCCATCGTGGTCGCCCACAGGTGCTCGGCGAGGCCCGGGGTTGCGAGATCGACTTCTCCCTTGGCGATCCGCTCGGCGAGTGCGCGGTTCAGCTCCATCACCGAGCCGTCCTCGCCGAGCAGCGCGCGTAGGCGCTCGACCTCGTTGGCGTCGCTCCCCTCCTCCCGCGTCAGCTGTCGCGTGACGAGATCGAGGATGTTGATGGCGACGCGGAGTTTGAAGGCCTGATGGCCTGAGATCAGGGGGGTGATGTCGTTGCGGAGGAAATCGGCGACGGCCTTGGTCAGCTCGATCGGTGTGGGTTCGTCCTGCATGGCTCAACTCCCGCGCGGCGCCAGCAGCCGCAACAGATCGATTTCGGTCTCACTGGCGCGGCGGCCGATCATGGCGCGCTCCATGGAATGGTCGGGCCCTTCGCGGAAGCGCTGCATCATGCCGCCGCACATGATGCCCCAGCGCAGCGTACCCATCACTTCCCAGAATTTCACCCGGTCCGGATCGACCTTGCGGCCTGCGGCCTCATAGCCCGCGAACAGCTCCTCGCGCGTGCCAAAGCCACCGACCGGCTTGTCGATCTCGCCGAAGCGCCAGGAGTTGACGCAGACCCAGCCGAGATCCTCCATGGGATCGCCGAGATGGGCGAGTTCCCAGTCCAGCACTGCACGCACGCCATCCTGACCGATGATGAGGTTGCCGTTGCGGAAATCGCCGTGCACCAGCGTGGTCTCGCCCGATGGGCCGGGATCATGATCATGCAGCCAGCGCAGTGCCAGCTCGAACACGGGCTTGGGCCAGTTCAGGCTGCGATAGTCGCGCTCGAATTCCGCGATCTCCTGGGTCGCGCCCCTGCTGCGCAGTTCAGGCAATCTGTCTTGCGGCAGCCTGTGCAGGCCAGCGAGAATGCCGCCGATCTGCCGCGCCAGAATGGGGCGCGCCGCAGCAAACTCCTCATCTCGAAGAATCTTGCGCGCGATGGTCTCGCCCTCGACCCGCTGCATGATGAAGCCGGTGCCGAGATCGTCCTCCGGCGTGAGCACGTGCATCACGCGGGGAGACGGCACGCCGGCCTCGTAGGCCAGCTGCATCAGTTGCGCTTCAGCGGCGAGACCGGCCGCACGGGTCGGCGCGGCGCCATACCCCTTTGGCGAACGGCGCAGGATCGCGCCGATCACGCCGTCGGGATGGGTGATGTCGAACCGCCAGGTGTCCTGGCTGGCGCCGCCGGACAGCTTTGCCGCGCCCGTGACGCCGGTCGCGCCCGGGCACCAGCGCCTGGCACTGCGCGAAAGCTCCGCTTCGATCATTTGCCTTTGAACTGCGCGGGCCGCTTCTCGAGGAACGCGCCGACGCCCTCCCGGAAGTCCTGGGTGTCGCCGGCACGGAGCTGGCACTGGAACTCGAGATTGAGCTGATCCTCGAAGGAATTTTCCGGACTGTCCCAATAGAGCTTGCGGATCAGCGACAGTGCCACCGTCGGACCGCTGGCGAGATCGCGCGCGAGCTTCATCGCCTCCTCCATCAGCACGCCGTCGTCATAGACGCGGTTGACGAGGCCCCATTCCAGCGCCTTCTCGGCCGGAAGCCGCTCGCCCATCAGCGACAATTCGATCGAGCGGGCACGGCCGACGAGCCGCGGCAGGAGCCAGGTCGAGCCGCAATCCGGCACGAGGCCGATGCGGCGGAAGGCCTGCAGGAAATAGGACGAGCGCGCGCACAGGATCATGTCCCCGAGCAGCGCGAAGCTCATGCCGGCGCCGGCGGCGGGGCCGTTGACCGCGGTGACGATCGGGCAATGCAGGTTGCGGATACGGCGAAGGAAGGGGTGGAAGCCGGTCTCCAGCGTCAGTCCGGCCTTGGTCTTCTTCGACTGGTCGTTGCGCCCTTGCAGATTCGCACCAGTGCAGAACGCCCGCCCCGCCCCGGTCAGCACCACGCAGCGCACCTCGTCCTTCTTCTCCTCGATCGCATCGAGCGCTTCGGAGAGACTGCCCAGCATGTCGACGGAGACCGCGTTCATCACCTCCTGATGGTCGAGCTTGAGGATCGCGACCGCGCCATCGAAATCGAGCGTGACGTGTTTGAACTGCATGGTTTCCTCGTCGGTTGCGCCTGCGTCAGTTTCGCAGACCGGAATTTTGCCTGGCCGGGGCGCATATTTGATTTTTGGCGCGGTCTTGTCCATGGTGATCGCAGCATAGCAAGCAATCTTGTGCGCAGCGGCTGATGGGCCGCAGACCAAGAAGAACAGGAAACGCGCCATGAACATTTTCGACCTCACCGGCCGCGTGGCCGTGATCACCGGCGGCAATGGCGGCATCGGGCTCGGCATCGCGCAGGCGCTCGCGGCCCAGGGCTGCAACGTCTCGATCTGGGGCCGCAATGCGGACAAGAACAAGGCGGCTGCCGCCAGCATGGCCGGCGCTCCCGGCAAGGTCGACGCGCGCGTCTGCGACGTCACCGATCCGGCCTCGGTCGGTGCCGCGATGAAGGCGACGCTCGATACCTTCGGCCGGGTCGATGGCTGCTTCGCCAATGCCGGCATCGGCGGCGGCGGAAGGCGGTCCTTCATCGAGCGCACCGAGGAAGAGTGGCGCACGATGTTCGCGACCAATCTCGACGGCGTGTTCCACGCCTTCCAGGCGGCCGCGAAGCACATGACCGAGCGCGCCAATGCCGGCGATCCCTTCGGCCGGCTGGTTGCGACCTCGAGCCTCGCCTCGATCTTCGGCACCGCGCGCAACGAGCATTATGCGGCGACCAAGGCCGCCATCAACGCGCTGGTGCGCGCGCTCGGCGTCGAGCTGGCGCGCCACGGCGTCACCGCCAATGCGATCCTGCCGGGATGGATCAAGAGCGACATGACTGCGGGGCTGATGGCCAACGACAAGTTCGTCGGCAACGTGATGCCCCGCATACCAATGCGGCGCTTCGGCGAGGCGGCCGATTTCGGCGGCATCGCGGTGTATCTGATGAGCAAGGCCTCGTCCTATCACACCGCGGATACGTTCGTGATCGACGGCGGCTATACGGCCTTCTAGTTCAGCAGTTCGTAACCCGGATGGAGCGAAGCGCAATCCGGGATTGCCACAAGCAAGCAAGACCCGGAGTTCGCTTCGCTCCATCCGGGCTGCAAACACTGAGGGAATGGGCAAATGTTCTCGCACGTCATGATCGGCACCAACGACCTGGACAAGGCAAAAGCGTTCTACGACAATCTGCTGAGCACGCTCGAGGTGCGGCCGGCCAGGGTCGACGGCCATCGCATCTTCTACATCACCAAGACCGGCGTGTTCTCGGTGTCGAAGCCGATCAACGGCGAGCCGGCGACCTGCGCGAACGGCGGCACGATCGGCTTTGCCGCCAATTCGCCGGAGCAGGTCGACGCGTGGCACGCGGCTGGTGTCGCGGCCGGCGCAAAATCCATCGAGGATCCGCCCGGCGTGCGTCAGGGCCCTGGTGGCAAGCTGTATCTGGCTTACTTGCGCGATCTCGACGGCAACAAGATCTGCGCGATGCATCGGATGCCGAACTGAGCTGGCACAAAGCCGGTGTCGTCCCCGCGAAGGCGGGGACCCATAGCCCCAGGGAGCGGTTATGGAGCGAGCCGGTCACTCCGAGTCTTCGCCAACCGTCTTCCTGTGGTTATGGGTCCCGGATCTGCGCGCGCTTGTGGCGCGCTTGTCCGGGGACGACATTGGGAGGATTTTTCGCACCCTCATTCAAACAACATTTCAAACGTCCTCGCGAATTCCATCGCGTGGCATGCCTGCGGGTGAAAATGCGCGCTCGCACTTTCGCGGCGCTGCGACTATTCTTCGCTCAACACATTCTAGCGCTCCCGGGAGGACCAATGACAAAACACACCTACATTCCCCGCACCACCAACTACACCCTCAATCCCGGCGACGAGCTCAACGACCTCCGCATGTCGGAGCAGGTCCGGCCGCTCTACGACCACGTCAAGAAGTTCATCCGTGACACGGTCGAGCCGATGTCGATCGAGTTCGCGAAGGCCGGCGAAGGCAAGGAGGATCGCTGGAGCTTCACGCCGAAGCAGCTCGAAGTGCTGGAGAAGGCCAAGAACAAGGCGAAGCAGGAAGGCCTGTGGAACTTCTTCCTGCCCGACGACGAGACCGGCCAGGGCCTGAAGAATCTCGACTACGCCTATATCGCGGCCGAGCTCGGCAAGAGCCCGCTGGCGTCCGAGACCATGAACTGCTCGGCGCCCGACACCGGCAACATGGAGGTGCTGGAGCGCGTCGGCACCAAGGAGCAGAAGGAGAAATGGCTGAAGCCGCTGCTCAACGGCGAGATCCGCTCGGCCTATGTCATGACCGAGCCGAACGTCGCCTCCTCCGACGCCAAGAACATCTCTACGACCGCCAAGCTCGTCGGCGACGAATGGGTCATCAACGGCGAGAAGTACTACATCTCGGGTGTCGGCGATCCCCGCTGCAAGATCCTCATCGTGATGGTGAAGACCAATCCTGACGCGGCGCCGAGCAAGCAACAGTCGCAGATCCTGGTGCCGCGCGACACGCCCGGCGTCGAGGTGCTCGGCCCCATGCACGTGTTCGGCCAGGACCACGCTCCGCGCGGCCACATGCACATGCGCTTCAACAACGTGCGGGTGCCGAAGGAGAACATCCTGCTCGGCGAAGGCCGCGGCTTCGAGATCTCGCAGCTCCGCCTCGGCCCGGGCCGCATCCATCACTGCATGCGCACCATCGGCAAGGCAGAGAAGGCGCTCGACCTGATGGTGCAGCGCGGCCTCACTCGCGAAGCCTTCGGCAAGAAGATCGCCCATCTCGGCGGCAACATGCAGATCATCGCGCAGGCGCGCTGCGAGATCGAGGCGA
>NZ_JAEMSD010000020.1 GCF_016462955.1 Bradyrhizobium sp. | reverse complement strand
GAAATACAGATCGCCCTTGAAGATGCCGGGGCCGCCCTGCTTGTAGCCCCAGAGCGTCTCCGCGCGCGCAGCCTCGGGACCGCCCGGCGCGATCAGACCCGAGACAAGCGCGGCGCAGACCTCGCCGCCGTGAACATCGGGCCGGTTCAGCCAGTTCGTGTCGTACCAGGGCTGCTGGAAGTCCGCGGCCTCGAGCCCGATTAGAGCACGAAACTCCCGGGCGTGCTCTATGGCGAGATTGAGCACAATGCGACCGCCGATCGAGCAACCCATCACCACCGGCCGCTCCAGCCCAAGCGCATTGCAAAACGCCCGGATCGTCGCCGTATAGCTTGCGGTGGTCAGCCGGTACTCGTTGCCGTATTGGCTGTCCGGCGGATTGGACTTGCCGTGCCAGGGCATGTCGAAGGCGATGACGCGGAAGTGCCTGGTAAACTCTTCGTCTACGAGCAGATGGCGCCACTGCCGCGCGTCGGAGCCGGCGGTGTGAAGACAGACCAGGGGAACGCCGCTGCCGTTCTCCTCGAAATAGATCCTATGGAGCTCGCCATCAATGTCGACATGCACATAGCGCCCGGCGATCGGCTCGATGAAGCCGTTCATGACGCACCTCCAAACCCGTTCTGCCGGGGCAGCGCCAGGAGATCCTTGAAGTACTGGAGATGCGTCATGAAGGGATGCAGATCGCCTTCGAGGGTCGCGTGCCCGCGCTTTGTTAATGCCAGCAGATCGTGCCAGCCTGCCGGTGGCATTCGTTGCCAGTAAGCGGCGAACGCTGCGGGCGTCGCGCGATAGGAGAATCGCCAGGAGCGCATCAGCACTGGTGATGGCGCCATGTCCACGATGCGCCCTGCCCGAATGGCCAGGTGGAAGGGCTGTGTGCTCGGCCCGAGCAGGCAATCGACATCAAGCCAGCGACCACGGGCAGCGAGAGCCTCGTCGCGCGCCAGCAAATCAGGGATCGTCCTGAACGCTGCGATCACGGCATCGGGAGTAAATGGCACCGGCGAGCCGTCGTCCGGCCGGGCGCGTTCGGATTCCATCGTTCCTTCCCCTGCCCTGATTGTTCTATCTAACAGAACGTTATTCTATTTCTATTCCATTTCTATACAGCGCTCGCGAACGAAGACAAGGGTGGATAACGGGAAAGAGCCATGGGGCTGCGGTTGTGACGGATGCAGGCGACCACTGAAGAGATGAAGCTGGTCCGGCAGCGCCGCTCGACCTCAAGCTTCGAAGACGCGTGCGAACAGCCAATACCCGCCGAGCAGGCCGATGAGCGCGGACAGTGCGTATACCAGCCCTGCCGCCCTCACCGGTTCCGACCGGCCGGCGCTCCATCGATCGGCAAGACGGAGGATTTGCAACGCGACGGCGACGATCGCGACCTGCCCGATCTCGACGCCGAGGTTGAAGGCGGCGAGCGCCGGGACGATCGCGTCCGTCGGCAGGCCGATCTCCCGAAGCACGCCGGCAAAGCCGAAGCCGTGAATCAAGCCGAACAGGAAAGCAAGGCGCCAGCGCTTGTCGACGTCGCGCGAGAAGAAGTTCTCGACCGCCACGAACACGATCGAGGCCGCGATCGCCGGCTCCACGATGCGGCTCGGGACGACCAGGACATTCAACGCCGCGAGCGACAATGTCAGGGAGTGAGCGACGGTGAAGGCCGTAACGATCTTGACGACCGGCATCAGCCGGCGCGCCCATAGCACGATTGCTGCCAGGAATGCCACGTGATCGTAACCGAGGAAGATATGCTCGATGCCGGTCAGGAGATAGCGCCACATGGTCGAGGCCAGCGACGGCGGCTCCTTCGAGAGCATGACCGTGATGTTGTCGGCGTCGAGCAAGGCCTGCGTCTCGGACCTGCCCTGCGCAACCAGCACGACCTGACGCGCGGCCTTGTCTTTTTCAGTCAGCACGGTGGAGCGATAGACGATATCGCCGGCCATGCTCGCGCAAGCAAAGCTGTTGCGATAGATGATGCCGTCACCATCGGGCAGAATTGCAGCGTTGCCCGGCGCACAGGCGGAGCCGCCCCCCGTCACGGCCATATGCGTATGGAAATAGGCTAGGATTGCGGCGCCGGCCGCTTCGACCGCCGCGGGGTCGACCGCGTCCTGCTTTGCGTCATACGTCCTCGTGCCGATCAGGCGGTCGACATCGCTGCCCTTCAATCCGAGCTCGACCTTCACGATGCGTTCGGCGGTCAGCGCCACGCGCGCCGTCACGAGGTTAACCTGATGCGCCTCGGCCGGGCGGCCAATGCCGAGCAGAACCGCTAGCCACAGCAGAAGCGGCCACTTCACGATCTAGCTCCGTCGCCGTCACGCCAGTACATCCGCCACGACCGCCTTGAGGACATCCCGGACATCGGCCGGCTTCAGCCGGATCTGCAGTCCGCGCTGACCGCCGTTGAGATAGACGAGGTCATGCGCGAGTGCGCTCTTCTCGATCACGGTGCTGACCTGCTTGCGCTGGCCGAACGGGCTGATGCCGCCGACCTTGTAACCGGTGCTGCGTTCCGCCTCGGGCGGCTTCATCATCTGCGCCGACTTGCCGCCCGCCGCCGCCGCCAACTTCTTCATCGAGACTTCCTGGTCGGAGGGAACGACCACGCAGACCGGCTTGCCGTCGACCTGCGCCATCAGCGTCTTCAGGACCCGCGCGGGGTCCTCACCGAGCGCGGCGGCGGCTTGGAGGCCAATACTTTCGGCGTCGGGATCATAGTCGTAGGCATGAACGGTGAAGGCGACGCCGGCGGCCGTGAGTGCGCGTGTGGCGGGGGTGACTTTGGACATGGGCCATATCTACCACCGCCATGGCGAGGAGCGAAAGTGTACCGGATTCCCCGGCTTCGCGGGGAATGACAGCGGCTTGTGTGGCCTCGTGTGCGATGACGACGAGGCCCGCTACTCCGCCGCGTCCCGCATCTCCGCCCGTTCGGCCCGCGCCGCGCAGAACTTGAACTCCGGGATCTTGCCGAACGGATCGAGCGCCGGATTGGTGAGCAGGTTTGCGGCCGCCTCGGCGTAGCAGAACGGCATGAACACCATGTTCTCCGGCACGTCGCGGTCGGAGCGGACCTTGACCTCGACCGCGCCGCGGCGCGTCTCCAGGCGGATGAAATCTCCCGGCGCCAGCTGCTTCCTGCGCATGTCCTTCGGCGACATGAAGGCGACCGCCTCAGGCTCGATCTGGTCGAGCACCTGGGCGCGGCGCGTCATCGAGCCTGTGTGCCAGTGCTCGAGCACGCGGCCCGTCGACAGCACCATCGGATATTCGTCGTCCGGAATCTCGTCCGGCGGGATGACTTTGGCCGGCACGATCTTGCCGCGGCCGCTCGCGGTTGGGAAACCCGTGGTGAAGATGATCTCGTTACCCGGCTTGTCCGGAGCGTCGACGGGATAGGTCACCGCGCCTTCGCGCACGAGCCGGTCCCAGGTGATGTTCTTCAGCGACGGCATCAGCTGCGCCATCTCGGTGAAGACATCACCGGGACCGGAATAGTTCCACGGCAGGCCCATGCGCTTGCCGATCTCCTGGATGATCCAGAGATCCTGCCGCGCGTCGCCCGGCGGCTTGACCACCTGGCGCGCCAGCTGCACGCGGCGGTCGGTGTTGGTGAAGGAGCCCTCCTTCTCCGCGAAGGCCGAGGCCGGCAGGATCACGTCGGCATGAAACGCTGTCTCGGTGACGAACAGATCCTGCACCACGAGGTGATCCAGCATGGCGAGCGCCTGGCGGGCATGCTGGAGATCGGGATCGGACATCGCGGGGTTCTCGCCCTCGATATACATGCCCTTGATCTCGCCGGCATGGATCGCGTTCATGATCTCGACCACGGTCAGGCCGCGGACGGGATCGAGATCCTGCTGCCAAAGCTTTTCGAAGCTGCCGCGCAGATCGTCGCGACCGACCGGCTGGTAATCCGGCAGGAACATGGGAATGAGGCCGGCGTCGGACGCTCCTTGCACGTTGTTCTGGCCACGCAGCGGATGCAAGCCGGTGCCGGGACGGCCGACCTGGCCGGTGATCAGCGCCAGCGCGATCAGGCAGCGCGCATTGTCGGTGCCGTGGACGTGCTGGCTGATGCCCATGCCCCAGAAGATGATCGACGATTTTGCCCGCGCATAGGTCCGCGCCACTTCGCGCAGCGTCTCCGCCGGGATGCCGCAGATCGGCTCCATCTTCTCCGGCGTGAATTCCTTGATCTTCTCCTTGAGGTCCTCAAAACCTTCGGTGTAGCCGGCGATATACTGGTCGTCGGTCAGGCCCTCCGTGATGATCGTGTTGATCATCGCGTTCAGCATGGCGACGTCGGAGCCGGGCTTGAACTGCAGATGCCTGGTCGCGTGACGCGACAGCGTCTGCCGCCGCGGATCCATCACGAACAGCTTTGCGCCGTTCTGCTTGACGGCGTTCTTGATGAACGTCGCCGCGACCGGATGATTCACGGTCGGGTTGGCGCCGATCACGATGATGACCTCGGCGTCCATCGCGGCGGCGAACGGCGCCGACACCGCGCCCGAGCTCAGGCCTTCGAACAGCGCCGCCACCGACGAGGCATGGCATAGACGCGTGCAGTGGTCGACGTTATTGGAGCCGAAGCCGGTGCGCACCAGCTTCTGGAACAGATAGGCTTCCTCATTCGAGCCCTTGGCCGAGCCGAAGCCGGCCAGCGCCTTTACGCCCTTCTCGTCGCGGATCTTGACCAGGCCCTTGGCAGCAATATCGAGCGCCTCTTCCCAGCTCGCTTCGCGGAAATGCGTGAACGGATTGGCCGGATCGACCTGGTCGTTGGAGTCCTTCTTCGCATTCGGCAGCCGCACCAGCGGCTTGGTCAGGCGATGCGGATGATGGATGTAGTCGAAGCCGAAGCGGCCCTTGACGCAGAGACGGTTGTGATTGGCGGGACCGTCACGGCCTTCCGCATAGATCACCTTCTCGTCCTTGACCTCGTAGGTGACCTGGCAGCCGACGCCGCAGAACGGGCAGAGCGAGTCGACCTTCCTGTCGGCATAGGTCACGCGGGTTTGCCTGTCGTCGAGCATCACGGCCGGCATGAGCGCGCCGGTCGGGCATGCCTGCACGCATTCGCCGCAGGCGACGCAGGTGGACTCGCCCATGGGGTCATCGAAGTCGAACACGACCTTGGAGCCGTGATTGCGGTAGGCCATGCCGATGACGTCGTTGACCTGGACCTCGCGGCAGGCGCGCACGCACAGGCCGCACTGGATGCAGGCATCGAGATTGACACGCATCGCCGGATGGCTTGCGTCGGTGGCCCAGCGTTCGGCGGGGGGGAAGCGGCTTTCGGTGACGCCCGTGGTGTCGGCCCAGTGCCAGAATTTCGAATCCGGATCGTGACTGGTCTCGCGCGCCGGCTGGTCGGCGACGAGCAGCTCCATCACCATTTTCTGCGCGGACACCGCACGCGCGCTCTCGGTCTTCACCTTCATGCCGATGGCGGGCGTGCGCTTGCACGAGGCGGCGAGCACGCGCTCGCCCTCGATCTCGACCATGCAGGCGCGGCAATTGCCGTCGGGGCGATAGTCCGGCGCCGGCGAATAGCAGAGGTGCGGAATCTCGCGGCCCTGACGCTTGGCCACCTGCCAGATCGTCTCGCCTGCGCTGGCCTCGACCTGCTTGCCGTCGAGCTCGAACGTAATCTTGGTCATTCGGCCGCTTCCTTGAACTCGTCGGGGAAATATTTGATCACGGAGGACAGCGGATTCGATGCCGCCTGTCCGAGCCCGCAGATCGAGGCATCGCGCATCGCCTGGCTCAATTCTTCCAGCAAGGCACGGTTCCAGACCGGCTTCTGCATCAGCAGCGCCGCCTTCTGCGTCCCGACACGGCACGGCGTGCACTGGCCGCAGCTCTCGTCCTCGAAGAACTTCATCAGGTTCAATGCCGCCGCCCGCACGCTGTCCTTCTGCGACAGGACCACGATCGCGGCTGAGCCGATGAAGCAGCCGTATTTCTCCAGCGTTCCAAAATCGAGCGGGATGTCGTCCATCGACGCCGGCAGGATGCCGCCCGATGCGCCGCCCGGCAGGTATGCATAGAACTGATGCCCGTCGGCCATGCCGCCGCAATATTCGTCGATCAGTTCGCGCACGGTGATGCCCGCGGGCGCGAGCTTCATGCCGGGGTTCTTGACGCGTCCCGAGACCGAGAAGCTGCGCAAGCCGTGCCGCTCGTGCCGGCCATGGCCCTTCCACCAGTCGGCGCCCTTCTCGACGATGTCGCGCACCCACCACAGCGTCTCGATGTTGTTGATCAGCGTCGGTAGCCCGAACAGGCCGACCTGGAACGGGTAAGGCGGCTTGTGCCGCGGCAGGCCGCGCTTGCCCTCGATGCTCTCCAGCAGCGAGGATTCCTCGCCGCAGATATAAGCGCCGGCGCCGCGGCGCAGGTGCAACGTCGGCCCACCCGGCGGCAGCTTGGCGATCTCGCGCTGGAGGATCTCGCGCGAGGCCGGATATTCGTCGCGCAGATAGATGTAGACGTCGCTCGCCTGCACCACATGCGCGCCGATCAGCATGCCCTCGATGAAGCGATGCGGATCGGTTTCGAGGTAATAGCGGTCCTTGAAAGTGCCGGGCTCGCCCTCGTCGCCGTTGATCGCCATCAGCCGCGGCCCGGGCTCGCCCAGCACCGCGCGCCATTTGCGACCCGTCGGGAAGCCGGCGCCACCGAGCCCGCGCAGCGAGGCGTCGTCGAGCGACTTCAAGAGATTGTCCGTCGAGAGTTCACCCGCGCGCAGCCGGCTCAGCAGCTTGTAGCCGCCGCCGGCGACATAGGCGTCGTAACCGACATAGCTGGGCAGATGGGCGTGCGTGTCGCCGGCTTTCGCGGCGGCCATCACGTTCGCGACAGTGGCATGATCGACGAAATTGTGTCCGACCTCCGCGGCCGGCGCTGTATCGCAGCGGCCGACGCAGGGGGCGCGCACGACGCGGATGCCGGGCCCCGATGCGCTCTGCAAATCCTCGAGCAGCTTCTCGCCGCCAAGCATTGCGCAAGTCAGCGAATCGCACACGCGGATCGTCAGCGGCGCGATGTCCAGCTCGCCTTCCTTCACCACGTCGAAATGCGCATAGAAGGTCGCGGTCTCGAACACTTCGGCGAAGGCTAGCTTCATCTCGTCGGCGAGCGCAGCCAGATGCGCAGCCGAGATCTGGTGGTACTCGTCCTGGATCAGGTGAAGATATTCGATCAGGAGATCGCGCCGCCGCGGCCTGTCGCCTAGCAACAGCTCGATCTCGTGAGCGGCGGTCGGATCGACCTGCCGTCCTTTCGGGGTGGCCTTGGCGCGTCGGCGTCCCTCACCGGGATGCTCGAAGGAGCGGACCTTGTGCACGTCCTCATGGCTCATCGATTCGTCTCGATCTCGTCTTTCAGAACGGCTCCACTTCTAATCTCTGGCATGCCAGATGCCAAGATCATTTATTATGCTCGCGGAAGCGGTTACGCGGCACAGCTCAATGGAGCGCTCCCAGATCTGACCCGGACACGACCCTGCGTTCGACCATCTGGCCGAGCGAAGCCCGAATTGAGAGGGAGATCAATAAAGGCGTCCCATGCTGCGATTGCGAAGTCCTATCGACTTCGCCTCAGCCGCGGAGCCCAAGGGTGGCCGCCGAACATTCGCCCTTCTACGGGGCGTCGCTTTTTTCGACCAGGAACACGATGCGCGCCTCGTTGCGTTCGGTGATCTCGACCTTGTCGCCGGTCTCGCGGATCAGATTGGGAATATCGATGACCGAGAGCGGATCGGTGCAGTGAACTTCGAGCTGGTCCCCCGCCTTGAGCGGCTTGAGCGCCTTCCGGGTCTTGAGCGCCGGCAACGGACATTTCAGCCCGGTGAGATCGAGTGTCGTCCTGGTCATGGCCGCACCATGGCGAGGCTGAGCGGCTGCGTCAACGAGGACACATCAGATCAGGCTGGCGTACGGCAGGAAGCCGACATCTTGCCCCGGCTCGACGTTCGTGACGTCCTCGCCGAGTTCGACGAGGCCGTCGGTCTCGACCAGCGAGGACAAGAGCCCGGCGCCCTCGCGCGGAAACTTGACCGCCTCGAGCCCGCCGTCCTGCGCGCGCCGCAGCGATGCGCGCACATATTCGCGCCGGCCGGCCTTCTTCTTGTAGGCAAACGCCGCACGCACCGGGATGGGCAAGAGCGGCTCCGGCAAGGCGCCAGACAGCGCCAACACCGTCGGTCGCACCACGTGGACGAATGTCACGAAGCTCGCGACGGGATTGCCGGGAAGTCCGATCAGCGGCGTGCCGTCGATGATGCCCATCGCCACGGGCCGGCCCGGCTTGATCGCCATCCGCCACAGCACCAGCGAGCCGATGCTCTCAACCGCAGCCTTGACGTGGTCCTCCTCCCCGGTCGAGACACCGCCGGTGGTGAGGACCAGGTCGTGGCTGCCTGCAACCTGCTTCAGGCCGCTCGCGAGCGAGGTGCGCTCGTCGCGAAGAATGCCGAGATCACTAACCTCGCAGCCGAGCCGCCGCAGCATCGCCAGCAGCATGAAGCGGTTGGAATCGTATAGCTGCGAGGCTGCGCGCGGCTCGCCGGGTGACGCCAGTTCGTCGCCTGTCGAGAACACGGCGACCCGGATGCGCCTGACGACGTCTAGCCTGGTCAGGCCGAACGCTGCGGCAAGCGCGACGTGCTGCGGTCGCAGGCGCTGGCCGGCGCGAAGCGCAACGTGACCCTGCGGAATGTCCTCGCCGGCGGGACGAACATTGGCCCCACGCTTCAGCCCCGGCGGCAAGACGATCCTGCCTGAAGCATCGACGCGGACGTCCTCCTGCATGAAGACGGTCTCCGCATCCGGCGGCATCGGCGCGCCGGTGAAGATACGCACGGTGTGGCCGGGCTTGATCGGCGTTTGCGCAAGGCCGCCGGCCTGAATGCGGCCGTCCAGCGAGAACGCCTGCTCCGCGCTTGCCGGAAGGTCGGCGTTGCGCACGGCGTAACCATCGACGGCGGAGTTGGTGAACGGCGGCAGCGGCAAAGGCGCCGCCACATCGCCCGCGAGCACGCGTCCGTCGCCCTCGACCAGCGCCACCGTCTCGATGTCGGCAATCGCGTTGACGCGGGTCGTGATGAGGCCAACGGCTTCGTCGACCGACATCATCGGGCCGCCGAAGGCAAAGCAATCGTCCGAGAGTTGCGCCATGGTGCCTCGTCAGCGTATCGCGGCGCTTCTGGCCAAAGCTTCCTCGACCGGCATCGCCGCACGCAACATCAAGGCCGCGGCAGCCACGATGTCGTCCAGATGGACAGTCGGCAGCCTTGTGTCAATCGCGACGTCGCTCGCAATCCCGGCAATGCCGGGATCGTCCGGAAACAGCAGCGGCTTGCCATTGCCCGCACGATGCACCTCGATCTTGCGATGCGGCTCGCGCTTGAATCCCTCGACCACGACGAGATCGACCGCCGAGAGCTTGTCGAGCAGCTCCGGCAGCCGCGGCTCCGCCGCCCCGCGCAGCTCATGCATCAGCGCCCAGCGGTTCGACGAAGCCACCAGCACCTCCGCCGCACCGGCCTCGCGATGGCGCCAGGAATCCTTGCCTGGCACGTCGACGTCGAACTGATGATGCGCATGCTTGATCACGGAGACGCGCAGGCCCTGCGCGTTGAAATGCGGGATCAGCCGCGTCAACAGCGTGGTCTTGCCCGCACCGCTCCAGCCCGCAAGGCCGATGACTTTCATCGCAATTCGATCTCCGCCAGCCGCACGGCCGGAACCGCCTTCTCCATCGTCTTGAGCATGCATATATCGGCTTGACCCGAATGTCATGCTAACGTCGCCGCCATGATGAAGATCGACAAAGCCCCGGTGCCCCTGATCGTCCCCAATCCGGACGACCCCCGCCTGACCCAGAGCGTGACCGGCACAGACCAGACCGGCGCCAAGGTCGAGATCAAGGTGCCGATGGAGCGGCCACTGACGCTCTACCTGAATGCGCAGGAGATCGTCACCATGATGACGATCGGCGACTATCCGGAATATCTCGCGCTCGGCTATCTGCTGAACCAGAACATGCTGAAATATAACGACGTGGTCACCGAGGTCGAGTACGACGACGACCTCCAGGTGGTGGTCGTGCGCACCTCGCACCACACCAATTTCGAGGCCAAGCTGAAGAAGCGCACGCAAACTTCGGGCTGCGCGCAAGGCACCGCCTTTGGCGACCTGCTGGAGGCCGTCGAGAGCGTCGCACTGCCCAAGGCCGAGCTGCGCACCTCGTGGCTCTACCAGATGACGCAGACCATCAACACCATGCCCTCGCTCTACCTCGAGGCCGGCGCGATCCACGGCTGCGTGCTGTGCAAGGAGGGCGCCCCGCTCTGCTACACCGAGGACGTCGGCCGCCACAACGCCGTGGACAAGATCGCAGGCTGGATGTACCGCCACGGCGTCGACGCGTCCGACAAGATCCTCTACACCACGGGACGCCTCACCTCCGAGATGGTGATCAAGACCGTGCGCATGGGCATTCCAATCCTGGTGTCGCGCTCCGGCTTCACCGCTTGGGGCGTCGATCTCGCAAGGCAGGTCGGGCTGACGCTGGTCGGGCGCACCCGTGGCAAGCGCTTTCTCGCACTCGCAGGCGAGGAGCGCATCGTCTACGACCAGAACCTCGCTTACGTCGAGGAGGAATCGGCCAAGCACAAGCGCAAGGGCGAAGGTGTTGACGACTAGGATTCCAACCACGCATGTTCCGCCGACTCTCGGCGTGCTGCTGGCCGGCGGCCTCGCACGGCGCATGGGCGGCGGCGACAAGCCGATGCGCAGCATCGGTGGACGCACTATTCTGGAGCGCGTCATCGCGCGCCTGTCGCCCCAGTGCAGCGGGCTGATCCTCAACGCCAACGGCGATCCCGTCCGCTTTGCCGCGTTTGGCCTGCAAGTCGTCGCTGACGACGTCCCGGACTTCCCGGGCCCGCTCGCCGGCATCCTCGCGGCGCTGGATTGGAGCGCGGCGAACCGGCCGGAAATCGAGTGGGTGCTCAGCGCCGCCGGCGACTGTCCGTTCCTGCCGCGCGATCTCGTCGCGCGGCTGCACGAGGCGCGCGCGGGCGAGAACGCGCAGCTTGCGGTGGCCGCGTCAGGCGAGCAGTCGCATCCGGTGATCGGGCTGTGGCGCGTCGCCTTGCGCGAGGAGCTGCGCCACGCGCTCGTGGTCGAAGACCTCCGCAAGATCGACCGCTGGACCGCGCGCTATCGGCTGGCGACGGTGACATGGCCTACCGAGCCGCTCGATCCGTTCTTCAACGCCAACACGGTCGAGGATATCGCCGAGGCGGAGCGGCTCGCGGCACTCGACGACGCCTTCTAGCGATCTCACGATTTCGGGAACTCGTTGAGCAGCTGCGCCCAGATGATCGCGAAGGCGATCAGGCCACAGAGGCCGACGACAATGCTGAACCGCGGCAGTCGGCCGATCGCCACCAGCAACCAGGCCGGCAGGAAGAACAGGCCGAACACCATGCCGAGCGGGAAGACGGCGAGCCATTGAAAGCCGGTGCCGTCCCCGGGCGGGACATTCGCGATGTGGTAGAAGGTGTAGAGCCAGAACAGCGTCCCCGTCGCCGCGACGAGGGCAGCAAACTTGCGGAAATTGAGGGGTGTGGACGCAGTCATGGCTTGGCTCATGCTGCTTGGTCGCGGCGGCGGTCGCACAAGTTCATGACGTCTTGAACGAGAACTGGTCTCTACGCGGGCCGGAAACCCGCGCGCTCTAGTGCCACGCGCGCCGCGGCCGAGCCAAGCGCGTCGAGAAAGGCCCGCACGGCCGGCCGGTCCTTGCGCGCCGTCACCAGCGCGAAGTCATAATGCTCTTCCGCCAGGGGAATGAAGCCGAGGCCGGCTGCGTGGGCGACCGGCGCAATGGTCATGCCCCAATCGGCGCGGTGCTGCGCGACGGCCGCGGCGACCGCATTGTGCGAACGCGGCTGGTTCCAATAGCCTTCCGGGCGCGCACCGCCGAGCAGGCGATCGATCAGGATACGCGTGCCGGCGCCCTGATTGCGGTTCACCATGATGCAGGCGGGGTCGGCGAGTGCAGCGGCAACCGCGTCCTTCGCACTGAGGCCCTCGAAGCGCGTGTCGCCCTCGCGGAAGACGATGCCCTGCATCCGCCGCCAGCCCGGCACGAGTTCAAGCCCATCGACGAGATAAGGCGCGTTGTAGGTCTCGCTCTTGTCGTCGAACAGGTGGATCGGCGCGAGGTCGCACTCGCCGCGCTTGGCCGCCGCCAATCCTCCGAGGCTGCCGATGGCGATCGTGCGCACGGTCAGGCCGGCATGCGCGAGCGGCGCGGTGACGAGATCGAGGCCGGTGCAATGGCTGCCGACGATGACAAGATCGGGCACGCGCACATGCGGCGTGAACAGCGTCACCTCGGTTTCGGTCCCGGCCGGCATTTGGTCAGCCAGCGCATCGATGCGCAGGAATCCGTCGGCCTGCGCGAACGACGTGATCGCACCGGATCCCTTGCCGGATGGATAGGCGATCAGGCCATCCCTGCCTTCGACCAGCGAGACCATGACGAACTCGGTGCGGCCGAGCTCGGAGGCGATGCGCACCGGCACGGTCGCGTTCACCCTGGCATCGGAGCGAGGCGGCAGGCCGGCCATCCTGCGCAGCACCGGCACGATCATGTCATGGAAGGTGAACATCGCCGAGGTCGGAAAACCCGGCAGGATCACCACCGGCTTGCCGTCGCACACCGCAAGGCACAGCGGCTTGCCGGGCTTGAGCGCAACGCCATGCGCAATGATGCCCGGCGCACCGAGCCGCCCGATGATGCGATGGGAGAGATCGCCCGCGCCTTTCGAGGTGCCGCCCGATAGCACCAGCATGTCGGCGTCCGCAAGCGCGCGGCGCATCGCCGCTTCGAGCTTGACTTCATCGTCTGGAATAGCGCCGAGGAAAACGGCCTCGCCGCCATTCTCGTCGATGGCGGCCGCGACGATGGCGCCGTTGGTGTCGTAGATCTCGGCTGGCCCGAGCGGCTGGCCGGGCTGGACCAGTTCGTCGCCGGTGGAGATCACGGCGACGCGCGGCTTGCGCGCGACACTCACCTCGGCAATGCCGCAAGCCGCGAGCATGCCGATCTCGCGCGAGCCGATGATGGTGCCGGCGCGCAGCAGCGCCTCGCCGCGCGCGATGTCGGATCCGGCGTAGGAGACGAATTGCCCCGGCGAGACGGCGCGACGGACATCGATCGCCTCCGAGCCGGCCGGCTGAGTGTGCTCGACCATGACGACGGCATCGGCGCCGCGCGGCAGCGGACCGCCGGTGGCAATCGGCGTCGCGGTCCCGCCCGCCACCTGCAGCCTCGGCGCGGTGCCGCAATGGATGGTCTCGCCGTTCAGCGTCAGGCGAACGGGCTTGCCTTCGCCGGCCACCGCAAGATCGGCGGAACGCACGGCAAAGCCGTCGACATTGGAGCGGTCGAACGGCGGCACATCGATCGGTGCGGTGATGTCTTCGGCGAGCGCAGCGCCCAGAGCAGCAGCGAGCTTGCGCTTCTCGCTGAGAAGAGCGCGCGGGAACAAGGCCGCCTCGAAGCGCGCCAGCGCCTCCTCGCGCGAGAGGATCTTGAGAAACTGCTCCTGTTCGAGCTCGCTGCGGTCTGGTGATCTCGGGATCATCGTCATGCCACGACCCATATCATGCCCGCATGGGATGGGCATCGACCGGCGTTCCCGCCGCAAATCCCTCGTCGCTGGCGGACACCAGTAGCCAAGCATCCGCACGGGCGATCGCCTGAAGCGGCCATTCGCCCACGGCAAGCGGCACCCAGGCACGATGTTCCTCCGCCAACAAAGCGATCTCGGCGATGCCGACATTGGATGCGATTTTACGCGCGAGGGGCAAGGTCACCCGTTGGCGCGGCCGACGCGCCGACAGGCGGTCGACCAGTGGCAGCACGAGCGAGAGCCAGGCCCCAAGCGCGGAATCGGGCGAACCGGGCAAGGCGGCGACGGGAACTTGCCCGAGCCGCCCGACCGCGGCAGTGCGTCCCGGCTGCAGCGCAAGGCCGTGCGCCATCACCTCGCCGCGCTGGGCCAGGGCCGTGATAACAGCGTCCCGGCGACCGACGCCGCTACCGCCGACCGTCAGAAGGAGATCGCAAAGGGACGCATCGAGCGCATCGGCAATCGCTGCGTCGTCGCGTGCCCGAGCTTGTCGCATCTCCACGTCCAGTCCCGCAGCGCGCGCGATCCCGGCGATCATATGCATCGTTGCCGTTCCGCCCGGCACGTTGACGATGCGCAGCCGCGGCCGCCTGATGCGAAGCTTGTCCAGGCCAGCAACGCGCGCAATCAGAAGATCGGCCGCAGCAATAGGACGGCCCTCGGCGCCGGCCGGCGTGCCTTCCGCGATGTCGTTGCCAGCACGCCGGACGCCCTGTCCGGGCACACCATCCACCTGCACCTGGACAAGCGGCCCCGACACCTCCATGGCATCGGCATCGAGCACGCAGTCGCATCCCGCCGGCATCGCGTCACCGACCTCGACCCACGGCGGTACTTCTTTCAGGAGCAGCGGCGCGTAAGCGGACGCGCCGACGAGATCATTGGCGGAAAGCGCCCAGCCGTCCGCGGCGGCAACGTCGCGTGACGGACAGGCCGCGAGCAGCGGAGTGCCCGTCGCGATACAGCCGATCGCGTCCGCCAGCGGCACCTCCACCGGCGCGACGGGATCAACGCCTCGCAGCAATGCAGCGAGCGCGGTGTCGAGCGGCGTCAGCGATGGCGGCAGGCGCTGGGTCATGCGCCATGATGGACCATGCATCGCCTGCTTTGGCAACCGTCGGCGATCCCGGACTCAGCCGCCGGACCTGTCCGAATTGGGGAAGAACAGCTGCTGCCCGTCGACCTTGTAGCCGGCGATCGCCGTCTGCCCTTCCGGCGACGTCAGCCAGTCGATGAAGTCCTGCGCGAGGTTCTTCTTCACGTTGGGGAACTTCGCAGGGTTCACCAGCATCACGCCGTACTGGTTGAGCAGGCGCCTGTCGCCTTCGACGACAATGTCGAGATCGCCGCGATCTTTGAAGGCGATCCAGCTGCCGCGATCCGCCAGCACATATGCATTTGCGGCGCGCGCTGCGTGGAGCGCCGAGGCCATGCCCTGCCCGGCCTCGCGATACCAGGCGCCCTTGGCGGCGGCGATGTCGATCCCCGCGACGATCCAGAGCGCGAGTTCCGCGGCGTGGGTGCCTGACCGATCGCCGCGCGTCACGAATGGCGCGCCCTTGGCTTCGATCGCCTTCAGCGCCGTCGCGATGTCCTTCCCCTTGACACCCGCGGGATCGCTCTTCGGCCCGATCAGCACATAGTCGGTGTACATCACGTCGTAGCGTCTCACGCCAAACCCGTCGGCGACGAACTTCTCCTCCACAGGCCGCGCGTGCATCAGCACGACATCGACCTCGCCCCGTCGCGCCCCGTCGAGCACCTCGTCGGCGCGCCGCGCGATCACGGTCACCTCGATGCCGGTCTTGTCGCGGAAGATCGGCAGCAGATAGTCGAGCAGACCGGACTCCTGCGTCGCGGTCGTCGTGGCAAGCACGATACTGCGGTCGTCGGCCAACGACGTCGCGGCCCCCGCGACGAGGCCGCAGAGAAGCGCGAAGGCGACGGACAGGCGGGCCATGATCAAGTTCCCATTGGCTGTGACGTCATCATGATGATCGATTGCGCCGCACTCGTGACGCGCTTTGCACTGTCTGTCCGGGAAATATAGGCAACGGGAAGCTTCGGGATCGTTCACCAAAGGCGGTAATCGCGTGCGCAGATGTGTTGCAAAGCAGCGAGATGATCGGGCATGGTCGCCGCGGGCAAAAATCTGAAATGCAGAATTCCACCTGCGTCGGACGTCAAAAAGAAGCAAGAATTTGCATAGGAATGCAGGATGGAATTCCTGACGACCAGCGAGGCCGCCGATTATCTTCGGCTCGGCGAACGCAAGCTTTACGAGCTCGTGACCACCGGTGCGATCCCCTGCAGCAAGGTGACGGGAAAATGGCTGTTCCCTCGGCACGAGCTCGACCTCTGGGTCCTGTCGGGCCTTGCGCGTCCGGCCGGCATGTTGATCGCGGCGCCGCCGCCGGTCGTCGGCGGCAGCCACGACGAATTGCTCGATTGGAGCCTGCGCGAATCCGGCTCAGGGCTCGGATCGATGAGCGAGGGCAGCGCGCGCGGGCTCGAGCGCCTGCAGCGGAACGAGGTCATGGCGGCGGCGGTGCACTTCCACGCTCTCGACGCTTCCGACAATCTCGCCAGCGATGCCAGCGTCGAAACATTGCGGGCCGCTCCCGACCTGCATGATGCGGTGCTGGTCGCGTTCGTGCGGCGCGAAGAGGGGCTGGTGCTGCCGCAGGGCAATCCCAAGCGCCTGCACTGCCTCACCGACGTGCTCGCAGCCGGCGCCCGGATGGCAATGCGGCAACAGGGCACGGGCGCGCAGATGCTGCTCGAGGTGCTCTTGAAGCGCGCGGGCGCCTCGATGCGGGATCTCCGCCGCATCGAGACGCCGGCCTTGACCGGCCCTGACCTTGCCGAGATCGTCCGCGCCGGCCAGGCCGATTGCGGGATCGCGACGCGCGCCGCGGCGCGCTCGGCCGGGCTCGATTTCGTGCCGCTGGCCTGGGAGAATCTCGACCTCGCGATGCGGCAGCGCAGCTATTTCCGCCCCTCCATGCAGGCCTTGCTCCGCTTCCTGAACGAACGGCGGCTGCGCCAGCGCGCCGAGGAACTGACCGGCTACGATCCCTCGCCCGCAGGGCTGATCCGCTTCGCGGCCTGACGTTGACGCCCGCCCCCAAATAGTTGCAA
This sequence comes from Bradyrhizobium sp., assembly GCF_016462955.1. Lineage (GTDB taxonomy): Bacteria > Pseudomonadota > Alphaproteobacteria > Rhizobiales > Xanthobacteraceae > Bradyrhizobium. The sequence continues at coordinate 12,926 of NZ_JAEMSD010000020.1, read as the reverse complement.
AAGAAACCAATTCAGCCGGGGGCACACCCGGATGCAACACCGGCCAACGCGCCGGCTCAGGGAGCAGAAACGTGAATCCAACCAGATTTGGGCTGCCGGTCGCGGCTGCCTTGGTGACAGCATTGCTGCCGGGTGCCGCAATGGCGCAGCTTTCCGATGACGTCGTCAAGATCGGCGTTCTCACTGACATGAACGGCCCGGCCTCCGCGCCGACCGGCCAGGGCTCGGTCACCGCCGCGCAGATGGCGATCGACGATTTTGGCGGCACCGTGCTCGGCAAGCCCATCAGCGTCGTGATCGGCGACCACCAGCTCAAGGCCGACATCGGCGCCTCGCTGGCGCGGCGGTGGTACGACATCGAGCAGGTCGATCTGATCGTCGACGTTCCGGTCTCGGCGGTCGGGCTCGCGGTGCAGAACATCGCCAACGAGAAGAAGCGGCTGTTCATCACCCACTCCACCGGCACCGCCGATTTCCACGGCAAGTTCTGCTCGCCTTACGCGATCCAGTGGGTGTTCGACACCCGCGCGCTCGCGGTCGGCACCGCCGATGCCGTGGTCAAGCGCGGCGGCGACAGCTGGTTCTTCATCACCGACGACTACGCTTTCGGCCATTCGCTGGAGCGCGACGCCTCCGCCGTCGTCACCGCCAATGGCGGCAAGGTGCTGGGCTCGGTGCGGCCGCCGCTGGCAACGCCCGACCTCTCCTCCTTCGTGCTGCAGGCGCAGGCCTCCAAGGCCAAGATCATCGGCATTGCCGCAGGCCCCCCCAACAACATGAACGAGATCAAGACCGGCTCGGAGTTCGGCGTGTTCAAGGGCGGCCAGCAGATGGCGGCGCTGCTCGCGCTGATCACCGACATCCACGGCCTCGGACTTCAGGCCGCGCAGGGCCTGCTGCTGACCACCTCGTTCTACTGGGACATGGACGACAAGACGCGGGAATGGTCGAAGCGCTATTTCGCCAAGATGAACAAGATGCCGTCGATGTGGCAGGCCGGCGTCTATTCCAGCGTGATGCACTATCTCAACGCCATCAAGGAGACCGGCACCGACGATCCGCTCAAGGTCGCAGCCAAGATGCGGGAAAAGCCGATCGAGGATTTCTTCGCCCGCAACGGCAAACTGCGCGAGGACAATCTGATGGTGCACGACCTCTGGCTGGTGCAGGTGAAGACGCCGGAGGAGAGCAAGTACCCATGGGACTATTACAAGATCCTCACGACCATCTCCGGCGACAAGGCGTTCGGCCCGCCGGACCCGGCGTGTCCGCTGGTGAAGAAGTGACGATCGCTTGAAGCGATCGTCATTCCGGGGCGGTGCGAAGCACCGAACCCGGAATGACGGCCGCTTGAGGCGACCGTCATCTCACCAGCCCAATCTCGCGGAAATACTTCATCGCGCCGGGATGGATCAGCTCCGGCCTCGGCGCGGCGGCGACGGTGTTCGACGCTGTCGTCTCGCAGGCCTGCGCGAGCTTCTTGCAGAACGCGGCCTCGATGCCGTGCAGCGTCTTCGCCAGGCGATAGGCGACATCGTCGGGCAGGTCCTCGCGCGTCAGGACGAAGCTCCACGACCCCAGCGAGGCGATCGGCGCGGTCTGGTTTGGATAGCTGTTCGCCGGCACCAGCAGCGGCTTGAGGAACGCGTGCTTGGCACGAATGCGCGTCATCTCCTCCGCGCTGGGCGCGATGAAGCGCGCGCCCGAGGCGCTCGAGGCCACCGCGGCAAAGCCGGGCCAGCCGATGCCGGCGCCCCAGAGCGCCGCGACGCGGCCGTCCTCGACCATCGCGGGGCCGTCGCCGGCGCGGTCGAGATAGACAGCCCCAAAGTCCTCGTCCTGCTTGAGGCCGAGACCGTCCAGCACATAGCGCGCCAGGACCGGCAGGCCCGAGCCCTTCGCGCCGAACGCCACCTTCTGGCCGACGAGGTCGCGGATGGTCCTGTAGGGGCTGTCGGCGCGCACCACGAACAGGCCGGGGTTGGAATAGATCGCGGTGAGGATCTTCAGGCGGACCGGCGCGCGGCCGATGCCGGCGAAGGCCTCGTAGGCCGGCTCGCCCGCGACCAGCGCCAGATCGAGCTCGCCCTTCTCCAGCAGCGGGATGTTCTCGGAACTGCCCTTGGTGTTGCGGGGAACGATGATCGCCAGCGGATCGGCCGCGTTCATCAGTTCGGCAAAGGCGTTGCCGTAGAGCGGGAAGCCGCCGCCCGGCGTCGCTGTTCCCAACCTGATCGTCGTGGTCGGAATCGCCGTGCCTCCGGTTTGTGCGGCGGCGGGGCCGGCGAGCAGCGCCGCGCTGATGAGGATCGCGAATCTCATGGTCGCTCCCGGCGGACCTGCGTCAACACCGACTTGCGGCGATATAGGCAGCGACCCGATTTTGTGAAAGCATGGAGCCAACGACAATAAAGCAATGGGAGACGTCATGGTGCGAATTTTGCGTCGCGGTTTGTTCGGGCTCGCAGTCCTGTTTGGTCTTTTCAGCACTACCCCTCCCGCCTCCGCCGCCTATCCCGACCGTCCCATACACTGGCTGATCGGCTTCTCCGCCGGCGGCCCGGTCGACATCGTGGCGCGGATCATGGCGCAGTGGCTATCGGAGCGGCTCGGGCAGCAGGTCATCGTCGAGAACCGCACCGGCTCCGGCGGCAACATCGCCGCCGCCGCGGCGGTCAACGCGCCGCCGGACGGCTACACGCTGCTGTTCGTCGCGCCCAACAACGCGATCTCGACCTCGCTGTACAAGAAGCTGCCGTTCGACTTCCTGCGCGACACCGTGCCGGTGGCGAGCATCATGCAGCTCACCAACATGCTGGTCGTCTCCAACGCGTTCCCGCCGAAGTCGGTCAAGGAGTTCATCGACTACTGCAGCGCCAACCCCGGCAAGATCTCCTATGCCTCCTCCGGCAACGGCACCTCGGTGCACATGTCGGCCGAGCTGTTCAAGGTGATGACGAAGTGCGACATGGTGCACGTGCCCTATCGCGGCTCGGCCATCGCCTTCCCCGACATCATCTCCAACAAGGTGCAGCTGATCTTCGACAATCTGCCCTCGGCGATGGAGCAGGTGAAGGGCGGCAATGTCCGCGCGCTGGGCGTGACCTCGCCGCAGCGCTGGCCGAGCGTGCCCGACGTGCCCGCGATCGCCGAGACCGTGCCGGGCTTTGAATCGGTCGGCTTCTACGGCATCTCCGCGCCGAAGGGCACCCCGCCCGAGGTGATCGAGACCCTCAACAAGGCCGTCGGCGAAGCGCTGAAGGACCCCAAGCTGGTGGCCAAGCTCGCCGAGACCGGCGGCATCCCCAAGCCGATGACATCAGCCGAGTTCGGCAAGCTGGTCGCGGACGAGACCGCGAAGTGGCGCAAGGTGGTGGAGTTCGCCGGGGTCTCGGTGGACTAGGCGGCGACCTCGCCGGCACAAGATTCGAGGGGGCCAACAGGCCCTCTCGAACAAAGTTGCGAAAACAACCCCATGCACAGTAGAAGACTTGAGCAATCGCAGGGGCTTAGCGAAGCGCCACACACAGGCCCCGCCGAACGCCTCGAATCCTTTGACTCGTCGGGCAATACAGTGGCATAATGCGACTATTCCGAATTCACTGACCAACCCGCGCCACGCGTTCGCGCAGCTTGGCGTTCCCCTGGATCGCCTTGAAAACGCTTGAGGATTGCACCCCCGCCTCAGGCCCTGTAAACGAACCGCGCACCGTTGCCGGCCGCCCCTGACGCGGCCGCCTCGCGGCGGGGCCTGTAGCTCAATGGTTAGAGCCGGCCGCTCATAACGGTCTGGTTGCAGGTTCGAGTCCTGCCGGGCCCACTAGTGAGATCAACAGCTTAAAGCAGACCAAAGCGGCGTCGATTTCTTACCGCAATTGCCGCCACAGCTACGACCTCGATGTGTTCGGATCGCCTTGAACACCGACGAGCCTCAAAATAACTGGTTGACAAAATCCGACTTTTTTCGGATAAGGTTGCGCGCGCGCTTGGGCAACCAGAATCGAGGAAAACGTGGACTGCGCCGAAGCCTTTCTCCGAGACCAGATCCCGCTGGCGTTACGGACCTTCATTCCCGCCACGCTGAAGACTGCATACGAAGCCGCCGCTCTCCTTATCAAGGATGAGCCAATCCTGAACGTCACGAGCGCCCAGGACAACAGAGGCCGCATCATTCAATGGGCCGTCGATCTCGGCTTCGAGCGGCTTTGCATGAGTGGTCAGTGGCCATTCGATTTCCGGTGGCGCTGGTTTGAGCGCCCGACCGGCCGGTATCTCGAAATACTTCCTTCACACTCCGCAGTGACGATAAGCCAAGTCGCTGACCCTTCGAAGCAACCCCGAGACGTAGCGTTCCGAGCAAACAAGCGGTTGAATGGACAAGGCTGGCTGGCGGGACTGAAGCCAGAAGGCGAAGACGCCGGCGGCGCCCCGCACATCTTGCTGTTCCACGGCTATCAAACCCTGAACTTCGCGCACCTCGGGTTGCCCCGGGAGGATCAGCAGAAAGGGTACCACTACCGCTCGCCCAATCTGATGCTGCTGCCACACGTCGTGAGTTCGCCCGAGCCGCCGCCTGAAGACACTGACATCGAAGCTGTGGTGACCCTTAAAGAAGAAATCGACAAATGGCGTAGAGACAATGGGGACCAATAGAGTAGTTCAGTTTCCCTCTCCCGCCGCCCGAGCGCACCAAGCCGGGCGGCTTTTGATTCCATCAAAGCTGCGCGATGCGCGGAAAGTCGCAAGATTGTCGCAAGGCGATCTTGGCGATCGCATCGGTGTGTCTCGACAGGCGATCTCGGCCTACGAGCGTGGCGACAAATCGCCGGAGCCTGCCACATTCCAAAAAATATCCGATGAGCTTCGCCAGCCTGTAAATTTCTTCACAACTCCTGACGGACCTGCGTTCGGATCCGCAGGCGCCCGCTTCTATCGTAAATTCGGACCTGAAACGCTTCGTCGAAACGAAGCGACCGCGGTCTTGGGCGACTGGTTCGTGCAAACGGCACGATACTTCGATGGCCTTGTCAACTACCCGCTCCCTTCTCTGCCGGAATGTGCTCCCGCTAGTTCCTCAGGCCGTTACGAATTCGAGGAGATCGATGAGATCGCTCTCAGTCTTCGGAAACTATGGGGGCTTGGTCCTGGCCCGATCTCCAACGTGCTGGCTTTGTTGGAAGCAAAAGGCATCGTCATCTGTCGGTACGAAATGCAGGGCGAGAACGTCGAGGCATTTTCGTTCTGGAATGGAGCGCGACCATTCATATTCATGGCTTCCGAGAAGGAAGCCGGTGTCCGATTGCGGTACGACCTGGCACATGAGCTAGGTCATCTCATTTTACATAGATGGGTCGAGCAGTCCGACCTCGAAGATAAGACCACGCTAAAGGCAATTGAAGCCGAGGCCGACAAGTTCGCGGGAGCCTTCCTGCTACCCAGCAACTCGTTCCCGAACGAGGTATACACCACGCGCCTGGACGCCTTCGTGCCACTCAAAGAACGATGGAAGGTATCCATTCAAGCTATGGTCTATCGATGCCGCGATCTTGACGTTATCGACGGCGATCAGGCGCTAAATCTCTACAAGCAGATATCTTTCCGGCGCTGGCGCAAAAAGGAGCCACTTGATGATCCTCGCAAAATCCCGATTGAGCAGCCTCGCCTGCTAAGGAGAGCGGTCGAACTTGTGCTGGAGAGCGGGAAAAAGCACCCCGAAGACATTCTGAACGAACTCGCTCTGAGCGCTGGATGGATCGAGACCTTCTGTGCTCTCCCGCCCGGAACTCTGACGGGTCGTGGTCAATCTCCTGTTGAGCCGACACTCAAATAGGCTGGCTCATGCGGAGATTGGTAGCAAGTACTCGCCCTTTGACCAACAAACTGGCGCTCTCACAAGCGCCGCGAAGTGCGGCAGTCCGTCCGGCTTAAATACTTCCGACCTTGTGTCGGTGGCCTCGGTGAAGAGCTGAAGCGAGCGCGCGAACTCCTCCGCCGTCGATCGCTTTATTTCCTTTCCGAACCTGCCATGTCGCTTTCTGCGCACACTTCACTATCCCGCAGCAAAAAACTCGCCGCGGAGGTCAACGTAGGCAGAAGTTAGGGCAGGCCATCTGTCGCATTCGGCGAGTATTCGTTGCCGGATGCGCCTTCAAGTCGCATTGATCAGTTTGAAATTTCTGCGGGGAATGGCCGAGCTTCGATGACCAACCTTTAGGGAGTGACGGCCATGCTGAAGTTCCTTTCTGTCCTTTTTATTTCCTTCTCAATTAGCAGCGCATCTGCCCAAGTTCAGCGGATGAACCCTGGGGAAACGGATGCTCAAGGTCGACGGATGATGAATGATGGCGAGAAAGTAGGTGGCGGCACTAAAATGACGCCGGGACAGCCAGGGCCGCACGGGACGAAACTGCTAGGTCCAGGGGAGTCGCACGGGTCCGTCAAGATGATGCCGAAGAAGCAATAGGCTTAACGCTGGAAGCTGACCGCTCCATCAGTTGCGCCAAGCCATCTGAGCCCCGGGATATATTTGAAATGCGGCTAGACCGAGCGCGATAGTCGCTCGATCTGCCGCGGATTCAAACTATCCGCCAAGATTACGGTGACAGTGCACTAAATCGTTTGAGACAAGAGTGCACTTTCAATGCATTTCAGGAGGGGCAACTGCAGAGCCAGGACCGCACCAACTCGCAGTCGATTTCAGATATTGCAGTTAGGTGGGGCCGGGCCTTATATTGGGCTTGAAAAGGTCCTCCATCATGACCACCCACGTCCTGCAATTCGTCGAACTCTCGGATTACGGTGACAGTGCTGGACTGCACCCCTGAACTGTGACACGATAATTACAGTGACAGGCATTTCGAGGATGACCTGTGGCAGGACGAGGAAAGAAGCGTCAATTTCCGACAGCTTACAAAATCAAAGCGATCAAACGGGTCGAGCGGGGCGAAGGTGTGCTCCCCGTGGCTCGCGAACTTGGAATCTCCCGCAAGAGTCTCCATGACTGGGTCAAGGCCTGGAAGGCCGATGGGCCGGATGGATTGAACCGGAAGCCGGGACCCAAGCCAGGCCCTCGCAAACTCATACGACGACAAGCGTTCTGCCCTCGCGCGGGCAAACGCCCGCATTGCCGAGCTCGAGCGGCTGGTGGGCCGCCAGCAGATGGACCTCGATTTTTTTCGGAACGCCTTGCGGGCATTGGACCGGCCGGCAGCGCAAGGCAAACCCGCATCCGCATCATCGAAGTCATCCAAGCCATGACCTCGGAGAGAACCAACGCCAACGCCGACGTGTAGCGCTTGTGCCGCCTCGCGGGCCTGCCGCGCGCGACCTACTACCGGCATCTCAACAGGCGCAGTCGTGAGGTGGCCGAGTGCGAGCTGCGTGACCAGCTCCAGCGCATTTGCCTCAAGCACCCTTTCTACGGCTATCGGCGGGTGACAGCCTGCCTAAGACGCCAAGGTATGGTCGTAAATGCCAAGAAAATCCTGAGGCTTATGCGCGAAGACAACCTGCTGGCGCAGCGCAAGACGCCGTTCCTGAAGCCGCCTGCGCAGCCGCCAACGGGCGTCCTCGTCGTCCCCAATCTGGTGCGGGGCCTGGTGCCGTCCGCACCCGACCAGATCTGGGTCGCCGACATCACCTATGTCCACCTTGCCAAGACCTTCGCCTATCTCGCCGTCATACTGGATGCATTCTCCCGCAAGGCCGTCGGCTGGGCCTTTGAAGACACCCTCGATGCCTCTCTCGCCATCGCCGCGTTGGAGAAGGCCCTCGACGCTCGAAAACCGAAGCCCGGTAGCCTGATCCATCACTCCGATCGCGGCGTGCAATACGCTTCCATTGCCTACCGCCAGCAGCTCGCCGACCGCGACATCACCATCAGCATGAGCAGGCCAGGAAACCCCTTCGACAACGCCAAGGCCGAAAGCTTCATGAAAACCCTCAAGGCCGAGGAGGTCAACGGCATGCCTTCGCCGATCTCAACGACGCCCGTCGCCGTATCAACAGCTTCATCGCGGAGGTCTACAACAAGGAGCGCCTGCACTCGGCGCTCGGATACCAATCGCCCCTTGAGTTCGAAACCGCCTTCGCGCAAAACAATGCGCAGTAAGGCATCGTGACAACCCCGCTGTCACTGTAATTATCGTGTCTCAGTTCAGGGGTGCAGTCCAGTGCACTCAACTACATCCCCTTGTGGGTAACCTTCGGTTGCAGATTGCCTGAGGGATCTTCTTCGTTAATATCCGGCCGTTGGCGCGGGAAGATCAACATGTGTTGTGTTCCTGCGACACGTGCGGAGAAGGGTTACTTCATCGCCGACCGAATGCTGAACTATGCGACGATCCAATGCACACGGATCGGGGAAGAGCGAGATTGCCCGCGCCAACGCCACCACTACCGCCGCTCCTCCAGACCATCTATCTACCCCGTCAGCTCGCTTCAGCGATCGGCCTCAGCTTTCGACGGTTCGCCTATATTGTTTACGTTATTCCGGGCACGCTGAAGTACCGCCAATTCAATCTTCCGAAACGCAGCCGCGGCGAGCGGCTGATCGAGGCCCCGCGATGGCCGCTGCTCAGAATTCAGCATGCACTACGACCGCTCGTCGACGAGCTGTACCGACCTCGGGGTGTCGTGCACGGCTTCCTAAAGGAACGAAGCATTCTGACGAATGCCCGCGTCCATCTTAAAGCCAGATGGGTGCTTAGTCTCGATCTGCAGGACTTCTTCCACTCGGTCACTTTTGGCCGCATCAAGGGGCGGCTGGAGGCTAATCCATTCAATTTAACAGCGCCCATCGCCCACGCGCTTGCCAACGCGGCGTGCGTTTCAGGGAGGCTGCCGCAGGGCGGCGCCCTCTCGCCAGTGCTATCGAACATGGTGGCCGACCGACTCGATGGGGAGCTCAGCAGACTCTGCCGGAAGTTTCGATGCCGATACACACGTTACGCCGATGACATAACCATCTCTACCGGCGCATCAAAATTTCCTCACGCGCTCGCACATCTCGATGACAGCGAAAGACCTACTTTGATTATCGGTGATGCGTTGCGGAGCGTAATCGAGAGCAACGATTTCAAACTGAATGAAAGCAAATCGCGGCTCAGTGGACGGGGAAACCGCCAGGAAGTCACGGGCCTGATCGTCAATGAGAAGCTGAACGTGCCGCGGACGTTCGTGCGGCAGATCAGGGCTATGATGCATGCCTGGGAAAAATTTGGCCGGGAAGCCGCTGAAGAAGAGCACCTAACCAAATGGAGGAAATCCGAAGGACGCCTGCGCAAGCACGATCAGGATGATTTTGAATTTATTCTGCGCGGAAAACTGGAGTTTCTGAAATCGGTGCAAGGCGAAATCGAGCCTGTCTGCAGAAAGCTCCTCCTCCGCTTTAACGGCCTCCCCGACAGGCGAACCGCAGCTTTCAGATTGCTCCCTGCCTCATCAATCGAACTATTGAAGGCGAGTACCTACTGCCTCGACATCGTAAAGTATGTTGGTCCGTCGACCGGCGGTTCAGCGCCCGTGCGCGAGCATTTCACAGGGACCGCGTTCTTCTTGAAAGGTGTCGGCCTGGTGACCTGCGAACATTGCACCGGCGACGAGATGCAAATCTATCATCCCGATCGCAAACACATGAAGTATCGTGTGCGGCCTCTTAAAGCTGACGCGCTGGCCGACGTTGCGATCCTCGAGGTTCTCGACACCATGTTGCCTCCACCAAGCGTCGAGCTGGAGGCTTCGGCAACCGCGGCTGCAATAGGAGATGAGGTGCGGGTCGCCGGCTTCCCCGCAAAATTTCCGGAGGGGTCAATCTCAATAGCGAGAACCGAAGTGATCGCGACCTATGACCGTTCACGACATCCAATATGGATGGGTGACACAACCGTGCGCTATCTCATCGAGAAAGGTATTCCTGACGGCGTATCCGGCGGCCCCGCATTGGATGCGCGTGGAGCAGTGATCGGCCTCGGCGCCAAAGGACCATCGGAGGGTGATCCGCTGGTGCCGTGCGAGGTCATCCCTATCTCCGCGGTACAAAGGCTTCTGTTTTCACTTCCGAATGCATCCGGTCCGGGAGCGTTCAACGCGCATCGTTCCACGTATAGCGGGGAGGGGTAATCAGTCGATTTGGCTTCTCTTGACGGCGCCTTCTCAGTCATTCCGGCTCAACTCGGCGGCCCGTCGTTAACCCAGCGAGGCACTGAAGCTGTGGACTGAAGCTGCCATTACGGCGACAGTGCACGAAATCGTTTTAGACAAGAGTGGTACTTTCAATGCAATTCAGAGGGTAACTGCGGAGCCAGGATCGCACCCACTCGCAGTCGATTTCAGATATTTCAGTCAGGTAGGCCGGGCCTTATATTGGCCGGGCCTTATATTGGATTACGGTGACAGTGCACTCAATAATCAGCCCCTTCAGGGGGCTTGCGATCGACCGCTCGCTCGGCGCCGTTCCTCACTCCCGGCTCAAGACGCGTTCGCGTTAAGCGGGCTTCGCGGCGGCGCTCTCGGCGCTCGCGCCTCGGCTTGGCCCGGTACGCTGCCTGCGGCAGCGGGGGAAGCGGCGCAATCTCCAAGACCGGCTGCGACGTCTCATTGACCAGCGATGCCAGGCTCGGCTCGCTTGGTGCCGGCGGGCTTCCATGAACTCCAATATGTCTCGCCCCTTGGACGCTAGTCTCCAGCCAGTGCACTAAATTGTCGATCGCTTTTGACGTGGCCGATAAGACGCACGCCATTTGCGAGAGTTGACAGTTATGGACCAATCGATCCAGTATAATTCCAATGGCAAGACCCGTCGAATTTGACCGTGTAAAAGCGCGCGATAGGGCATTGGCACTGTTCTGGCGCAAGGGATATCTGGCCACGTCCCTCGCAGACCTGACAGCGGCCACAGGCCTGAGCCGTAGCAGTTTCTATGCGAGCTTCGGTGAGAAGCGCGCCTTGTTCATTGAATGCCTGGACCTGTTTGCCGAACGAACACGGCAGCTTCTTCTGGACGCGCGCACAACTATGCCGCCGGTCGATGCGATCGAGCACTTCTTTGCGCACAGTTTCGATGGAGTCGGCGCGGTACGCGACACGTGGGGCTGCATGATGGTGAACACTGTGCTGGAGGCTGCCGGTGTTGATGATGGCCTTCGTTCGCGAGCGAGCGATCTGTTGCAGCGCATGAATGCCTTGTTCGTCGACACCCTGGTCGCTGCAGGACTTCCACTCTCCGATGCCGAGATTTGGGCGGACATCATCATGACGCTCAACGAGGGACTGCGTGTCGAGAGCCGGCGCCGTGTTCCTGGCGACCGCCGCCGCGTACAGGTTCGGACCATGATCGGCATGCTTCGTGTCGCCATCGCAACGTCGTCACCTCATATTGGCGACCGTCGCAACCCGAGGAGAACGTCATGACTATCACCGCCCTGCGTACTGAGGACAACCGGTTCAGCAATCTGCCGGGCTACGCCTACAAGCCAAACTACATGTTTCCTTTGCGCACAAAGCCGTCGCTGAGAATGCACTATATCGACGTTCCGCCTACCGGCGCTTCGAATGGCCGCGCAGCCCTATGTCTTCACGGGCAGCCGACCTGGTCATATCTTTATCGTAAAATGATTCCTGGTCTGACGGCTGCCGGTTACAGGGTTATTGCACCCGATATGTTTGGCTTCGGCCGATCGGACAAGCCGCGAGAGGAGGCAGTCTACACCTTCAATTTTCACCGCGACAGCCTGATTGCGTTCATCGAAAGCCTCGATATCCAACGCATTACCCTCGTGTGCCAGGACTGGGGCGGCTTACTCGGCCTTACGATCCCCATGGACATGCCGGACCGCTTCGAAGCGTTGCTCGTCATGAATACCACTCTCGGTACGGGCGATGGACCTCTCACTCAGGGCTTTCTGGATTGGCGCGCTTGGAACAACAAGAACCCGGATATGCCGATTGCGGCCCTCATGAAGCGTTCGACACCGATCCTCTCGGACGCCGAAGCTGCGGCGTATGAGGCCCCGTTTCCGGATGCCACCTTCAAGGCCGGCGTACGTCGCTTCCCCAATCTCGTGCCTGATCATCCCGAGGCAGAAGGCGCAGCGCTGTCGCGCCGTGCGAGAGAATGGTGGTCTACCGGGTGGTCCGGTCGAACGGCGATGGCGATCGGCGAAAAGGATCCTGTGCTCGGCCCGCCCGTCATGCTCGCTTTGGCAAAGATGATTCGTGGATGCCAGGCTCCGTTACACATCCCTGAGGGCGGGCATTTTCTACAGGAATACGGCGAGCAGGTTCTGGCGGGCACGCTGCCGCTCCTGAAGTAAATGCATTCTTCTCGGAGTCCGCAATCGACATGTGCGCGCCCGAGCTCCGTTGCTCTTCATTCACGGGGCCGGAGGCAATGCCGCGAGCTGATGGCAGCAATTCGCCGCCTTTACCGTCGCGACTGGGCGAGTTTGCGCAGCTGTTTGCCGGCGGGTTCAGGACGCGTTCGCCCTTGCCCGTTCGCGGGCTTCGCGGCGGCGCTCTCGGCGCTCGCGCCGCCGCTTGGCGCGGTCAGCTAGCTGCGGCAGCGGGGGAAGCGGCGCAATCTCGAATGCCGGCTGGGACGCTTCATCGACCACGGATGCCGGGCTTGGCTCGCTCGGTGCCGGGCGGGCTTCCATGAACGCCAAGACATCTCGCCCCTTGGACGTCAATCGCCAACCACCGCTGATGCGCTCGACCAGCCCTTGCGAAAAGATGTCGAGGTCCGGCACCCGGCTGGCGAGACGCTTCGTGCGGTCGGCCCAATCGCGGCCACTGGTTGCCAGGATGGCCATGTCGCGCTTGAGGTCTTCCATGACGGCAAAGCCGTCCGGATAGCTCACCAGGATCTTCAATACCGTCACCTGGAAATTCACGCCCCGCGCCCCGCTCTGGATCAGTCAGCGCCAGAG
>NZ_JAEMSD010000781.1 GCF_016462955.1 Bradyrhizobium sp. | reverse complement strand
CTCCGAAGGAGTTGATCGGCAGGAAGCAGGCGGTCTTCCCGTGGATCGGCTGCGGCCAGTGCCGCGACTGCGCCAATGGCGACGAGAATCTCTGCGTGAAGCAGCGCTTTCTCGGCGTCTCCATCGACGGCGGCTTCGCCACCCACGTGCTGGTGCCGGACGCGAAATATCTGCTCGACTACGACCCGCTGCCCGTCAACCAGGCCGCGACCCTGATGTGCTCGGGCGTGACTGCCTATGGCGCGCTCAAGCGCCTGGTCGACCGTCCGCGCCAGCGCAACCTGCTGCTGATCGGCCTCGGCGGCGTCGGCATGATGGGCCTGTCGTTCGCGCAGGCGATGTTCAAGCAGCCGATCACGGTGGCCGACCTCTCGGCGGCCGCGCGCGAGACCGCGCTCAAGAACGGCGCCGCCGTCGCCTACGATCCGGCCGAGCCCGACGTGATCAAGCGCATCCTGAAAGAGACCGAGGGCGGCTTCGACGAGATCGTCGATTTCGCCGGCAACGAGAAGTCGATGGCCTTTGCGGTCGCGGTCGCCGCGCGCGGCGGCAAGATCGTGGTGTCCGGCCTGATGGGCGGCCAGTTCACGCTGCCGATGGTGCAATGGGTCTACAAGCGCATGACCATCGAAGGCTTCATGGTCGGCACGCTAGACGAAGCCCACGAGCTGATGGCGCTCGCCCGCGCCGGCAAGATCAAGCCGACGCCGATGCGCGAGGAGCCGATGGGCGATGTCCAGAAATGGATCGACGAATTGCGCGCCGGCAAGGTCGTCGGCCGCATCGTGCTGAAGAACTGACCGACGCCAGCGGCAGGCCCGGCGCAAGCCGGGCCCGCCGCGCGGAACGCCTTCGGCTCCGCCGCGTTGGCAGCGCATGTCCATTCGTTGCACCGTCGAAAGCGCATTCTTCATCGCCTGGAGCTGCCTCGAGAAGAGCGGCGAGCTCGGTCCGCCGGACGCGACCGCGAACTTCCTGCTCGACTCCATCGAAGCGCAGCTGCGAACCGGCGAGCGCCGGCACCTGATGCTCGCCAACAGAGCCATCGACGCCTACCGCGTGCACGCCGCGCAGAGCCGCTCGCCAGCGGATTGCGAAGCGCGCTTCGGGTGACGGCCGGGGCGGCGCAGCTCGCCGGAGCCTGCCGCGTCTCCCGTCGTTCTCCGGGGGAGAACGAAGTTCACGCCGTGGCTCATCGGCAACGCCCGGCCGCCATTCAGTTGCTTTTTCGAGCCTCGCCGACTGCTTGTGTTCACTTTCGGACGGTCGGTTCCGTCGCGGAAACGTAGGGTTCTGGGCGGCGCCGATTCCCCGGCCAGCACAGAGACGAAGACAACAAGCGTGACCGGACGGCCGAACAACGAGCTGCTGCAAAAGCTCAGCGTCCAGGACTTCGAGCTGCTGGCGCCGCATCTGCAGTTGGTCGACGTCAGCGCAAACCAGATTCTGCATCACGCCGGGGATATCATCTCGGCCCTCCATTTCCCCTGCGGCCCCACTCTGGTGGCTTACGCGGTTCCGGTCGACGACGATCGCGAGGTGGATAGCCTCCTGGTCGGCCGCGACGCCGCCGTCGGTGTGCCTGCGGGCCGGCCCCCGCTGCTGGCCTATTCGCGCATCGTCGTGAAGCTCGGCGGCAGCATCGCCCGGCTGCCGCTGCGCGCGCTCGAGCAGGCTGTGCAAAGGTCGGTGACCCTACAGGAAGCCTTTTCGCGCCATGTGGACTACCAGCTCGCGCAGCTGCTCCAGGCGGCAGCCTGCAACGCAGCGCATTCGATCGAGCAGCGCGCCGCCAAGTGGATCATCTCGGCGCGGGAACGGATCGGCGGCAGCGAGATTCCCCTGACCCACGAGCAGCTCGCCGGCATGCTCGGCGTCTCCCGCAGCTATGCCAGCCGTGTCATCCAGATGTTCAAGGCGATGCGCATCCTCGCGACCCGGCGCGGCGCCATCCTGATCCTCGATGCGCAGGCGCTGGAAGCGAGAGCCTGCTCCTGCAACGCCTGGATGAAGAAGCATTTTGAGGACGTGCCGGGCGGCGCCGCAACCGTCGACGGCTAGGGCTTTACGCATGCTCGGGCGGCTGGCGCCTCTGGTGCAGATAGGCCGGGCTGAAATCGCCGAGGCGCTGCAGTTCGCGCCATTTTTGCACGATCAGCTCGCCATCGCGAAGATCCATCGCTCCGCTC
>NZ_JAEMSD010000780.1 GCF_016462955.1 Bradyrhizobium sp. | reverse complement strand
CGGTCGTCTCGAAGGGCGAGGCGCGTGCTGAGGTCTTTCGAAAAACCATATGCGACGCCCTGCCCCTCCAGGGGAGGGTGAAGCGGACAGCGGTGCGCTCTGACAACTTGCGGCTACGCCGCCTGCTTCCTTGACGCGGCGAACACGCCCGCGAGCACCAATGCAAAGCCGATGAAGTGGAACGCCTGCGGGTGCTCGCCGAGAAACACCATCGCCATGACCGAGCCGAACACCGGCACGACGTGGAAGAACGGCGCGGCGCGGTTGGCGCCGATCAGGCGCACGCCGCGATTGAAGCAGAGATAGGCGAGCGCGGAAGGGAAGACGGCGACGTAGAACAGCGTCAGCAGGTTCGGCCCGTCGAGCTTCATCACCGGGCGCGCAGACAGTTCCCAGATCTCCAGCGGAACGAGGCAGGCCGCGCCGCAGCCAAAGGTGAAGGCGAGGAACGACAGGCCGTGCATCGGCGGCCGCTTCAGGGACAGCACCGAATAGAGCGCGAAGATCAGGAGCGCGAGCAGGAAGATCAGGTCGCCCTTGTTGAAGTCGATGTTCGACAGCGTGGTGAAGTCGCCATGCAGCAGGATGGTCAGCACGCCGCACATCGACAGCAGCACGCCGAAAGCCTGCGCCGCGGTGAGGCGGATGCGGAGAATGGCCAGCGACCACAGCGCCACCAGCAGAGGCGCGGCCGACTGCAGCAGCAGCGTATTCAGCGCCTGGGTATGCTCCAGAGACCAATATTGCAGCGTGTTGAAGGCGCCGATGCCGGTGACCGAGAGCGTGACCATCAGGCCGAGCTTGCCGCGGATCGCCGGCCAGTCCTGCGCGAGGTGTTTCCACGCGAACGGCAGCACCAGCAGGAAGGCGAAGAACCAGCGCAGGAACGACAGCGTGACCGGCGGAATGTGGCCGGCGGCGAGCCGCCCGACGATGGCGTTGCCGGCCCAGCACAGCGCGGTGATGCTGAGCAGCAGATACGGCTGGTTGGCGATCCAGCTGTGGCCGGATGTTTCCGCGCTCGTGGTCTGGTCGGTGGCGGACATTATGATCGTCGAAGCCCCGCGTGGAATACGCCGAGGCTTCCGGCCCGGCGAGGTCCGGGCCGGCTGATAACCCGGCCCCGTCCAAAGACACGGAAAGCGAGGTTGCATCAACAGGGGGCGGACGCATCGCGACCATGCCGGCGGCGACGGTGTCCCTCACGCTTTGGTCGAAGCCGTTGCGATGACCCCCGCGAGTTCTGGATTTTCTGCGGATATCAATGGCTTGGGCCGGGCTTGGGACCCCGAATAAGCCCCGTTCTTGCTTGCCTAGAGGGGCTGCTTCCTTTATCCGGTTGGCTGCCTTGCGTGCGGGCGGCTCCGGCCGCCGATTAGGCTGGGCGCAGGCATGATCCCGGAAAAGTGGGCACCGGTTTTCCGCGAGGATCATGCCTTCTCGACAGTTTGAAACAGGATTACCCGCGAATGGCCAATGTTGTCGTCGTCGGCGCCCAGTGGGGCGACGAAGGGAAGGGCAAGATCGTCGACTGGTTGTCGGAGCAGGCGGATATCGTCGTCCGCTTCCAGGGCGGCCATAACGCCGGCCACACGCTGGTCATCAACGGCAAGACCTACAAGCTCGCGCTGCTGCCCTCCGGCGTGCTGCGCGAGGGCAAGCTGTCGGTGATCGGCAACGGCGTGGTGTTCGATCCCGCCGCCTTCCTCGACGAGGTCGCCAGGCTCAAGTCGCAGGGCGTCGATGTCAGCCCCGACAATCTGCGCGTTGCCGAAAACGTCACGCTGATCCTGCCGCTGCACCGCGAGCTTGATGCCTTGCGCGAGTCCGCCAGCGCCGCGACCGCGATCGGCACCACCCGCCGCGGCATCGGGCCCGCCTATGAGGACAAGGTCGGGCGCCGCGCCATCCGCCTGATGGATCTGGCCGATCCTCAGACCCTGCCGCACAAGATCGACCGCCTGCTGGCGCACCACAATGCGCTGCGCCGCGGCCTCAACCTGCCCGAATTCGACGGCAAGGTGGTCCTGAAAGAACTGATGGAGATGGCGCCGCAGCTGTTGCCCTATGCCGAGACGGTGTGGCGCCTGCTCGACATCGAGCGGCGCGCCGGCAAGCGCATGCTGTTCGAGGGCGCGCAGGGCGCGCTGCTCGACGTCGACCACGGCACCTATCCCTTCGTGACCTCC
>NZ_JAEMSD010000779.1:1452-2192 GCF_016462955.1 Bradyrhizobium sp. | reverse complement strand
GCCTGCCGTCATATTTCTCCATCTTGTCTTTATTTTCCGTGGCATCAACCGTAGCGAATCGCCAGATCCGGTCCTCTGGCAGAGGATTACCTACTGGCTTCCAGTAATTCTCCCATTTCCACGCCTTGTCGATAGCTCCATCGTTTTTCAGTGCGTGAGCAGTCCCGATGATAGTGTTGTATTCCCCCTGCTTTGGTTGTGCGGCGGCGATGGCATGATCCCAGAACCCAGCGGTCTCAACCGCAATCACATTGCCCTCGAACTCGGGCAGATAAGCCGGTGCGGCCATGGCGTTGCGAAAGTTCACGTTTTTGCTCTCACCGTCGACTCCCAGCACGCCGATCACGAACGGCATCTTCGGGGCTATCAGGTCTTTGCGTACATCGCGAATGAAGTGTGCCAGCAGGCGCGAGTATTCGTCGTATTTTCCAGGTTGGTCGGGGCCTGGATACGTAGTCCCGTCAACCAGATCATTAAAACCCTGAAGCCAGACAAACCCGGCCACTTCATAGCCAGCCTGTTCGTCGTATTCCGGGCAGACCCGCTTGGGATCTGCCAGCACCTTTTTCACATGTTCGATCATCATTCGGTAAAACACACCCGAGGCGGCATCCTTGTCCTCCTGCCACTTTTTCCGGTCTTCGGCTTTAGGAATCCCGTGGGCACCCTGGGGATGCTTGTCCCACAACTCCTGGATCTCCTTGGGGAGCTTGTATTGGCCGGCACTGGGCGGACGGAAT
>NZ_JAEMSD010000779.1:0-1442 GCF_016462955.1 Bradyrhizobium sp. | reverse complement strand
AATCAGAATCGGCTCCTTCAGCGATTTCGCCATAAAGATGCCGAAGGTAAACTCAGGTCCGATCTTGCCGCCATCCTTGGTCGGTTGATCTCCTCGTGCCCCAAAGCCGGCGGTCAATTTCCCCACACCCTCGCCATTGGCACTGCCATCATAAGGACCGGTCAAGTACGACATCCAGACTCTATCACAGACCCGGGAAGTTCCATCGGGATTGCGCATCTCCTTGAGAATCGGCGCCGTCAGGTGATCCTTGCCGATATGGTCGAATGTGCGTACCTCCGCATGCCCCTCCATGTTCGACTGCCCGGCGAGGATGAAGACTTTGAGCGGTTTCGCTTCCACGCTGGTGGCGGCAACAAGTGTCGTGATGAGGAATATGGCGAGGTATTTCATGATGATATACCTGAAGGCATTTGTTTTCATCGTTGCTACTTGTTTGTGGCTGTTTTGCTCGGCAGTTCGGCTTTTCACTTGGAACGCTTGTCGTCTTTGAGTCGGACAAGTTTCGGAGATTCCGTTGCAGCTTTGATTGCGTTGATCGTTTCGCGGACGCTCTCGCCCTTGATGCGCATCAGATGCGGGGGAAAGTCTTTCTCATCATTCTCGAAGTAGTTCGCAATCGTGGTCAGCTCCGGAATGACTGCCTTGGCGTGGGTGCCATAGGTGAGAAGAATCTTCATCAGCTCAGGGGTGCGATTTTGACTTTCCCAGGGATTCTGATCGCGGGTGTAGATCACCAGAGCGTTCATGCCTTCCTCAATGTGGTACTGCGACAACAGACGCAGGCCTTCCACACGAATCCCATCGGCGAACATCTCGCCGCTAGGCGCGGGCTGGACGATCGCCTCGTGTATGGCAGGCAGCAGAGGCTTGATTTCTTCGAGCGAGAGATGGCGATAGACCGTCCCAATGCTGCCGCGAGCACGACCGTCTTCATTCTTCAGCCCGGCCCGCACGGCCTTGTAGAGCGCGGGGCGATCCACGCCTTCCAGTGAGCGGCCGAGCAATCCGTCATGGTCGAACAGCGCAAACGAAAGATAGCGCTGCTGCATGCCGCGCGGGTCGTTCTTTACATCCTCCCGAGCCAGCAGTTCGAGCAGTTGTGGCACCGCCTTCGTGGCCGGCTCGCCGATGGCCGCCAGCGCTTCAGCCGCCTTGATGCGGAGCCAGATGTCTTCGTGCGATAGCGTCTTCTGCAGGGCATCCACGGCAGGGGCCCCACGTCCGCGGAGGAAGATCAAACCCTGACAGGCACCATAGCGAGCATCGAGGCTGGGAGAGTCGAGCATCTCGACCAAAGGTGTCACGGGAGCATCCTTGCGGCGCCCCAGCGCCATCGCCGCTCGCTCGCGCACGACGGGCGACCAATTGCCAAGGCGCTCGAGGATCTGTTCGTCGCTCAGCGCATCGTAAAAGCTGTTGCGGTCTTTGTTGTTCCAGCC
>NZ_JAEMSD010000328.1:2926-8028 GCF_016462955.1 Bradyrhizobium sp. | reverse complement strand
GCCCAGCAGGCCTTCGCGTTCCTGCTGGCGAAGTCGCGCTATATTGTGCTGGCGATCACGCCGCTCGGCTTCATGCTGTCGGCCTATCTGACCATCCGCCTGTTTCCGAATGCGCAGGGCAGCGGCATCCCGCAGGCGATCGCCGCCCGGCATCTGACCGACCAGTCCGCGCGCGAAAGTCTGGTCTCGATGCGGATCGCGGCTGGAAAGGTGATCCTCACTTTGTTCGGCCTGCTCTGTGGGGGCTCGGTCGGCCGGGAAGGGCCGACCGTCCAGGTCGGCGCGTCCATCATGTTCGCACTTGGCCGCGTGTCGCCGCGCCGCCAGCCAGGCCTGATCCTGGCCGGAGCGGCCGCCGGCGTTGCCGCCGCGTTCAACACGCCGCTGGCGGGGATCGTATTCGGTATCGAGGAGATGAGCCGCGCTTTCGAGAGCCGCACATCCAGCCTCATCATTGCTGCGGTCATCGCGGCCGGCCTGACCTCGCTCGCGCTGGCCGGCAATTACGCTTATTTCGGCAGTAGCGCGATGTCGCTGGCGCGCGGCGTCGATTGGCTGGCCGTGCCGGTCTGTGGCGTGATCGGGGGCCTCGCAGGCGGATTGTTCAGCCGCATCGTCATCGCCACGGCGCGGGGATTCAAGGGGCCGGTCGGGCGCGCGATCAAGGACCACCCGCTCTGGTTCGCCTTCGCCTGCGGTCTCGCCGTCGCGCTCTGTGGCCTCGCCTCGGGCGACACCGTTTACGGCACCGGCTATCAGCAGGTGAAGACGGCGCTGGAGCAGGGCGCGCCGCTGCCGCAGGATTTCGGCATCCTCAAGATGATGGCGACGACGTTCGCCGCGATCAGCGGCATTCCCGGCGGCATCTTCGCGCCCTCGCTCGCCGTCGGTGCCGGGATCGGATGTAATGTCGCCTCTTTCTTCCACGACGCGCCGCTCGGTGCAATCATGCTGCTCGGCATGGTCGCCTATTTCGCCGGGGTGGTACAGGCGCCGATCACCGCCTTCGTCATCGTCACGGAGATGACGGATAATCACGGCATGGTCGTGCCGTTGATGGCGGCCGCCCTGATTGCGCATCTCGTCTCGCGACTGGTCTGCGAGGAGGGGATCTATCACGCCCTCGCCAAGGGCTTCATCGAGCGGGGTATGGCGAAGACGTAGCAGCGAAGGTGTCGGGCAGGCTAGAGGCACGTAACCCGCCATCCGTGTCGCGGATTCAGAGGCGGGTGGGTTTCGCCTTCGGCTAACCCACCCGACGAAGCCTTTACCACCCCTCCAGCACGATCTTGCCGCGCGACTTGCCGCTCTCGAGCAGCGCGTGCGCGCGCTTGAGGTTGGCCGCGTTGATCGTGCCGAAGGTCTGGTCCAGCGTGGTGCGCAGCACGCCCTTGTCGATGAGGTCGGCCACATCATTGAGCAGATGATGCTGCGCGATCATGTCCGGCGTCTGGAACGAGGAGCGGGTGAACATCGACTCCCAGTGCACCGAGATCGCCTTGCCCTTGAACGTGCTCATGGTGAACTCCGGGGGATCGTCGATCAGGCCGAACCTGCCCTGCGGTGCCATGAAGTCGGCGATCGCCTTGTAGTGCTGGTCGGTGAAGGTGAGGCTTGCGACCAGCGCGACCGGTGGCAGCTTCAGCTTCTCGATCTGCTCCTTCATGGGCTTGCCGTGGTCGATCACGCCATGCGCGCCGAGATCGAGGCACCATTTCTGCGACTCCGGCCGCGTGGCGGTGGCAAGCACCGTCAGACCGGTGAGACGGCGGGCGAGCTGGATCAGGATCGAGCCGACCCCACCGGCGCCGCCCGTGATCAGGAGCGTGCGCGGATCTAAACTCTTGCCGGGTAGCGCGCCGAGCCGATCGAACAGCAGCTCCCAGGCGGTGATGGAGGTGAGGGGAAGGGCGGCGGCCTGCGCGAAGGACAGGCTCTCCGGCTTGTTGCCGACGATGCGCTCGTCGACCAGGTGGAATTCGGCGTTGGTGCCCTGGCGCAGGATCGAGCCGGCGTAGAACACCTCGTCGCCCGGCTTGAACAGCGTCACGTCGGGGCCGACCGCATCGACCACGCCGGCCGCGTCATAGCCGAGGATCTTGGTCTCGCCCTCGGGCGGGCTCGCGCGCTTGCGCACCTTGTAATCGACCGGATTGGCCGAGATCGCCTGCACCGCGACGCGGATGTCGCGCCCTTTGGGGTCGGGCTTGGCGGTCTCGAAATCGATCAGTGAATCCGCGTCCTCGATCGGAAGCGATTTTTTGTAGCCGACGGCCTTCATGGCTTGTCTCCATCAGATGGGCTGTTCGCCTGCCGCTCTAACTGTCGCTCTGGCTTCAGATTGGCAAGTACTGTAATTTCGGGGATATAGTCCCTGTTTGGATACTATTGGGGAAAAACGCATGAAGCGGCGCAATTTTGCGCGTCGTCCGGGGTGCTCGGTCGAGGCAACGCTGGACCTTATCGACGGCAAGTGGAAGGGCGTGATCCTCTACCACCTCCAGAGCGGCACCCAGCGCTTCGGCGAATTGCGCCGGCGGATGCCAGGCATCACCCAGCGCATGCTCACCAAGCAGCTGCGCGCGCTGGAGGAGGACAAGCTGGTCATCCGCAAGGTCTATGCCGAGGTGCCGCCGCGCGTGGAATATTGCCTGTCCGAGCTCGGCGAGAGCCTCAAGCCTGTGATCGACACCCTGAAGGCCTGGGGCGAGAGCCATCAGGAGCGGCTGTCCTGCGCGCCGGCGCCGGAGGTCGTGAAGAAGCCGAAGCGCGCGGCGTGATGAAAGGTGAGGGCGGTGCCGTCACCTCTCCCCGACGGGGAGAGGTCGAATTGCGCCTGGCGATGCGAAGCATCGTCCAGAGCAATTCGGGTGAGGGTGCGCGGCATTCTCGATAGCGCGTAACCCCTCACCCGCGCCGGAGCCTGTCATCGGGCGCGCCTTCGGCGCGACCCGGTGGGCGCGACCTCTCCCAACCGGAGAGGTGAAGAGGCCTAGAACGCGAACTGCGTACGCATCGCGACCGCGTCGAACTTCGAGCCGACGTCGGCGGTCGAGACGGGCGAGGCCTGTCGCGAGACCGTGCCGTGCAGATAGTCGAGCATGAAGCGGACGTTACCGTTGACGTACCAGTTGAGCGCCAGCGTGTAGACGGTCTGCCGGCCGCCTGCGACACCGGCCGCGGTCGCGAGCTGGTCGTTGAGGTCGATCGTCGAGAAGCGCCCTGCGATCTCCCATGCGCCCCAGCCGCCGCCCTCGAGCGAGAACGGATGCGCCGGCTTGACGCCGCCATAGGCCGCGTTCGCCGCATTATAGGACCGGCCTTCGCCGGTCAGCACATAGCCGGCCTGCGCGTAGCCGCCCTGGAACTTCAGGCTCGGTGCGCCGACCAGCGGAACACTGGTGTTGGCGCTGCGATCGACATTGTACCAGAAGTACTCGCCCTGAACGATGAAGGGACCGTAGGTGGCCGCGGCTTCGATGCTGTAGACCTGCGCACCCGAGACGTTGGCGATGGCGCCGGTGGAGATTAGAGGTGTCGGATCGAGGCGCAATTCCGGACGATCGCTCAGCGTGACCGTCTGCGTGTTGGCGATCAGGTTGCGCGGCGGCTGGATCAGCCATTGCGCATTGGCGCCGATATGCACCGAGTAGTCCTTGGCGTTGATGGGATTGCCGGCAACTCGCGCCACCGCGCCGTATTGCTCGCTCGTGCCCGGCGGCGAGACGCTCGAAGCGGAATGGATCGCTCCCGTCGATGGTCCCGTGACATAGCCGCCGATCCAGAGCTGGTCGTTGAACCAGCGCGCACCGGCTGCGGAGCGGAAGTCGCCCGCGGCGATGTTGGTGGCGACCACGCCGGGGGAGGCGCGCTCCATGAACATGATGTCGTTCGAGCTCGTCGCTTCGTCGAGCGTGTACGGCAGGTCCATGATGCCGACCTCAACCGCCATCTTGCCGCCGAACGGCTTTAAGCCGGTGTAGCTGATATAGGCATTCTCGACGCCGGAGAGGCCGCCGCCCGGCAGCGAGCCCGGTGCAGCGCCGCCGAATCCGTCCGACGAGCCGCCGAAATCGTAGACCAGCGCGAAATTCCAGTCGTGGAAGAACTTGCCGGTGACGCCGATGCGCGCGCGGCGCACGTTCTGGCCGCTATCGAGCTTCTGGGGCACGGTGGCCGCGGTGTTGGGACGATAGTCGTATCCGCCGACATCGTAATGCAGGCGGCTGGTGATGGCGACGCAATTGGCCTGATCGGCGGTGCAGATCGTCGGCCGATTGTTCGGCATCGTGACGACGACGCCGGATGCCGGCGCCGGCCCCTTGACGGGGATTGCCGCGTTGGCGTTGGCAACCGCAGCCTTTGCCTCTGCGCGGGCCTCGGCCTTTGCCTCGGCCTTGGCTTCCGATTTCGCCTTTGCTGTGGCCGCCGTGTTCGCCGCGGTCTGACTCTGGAGCTTGTCGAGCTTCTGCTCCAGCATCTTCAACTGCTGTTTCAGGAGCGCGATCTCCTGCTCGCTGTTGCTTGCCGACTGGGCCTGCGCCTGCGAGGCCGCCAGCGCGCCGGCAAGACCAATCGCGGTGGCGGCAATTCTTGTTCTGCTCACGTTACGCTCCATCGTTTGGCGGTTTTCCTGAAGTCGCGAACGGAGAGCCTAGGTGTAATCGATGACTGCTCCGCGACGCTGCGCACGGCTGCCTGAGTTCCCGCTGATGCAAATTCGCCGCAACCGAATCCAGCGTCCACCACCATGCAAGATGACACACATCATGCCAACCTGCCGCCCGCGCAAATCGCCGATTCGTACAGCCCGTTCGCAGCCGGACACCCCCGTGAAGCGGCCGAATATTGCCGCCCGGCGCACTTCTATTGGCCGGCGAACGCGCCTATATTCCGTCGTCTTTTCCAAGAGGTAGGAATGTTTCGAGCGACCTGGACTGCCGCCGCCACGGCGCTGTGCGTGGCTTTTTTGGCCCATTTTAATCCGGCTGCCGCGCAGGACCGCCGCGTCCCGTCGTCACAAGCCGAGCTGAGGCTGTCCTATGCGCCGATCGTGCAACGGGTGCAGCCGGCCGTCGTCAACGTCTATGCCGCCAAGCTGG
>NZ_JAEMSD010000328.1:0-2916 GCF_016462955.1 Bradyrhizobium sp. | reverse complement strand
TGCAGAACCGCAATCCGCTGCTGGACGACCCGATCTTCCGCCGCTTCTTCGGCGTTCCCGGCCAGCAGCCCGAGCAGATGCAGCGCTCGCTCGGCTCCGGCGTCATCGTCGATGCTTCCGGCCTCGTCGTCACCAATGTCCACGTCATTGAGGGCGCGGACCAGGTGAAAGTGTCGCTGTCGGACAAGCGCGAGTTCGAGGCCGAGATCCTGCTGAAGGATTCCCGCACCGATCTCGCCGTGCTGCGCCTGAAGGATGCCAAGGAGAAGTTCCCGACGCTCGACTTCACCAATTCCGACGAGCTGTTGGTTGGCGACATCGTGCTCGCGATCGGCAATCCCTTCGGCGTCGGCCAGACGGTGACCCACGGCATCATCTCGGCGCTGGCGCGCACGCAGGTCGGCATCACCGACTATCAGTTCTTCATCCAGACCGATGCGGCGATCAACCCCGGCAATTCCGGCGGCGCGCTGGTCGACATGGCTGGCAGGCTCGCAGGCATCAACACCGCGATCTATTCGCGCTCAGGCGGCTCGCAAGGCATCGGCTTTGCGATTCCCGCCAACATGGTGCGCGTCGTGGTCGCCTCCGCCAAGAGCGGCGGCAAGGCGGTGAAGCGGCCATGGCTCGGGGCAAAACTGCAGGCGGTGACGCCCGAGATCGCCGAGAGCCTGGGGCTGCGCTCGCCGACTGGTGCGCTGGTCGCGAGCGTGGTGTCGAACGGTCCGGCGGCGAAGGCGGGCCTGAAATCCTCCGACCTCATCACCGGAATCGATGGGCAGCTCGTCGATGATCCCAACGCCTTCGACTACCGTTTCGCGACCCGTCCGCTCGGCGGCACCGCGCAGATCGACGTGCAGCGCGGCGGCAAGCCGGTGAAGCTGAGCGTCGTGCTGGAGACCGCCCCCGATGCAGGTCGCAACGAACTCGTCGTCACCGCGCGCTCGCCGTTCCAGGGCGCGAAGGTCTCGACGATCACGCCGGCTGTCGCCGACGAGCTGCGTCTTGACGCCGACACCGAAGGCGTCGTGATCACCGAAATCGGCGGGGATACCGCGGCCGCGAATGTCGGCTTCCAGAAGGGCGACATCATCCTGGCCGTCAACAACCAGAAGATCAGCAAGACTGCGGACCTCGAAAAGGCCGCGGGCGAACGACCGCGGATCTGGCGCATCACGGTGGTGCGCGGCGGCCAGCAGATCAACGTCACGCTGGGCGGATGAGTCCGAAGCGACCACAGCAGACGCCGACTCTCTTCGCCGCGGCGGGGCTCGACCACGACGCCCCGCATCCGCTGCCGGATCGGCTGCGCCCGCGCGCGCTGTCGGAGGTCGTCGGCCAGGACCACATCCTCGGCCCTGATGGTGCGCTGACGCGCATGCTGGAGACGCGCACGCTGGGCTCGCTCATCTTCTGGGGGCCGCCCGGCACCGGCAAGACCACGGTGGCGCGGCTCCTGGCGGATGCGACCGATCTGCATTTCGAGCAGATCTCCGCGGTTTTCTCCGGCGTGGCCGATCTGAAGAAGGCGTTCGATGCTGCGCGCGCCCGCCGCGAGATGGGCAAGGGCACGCTGCTGTTCGTCGACGAGGTGCATCGCTTCAAACGCGCCCAGCAGGATTCGTTTCTGCCCGTGATGGAAGACGGTACCGTGGTGATGGTCGGCGCCACCACCGAAAACCCGTCCTTCGAGCTCAATGCGGCGTTGCTCTCTCGCGCGCGCGTGCTGGTGTTCCGCTCGCTCGATGCCGCTGCGATCGAAAAACTGTTCGCGCATGCCGAGGCCGTCGAGGGCAGGAAGCTTCCACTCGACGCCGAGGCGCGCGCCGTGCTGGTCCGCATGGCCGACGGCGATGGCCGTGCCTCCCTGACGCTCGCCGAAGAGGTCTGGCGTTCGGCGCGAGCGGACGAGATTTTCAATGCCGCTCAGTTGCAGGACATCCTGCAACGCCGCGCGCCGATCTACGACAAATCGGCCGACGGCCATTACAACCTGATCTCGGCGCTGCATAAATCGGTGCGCGGCTCCGACCCCGACGCGGCGCTGTATTATCTCGCGCGCATGCTCGATGCCGGCGAGGACCCGCTGTTCCTGGCCCGCCGCGTTGTGCGCATGGCGGTGGAGGATATCGGCCTTGCCGATCCGCAGGCGCTGATCATCGCCAATGCAGCGAAAGACGCCTTCGACTTCCTCGGCCATCCCGAGGGCGAACTCGCGATCGCGCAGGCGGTGGTCTATCTCGCCACCGCGCCGAAATCGAACGCGGTCTACACCGCTTTCAAGGCGGCGATGCAGACCGCCAAGCAGGCGGGATCGCTGCTGCCGCCAAAGCACATCCTCAATTCCCCGACCAAGTTGATGAAGTCGGAAGGCTATGGCGCGGCTTACGAATACGACCACGATGCCCCCGATGCCTTCTCCGGCCAGGACTACTTCCCGGAGGCCCTGGGCCGCCAGACCTTCTACGACCCGCCCGAGCGCGGCTTCGAGCGCGAGATCAGGAAGCGGCTGGATTACTGGGCCAAGCTGCGCAAGGAGCGGGGCGGGACGGGCTAGATGCGGCCATTTCGCCGTGACGACAGCCGGCTTTTGGGGTACGCAGGCTGCCATGAGCCGCCGCATCAAAAGAACTGATCCAAAGCCCCGTTCGCGCGACGAGCGCAAGGAGGCGCGCCCCTTCAAGGCCCGTAGCACCAAGAATTCGGGATCGCGCCCAGGCGGTAAGCCGAGTGGCAAGCCACCGCGCTTCGCGAGCGAGCGCGCCGAGCGGCGTGCGCCCAACATCGAACTGGAAAGGCCTGCGCCCGAAAAGCCCGTCGAGGCATTGCTGCCGACCAAGGTGCAGACCGTCACCGTCACGGCGGACGAGAACACCATGCGCGTCGATCGTTTCCTCGAAGCGCGCTTTCCCGGCC
>NZ_JAEMSD010000327.1 GCF_016462955.1 Bradyrhizobium sp. | reverse complement strand
GGATGATATCTCGACTTGTGGTCCGCCGTCGCGTCACGGCGGATCAAAAAATCGCGCACGTCCGGATTGTTTCAGACCCTCGCTTCCGATAAAATGAATTAATCGATTTTTGGCCGGACCACATTGGCATCCACCGGTACAGCCGGTTCAGACACGCTGACGACCCTTCCAGAAGTTCGATCTAAACCTGCCCGCGCGAGCGGGCTCTGACATTGTACTATCTGAGAAGGGACTACCCCCATGAGCATGGGAACCGTGAAGTGGTTTAACGCAACCAAGGGCTTCGGATTCATTCAGCCCGACGACGGCGGCCAGGACGTGTTCGTTCACATCAGCGCCGTCGAGCGCGCCGGCCTCGGCTCGCTGCGCGAGGGCCAGAAGATCTCCTACGAAATCGTGGCCGATCGCCGCTCCGGCAAGTCGGCAGCCGACAACCTCCGCGCTGCGGGCTGAGCCCGCGGGGCCTCGGCCCCGATCGGCTCGAGCGAGGCAGAGCAAACCGGGAGGCCGTGCGGTGACGCGCGGCCTCCTTGATTTTAAGGGCACGTATACTGTGTGCTGCCGTCGAAGCGGACGCGCACACGGAGCCGCCCTCAAAGCACGCAGCCTGACGGGATCGCTCCTGCAGCGGCAGGGTGGGTCGATGAGCTAGTTGGACTTGGCGGCCGTGCCGGCACCACCGCTGGCACTCGTGCTCAGCGCACCGGCCTGGGTCATCGTGTTGTTGAAGTAGGTGTCGCTGTCGCCGAGGGTCACGCGGCGCTGGCAGATCGGTACGCAGCTGTAGGACTCGCGTTCGATCCCGCGATAGACGGTGACGAGCCGGTCGGTAGGACCTTCAACCTGGATCTGCCGGTCGACCAGAATCTCGCCGCCGCGGTCCAGGGCGATGAAGTTGGTAGCCCCATAGCCTTTTCCGGTTACGACGATCATGCCGCCCGGCTGGAGCGTGACGTCGGCGATCAGGGGATTGCCGACAACGATGGTCGCCACCTTGCCGGGCAGCCGCACCAGCTTGGCTTGGTCGACATTGACGGCGATGGTGTCGGCGGTGGACTGGGCGAGGCCGGAGGCCGGCCATGCCAGCACCGCGGCGACAATCAGAACACAGGCGCGCGCATGGCGGCGCAACATTTCTTTACGCATACTTACCCCCGGGACGTCACAAACCGGCAGAATCACACAGCGGAGCCGGCGCCCGACCAAGTTAACCTGCCTTCAATTCGTGAACGTTCCGCAAACTCGCCGACTATTGTTTGAACGGATCGGCGTTTGCCGGGCCTGCCATCCCTCTCCTAATGGCGAAACGGATAGGCGAGTTGGCCGCCGAACTCCTTTGGCATGGTCGCTTCGTCCTTGCCGTAGTCCTGCGGCAGCCTGCCTTCCGGCATGCGGAAGGTGCCGAACAGTACATCCCAGACCGGGAATGTGCCGGCGAAATTGGTGTCGCCGCCCTCTTGGAGCGAGGTGTGATGCCAACGGTGGAACACCGGGGTCGCCAGCACGTATTTGAAGGGACCGAAGGTCCAGTTCAGGTTGGCGTGCACGAAGGCCGAATGGAAGGTGGTGAACGGGCCGATCCAGATCATCACGTTCGGGGAGATACCGGCCATCAGCAGCACGACGTCGACGCTGATCGTCCCGAGCACGAGATTGACGGGATGGAAGCGGGCTGCGGAAATCCAGCCGATCTCCTCCGACGAATGATGGACGGCGTGGTATTTCCAGAAGCCGCCGTCGTGGAAGAGCCGGTGCAGCCAGTACAGCATGAAATCGGACAGGACCAGGAACACCACGGCCTGCACCCACAGCGGCAGCTGCGCCAGCGGACCATGGCCATTGTCGTAGAAGGCGACGAGACCGTCGGCGTCGTGGATGCCGAAGAGGACGCTCGCGCCGACGATCAGAAGTCCGATCCGCATGGTGCGGGCGAATACCGGTACGAAGAACCAGTAGCAGATGTCGGTGACGATCTCCCGCTTGCGCCACCACGGCGCACCGGGATTGCAGGCCCAGAAGCGCTCCAGCACGGTGAAGACCGCCGCAAGCACGAAGGTGACAGGGATCACCTTCACGATGGTTTCGCCGAGCATCAGGGCGACTTGCATGGGCAGGCTCGACATCGTCGCCTCTCTTGCCAGTTTCGGTGCTGCTTAGGCCTACTCCGGTAGATTTAAGGGAGGGTGAAGCAAGGCGCCGCGTCGGCCATGCATCCGCAACCGGAACGAATCCGCGGTTGGCCCTTAAGGCGAAATTCACCTTGGGCAGAAGCACCGCGCAGGACCGGGGTTTACCCGATGGAATTAACTCCACCGAAAGTGCTCGGCTCTCATGGTCATCACGTCAACGACAGCGCCGAACGAGGCGATCCCACCAGACGGAGTCATGTCCATGAAGAACCTGATTGCGCGTTTCGCGAAGGATGAATCCGGCGCCACCGCGATCGAATACGGTCTGATTGCCGCCGGCATCGCGCTGGCCATCATCACGGTCGTCAACAATCTCGGCAGCACGCTGAACACCAAGTTCTCCTCGATCAGCACGTCGCTGAAGTAAGCAGGTCTGCCAACGACGGCAAAAGCCCCGGACCGCCGGGGCTTTGTCTTTCTAAACGGCGAGTTCCAGTGGCGTTGCAAGAGTTCAGAACCGATGCCGCGGTCGCGGCGCGCGAAGCGGAGGCGCCGCAGGCCGGCTCGCCGGCCTACTGGATCTGCCTGGCGCTGCTGCTTGCGACAGTCGCGCTCGCCGCGCGCATCGCCAGTTTCTTGTGAAGCATTTGCCGGTTCCGGCCCGCGCGGCCCTGCCGCCGTTGTCGGTTTGTTTAGCACTGCGCGCTAGCATCCGCCGACGCCGGTTCCCGCGGCAAACCCAGGCCTCAAGACGCAGCCCATGATTCTCGACCTTGCGCGCCTTCTGCTCTTCCCGGCCCTGATGGCGTTCGCCGCCGCGAGCGACCTCTTCACGATGACGATCTCGAACCGCGTGTCGCTGGCCCTTGTGGCAGGATTCTTCGTGCTCGCCTTCGCCAGTGGCATGGCACCCTATGAGATGATGAGCCATGTCGGCGCCGGCGCGCTGCTCCTGGTCGTGGCCTTCACCTGCTTTGCGATGGGCTGGGTGGGCGGCGGCGACGCCAAGGTCGCGGCGTCCGTCGCGCTCTGGTTCGGCTTCGCGCATCTGATGAACTTCCTGCTCTACGCCTCGCTGTTCGGCGGCGCGCTGACGCTGCTCCTGCTCCAGTTCCGGCAATGGCCGCTGCCCTACGGGCTGGCGGGTCAGGCTTGGCTCGCACGGCTGCATGCCAAGGAGAGCGGCATTCCCTACGGCATCGCGCTCGCGCTGAGCGCGTTGATGGTCTATCCCGAGACCGAATGGGTGAAGGCGATCGACCTCGCTCACCTCGCCCTGCGCTGAAAGCTCCGGGTAAACCCGGCGTTAAGCCGATTTAGATACGCCTCATTAACCATGCTTTGACGAATAGCTGGTCAACTGCCGATCACGGCGGCGGCAGCGTCGCAGCGTATTGTTGGAAAGTTGAAGCGTATGAATAGGGCACGCATTGTCGTCCTGGCGGTCGCCATCTGCGCCGGCGGCGTCGCCGCGTACCTGGCGAGCGGCACCGACAATTCGGCGCCGGCTCCGCCTCCGACCGCGCAACTGCCGACCGTCGACGTCCTCGTGGCCAAGAACGACATCGGCCTCGGCCAGACCGTGAAGCCGGAAGACGTGCAATGGCAGACTTGGCCTGCTGCGACCGCCAGCGCCACGTTCATCCGCCGCAACGAGCGCCCCGAAGGTGCGACCCAGGTTGCCGGTTCGATCGCGCGCGCGCCGTTCATTCAGGGTGAGCCGATCCGCGACCAGAAACTGGTCAAGGCCGAAAACTCCGGCTTCATGGCGGCGATCCTGCCCACCGGCATGCGGGCGATCTCGACCGAGATCTCCCCGGAGACCGGCGCGGGCGGCTTCATCCTGCCCAACGACCGGGTCGACGTCCTGCTCACGCGCCGCTTGAAGAACCCCGACCAGAACAGCGGCGCCCCTGATATCGTCACCTCCGAGATCATCCTGGCCAATATCCGGGTCCTGGCGATCGACCAGGCGCCCAAGGAGAAGGATGGCCAGAACGCGGTGGTCGGCAAGACCGTCACTCTCGAACTCAACCCCGCGCAGACCGCGACGCTCTCCGCGGCGCGGCAGAGCGGCACGCTGTCGCTGGCGCTGCGCAGCATCGTCGACGTCAAGATGAGCGAGATCCCACTCGACGATTCCGCGCAGAAGCAGGACGGCGTTTCGATCATTCGTTACGGCATTCCAAGTCAGACGGCTAAGGCACGATGAAGACAGTCGACATCAAATCCAGATCGGCTTCGGCCACGATGCGTCTATCACTGGTCCGAACCCTGTCGTTTTCGGCCGCCCTCGCCTTGGCGCTCAACCCGGCGATCGCTCCGGTGATCGCCGCCGATTACCGCCCGGTGCCGTCCGCCGCGGCGGACGGCCAGATCAACGCGCGCTTCCTCTCGCTCGGGGTCGGCAAGTCGATCGTGATCGACCTGCCGCGCGACATCAAGGACGTGCTGGTCGCCGACCCCAAGATCGCCAATGCGGTGGTCCGCTCGGCGCAGCGCGCCTACATCATCGGCGCCGCGGTCGGCCAGACCAACATCGTGTTCTTCGATTCGGCCGGTCAGCAGATTGCGGCCTATGACATCGCGGTGAAGCGCGACCTCAACGGCGTAAGGGCCGCTCTGAAGCAGATCCTGCCCAATTCGGACATCCAGATCGACGGCCTCGGCGACGGCATCGTCTTGACCGGCACGGCTGCCAATCCGATGGAGGCGCAGCAGGCCAACGAACTCGCTGCGCGCCTGGCGGGCGGTGCCGACAAGGTGGTCAACTCGATCGTGGTGCGCGGCCGCGACCAGATCACGCTCAAGGTGACGGTGGCCGAAGTCCAGCGCAGCATCATCAAGCAGCTCGGCATCGACCTGACCGCCAACCTCAACTACGGCACGTCGGTGGTGAGCTTCACCAACTCCAATCCGTTCACCGCCCTCGGCAGGAACCTCGTGGACGGCAACAACCTGACCACGAAGTTCGGCGCGGCCCCGTCGGTGCAGGCCACCCTGCGCGCAATGGAGACCGCGGGCGTCATCCGCACGCTGGCCGAACCGAACCTGACCGCGATCTCGGGTGAATCGGCGACGTTCATCGCCGGCGGCGAATTCCCGGTCCCGGCTGGCTATGCGTGCGACCCCGTCACCCATGTCTGTACCACCCAGATCAGCTTCAAGAAGTTCGGCATCTCGCTCAACTTCACGCCGGTGGTGCTGAGCGAGGGCAAGATCAGCTTGCGCGTGATGACGGAGGTCTCGGAGCTGTCGAACGAGAATTCGATCACGCTGTCCCAGGCCGTGAGTTCGACGTCGGTGAACTCGCTGACGGTGCCCTCGATCAGGACGCGCCGCGCCGAGACCTCGCTGGAGATTCCTTCTGGCGGCGCGATGGCGATGGCGGGCCTCATCCATCAGCAGACCAAGCAGGCGGTCAGCGGAATGCCGGGGCTGATGCAGCTCCCGATTCTGGGCACGCTGTTCCGCAGCCGCGACTTCGTCAACAACGCGACCGAGCTGGTCGTGATCGTGACGCCTTATGTCGTTCGCGCGGTGGCGCCGAAGGACCTGTCGCGGCCGGATGACGGCTTCGCCCCCCCTGCGGATCCGCAGGCCCAGCTGATCGGCAATATCAACCGGCTCTACGGCGTGCCCGGACGGACCGAACCAGCCAAGAACTACCGCGGCACCTACGGCTTCATTACCGACTGATGCGGAACGGGGACTTCACGATGATGACAAGACCACCCCAGCTTCGCAAACGCGCCCTCCGCCTCGGTGGCGCGCTGGTTGGCATCGCGCTCGCCGTCGGCGGCTGCCAGCACGACGACGTGCTCACGGCCTCCATCCCCGACGACTACAAGCAGCGCCATCCGATCGCGGTCGAGGAGCAGAATCGCTCGATCGTCGTCTTCGTGGGCCATGCCCGCGGCGGATTAACCGCTGCCCAGCGTGCTGACGTGATGGGCGTCGCATCGTCGTGGCTGCACGAAGGCACCGGCGCCATCCGCATCGACGTGCCTTCCAACACCCCCAATGCCCGTCCGGTCGCGGACACCATGCGTGAGATCCAGGCGATGCTGACAGCCGCAGGCGTTCCGCCGCGCGGAGTCAGCGTTCACCCCTACCAGCCGCAAGACAAGCGCTTCCTGCCGCCGATCCGGCTCACCTATTCGAAGATCGCGGCGGTCGCCGGTCCCTGCGGCCTGTGGCCGGAGGACATCGGACCCTCGATGAAGAACAAACGATGGTTCGAGAACAAGGACTATTACAATTACGGCTGCGCTTATCAGCGCAACCTCGCAGCCATGGTCGACAATCCCTCGGACCTCGAGCAGCCGCGGCCCGAAACTCCGTCATACACGCCGCGGCGCATCACCGGCCTGGAGAAGTATCGCAAGGGAATGACGTCGGCGACCACCTATCCTGAGGCCGACAGGGCCAAACTCAGCGACACCGGCAAATGATCAGCTACGCGCGCCAGACACAAGAAGAGCAGCCGGCAGCAGCTACGCCGCCGGTGGAGGAGCACATTGCGCCCGCGCCGCGCGTCTCGGTCCAGGCCTTCTGCGAGACAGTGGAGACCGCCGCCGCGGTGCAGTCGGCCGGCGAGGATCGCCGTCTCGGCAAGGCCCATCTAAAGATCCAGATGGGCGGCATGGCGGCCGCCATCGAAGCCTACCGTTCGGCCCCCACGCCGAACGTGATCGTGCTCGAGAGCGACGGCCGCAACGATCTGTTGGGCGGTCTCGACCAGCTCGCAACCGTCTGCGACGCCGGCACCCGCGTGGTCGTGATCGGCCGCATCAACGACGTCACGCTCTATCGCGAGCTCGTACGCCGCGGTGTCAGCGACTACGTGCTGGCGCCGGTCGGCGCGATCGACGTCGTGCGCTCGATCTGCAACCTGTTCTCGGCGCCGGAAGCCAAGGCGGTCGGCCGCATCATCGCCGTGGTCGGGGCCAAGGGCGGCGTCGGAGCTTCCACCATCTCCCACAACGTCGCCTGGGCGATCGCGCGTGACCTCGCGATGGACGCCGTCGTCGCCGACCTCGACCTCGCCTTCGGCACCGCCGGCCTCGACTACAACCAGGATCCACCACAGGGCATTGCCGACGCGGTGTTCTCGCCCGACCGCGTCGACACTGCGTTCATCGACCGCCTGCTGTCGAAATGCACCGACCATCTCAGCCTGCTGGCGGCGCCCGCCACGCTCGACCGGGTCTATGATTTCGGCACCGACGCGTTCGACGCGGTGTTCGACACGCTGCGCTCCACCATGCCCTGCATCGTGCTCGACGTTCCGCATCAATGGTCGGGCTGGACCAAGCGCGCCTTGATCGGAGCGGACGACATCCTGATCGTGGCCGCGCCCGATCTTGCCAATTTGCGCAATACCAAGAACCTGGTCGATCTGTTGAAGGCCGCCCGCCCCAACGACCGGCCGCCGCTCTACTGCCTGAATCAGGTCGGCGTGCCGAAACGGCCCGAAATCGCCGCCGCGGAGTTCGCCAAGGCGATCGAGAGCCAGCCGATCGTCTCGATCCCGTTCGAGCCGCAGATCTTCGGCTCGGCGGCCAACAACGGCCAGATGATCGCGGAGATCTCCGCCAACCACAAGTCGATCGATATGTTTCTGCAGATCGCCCAGCGCCTGACCGGCCGCAGCGAGACCAAGAAACAAAAGTCGTCCCTGTTTTCACCTCTGATTGAGAAGTTGCGGGGAAGATAAGCCGCCGCATGGAGTTGTTAAGTGTTCGGTAAGCGTAGCGGAACAGACACCGACCTTCGGGCGCCCAAGCCCGGTGCCGTGTCGCTCGAGCCTGCCCAGGCTCAGGCGCCGCCGGTGTCGCGCGCCCCGCCTCCGCCGGCCGTCGCCTCGCCGCCGCTTGCCCCCGCCAAGGCCCCGCCGCCGCCTCCGGCCATGGAG
>NZ_JAEMSD010000778.1 GCF_016462955.1 Bradyrhizobium sp. | reverse complement strand
GCGCTTGACCACGACGCGGTCGTGAAGCGGACGGAATTTCATGCAGTCCTCCTAAGCAATTGCTCGGGTTGAGGTTTTGAGATTGTTAGCAATCGTTGCCCGTGAGTGCTAGAACGAGCGAGCCTGAAATAGGCCAGGAATTTTGTGGGGGCAAGGGCTTGTAGCAGAAAAATTAGCAGCCAAAAGCGTGGACTGCCAGAAGGCGTTCACTATCGTTAACCGATGCCGGAGCCCGTATTAGCACGGTGGCGTATCTGCTGCTAACGCATTGAATTTCAACAGCTTGTTAAACTTTTGGGCTTGAGATGAATTGTCGGTTTGCGTCACATTTCTGGTGTGAGCGCATCAGCAGCCGGGTGGCTCCCCGGGGCACGGATCAAGCCACCCGCCGAATGCGCTCCTGCAAAGGAGGTTTGGCATGGGACTGCGCGTTGGGGGTGTTTCCGACGATTTCCGGAAACAGATGCTGGGCTACGGGCTGACGACGGCACAAATCCTTTATCGAATGCCGGATCATCCCTCGCTGCTCCAGACCTACGTCTGGCAGAACTACGACATGTTTCCGAAATTCCCCGCGCTGAAGGATTTCCTGGCCTTCTGGCAGGAAAAGCTCGACGGCCCGCTCCATTCGGTCACCGTCGCGCATTCCAAGCTGATCAAGCCCGCCGAGCTCCGCGCCGTCGACGGCGTGTTCCGGCTGCATTGAACAGAGCGCCGGTCTCTTAGTGCGGACAAAGGCGCGCACTGCGCGCGCCGTGCCCACCAACTCTCCGCGATGGCGAGGGTGGGCACGCCTCCGCTTTGCCGCCCCTACGATGTGCCGCTGCAATAACGTCTCCACATCGCGCGATAGGTCTGGTCCACCGCTCGCCCGTACGCGACGGGGTTTCCGGCGGCTGCGGCCCGGATCTTGTCGGGCAGTTCAATGCGCAGCGTGTTGAGCTCTCGACATATGCCACCGCGCTATCTGCGACCCAGTCCGGCAGGCCAAGCGCCGTCAGGATGGAGCCGGCCGCGCGGCCGGGCAGGCTGTTGCCGAGCTTCGCCACAACAGGCACGCCCATCTGCAAGGCTTCCCAGGTGCTGACGCCGCCATTCTGCGGGAACGTGTCGAGGCAAATATCGACGCGATTGAACGAGGCCAGATGGTCGTCCCGGGAGGTGGCGCCGAGCAGCTCGACCCGATCGGTGGTCAGGCGGCACGCGGCGAGCCGCGCCAGCAGGTTGTCGCGCACCAGCCCATCGTCCAGCGCGAAATCCTTGATCAGCAGCCTTGAACCCGGCAGTCGCTCGAGAATCCTGGACCAGGCTTCCACCGCCGCGTCCGAAATCTTGCTGATGCGGTTGAAGACGCCGAAGGTGACGAAGCCGTTCGCGATCGCCGGCGCCTGTGCCCGCACCACGCCCTCCGGCAGCGGCGCCAGCGTTACGAAGCACGGCAGGTCGACGACGGTCTCCGCAAACAGATGCCGGACCTCGCGGGGGATCGCGACCGGGTCGGAGCAAAGATAATCGATCGTCGGCAGCCCGGTGCCGGTGCCGTGGCCCCAGCCATGGACCTGGATAGGTGCCGGCTTGCGCGCGAACACGCCGAGGCGGTTTCCCCTGGTGTGGCCGGACAGGTCGATCAGGATATCGACGCCGTCGGCGCGGATCTGAGCGGCGAGGCGATCGTCGTTCCATTGCGATGCGTCGCGCCAGCGGTCGGCGATCCCCTGAAATTCGCGCGTCGTCGCATCGATCTTCGACGAGCACGCGTAGCACACGATCTCGAACTGCGCCCGGTCATGGTGCTGCAGGACCGGCTTGAAAATGAACGCGGCCGAATGCGCGTTGAAGTCCGATGACACGTAGCCAAGCACGAGGCGGCGATCGGGATCGCGGCTGTTGTCATGCGGTGCCGCCGCATCTGAAGCGATTTTCGTTCCGATCCGCTCCCACCACAGGTGTCGCGCCTGCTGATGCTGCGCGACGCCGGCGTCCGCCACGAAATCGAGCGTGAATATCCTGCTGGAGATCGCGCTCTCGAGGTCGGGCCGGATATCGAGGGCTCGGTCGAAGCTGGCGAGGGCCTCGTCGACCCGGCCGAGTCCGGCAAGACAAAGGCCCAGCACCAGGTGAGCTTGATCGGAGTCCGGCGCGATCGCGAGCGCCCTCTCGCAATCGGGCAATGCCTGGGCGATTTTCTGGGTCTGGAGC
>NZ_JAEMSD010000326.1 GCF_016462955.1 Bradyrhizobium sp. | reverse complement strand
GTCTCGATCACGCTCTCGCAATTCAGCGCCGCCAGCTTGGCGCGGATGTTGCGGATATGGCTGTCGATGGTGCGGTCGGAGACCTGGATGTTGAGCTGGTAGGCCGCCCGCATCAGCTGCTCGCGGTTGAACACCGAGGTCGGCCGCGTCAGGAAAGCGCGGAGGATGCCGAACTCGATCGCGGTCAGCTTCAGCGGCGTGCCGGCGAATGAGGCCAGATGCTGCTCGGGATCGATCAGCAGGCCGCCTTGCGCCAGTGCGGTGGGCCCCGCCTTTGCCTCGCCGTTGCGCGGGGTGAGGCGGCGCAGGATGACGTTGACCCGCGCCACCAGCTCGCGCGGGCTGAACGGCTTCGTGACGTAGTCGTCGCCGCCGATCTCGAGGCCGAGGATGCGGTCGATCTCCTCGTCGCGCGCCGACAGGAACAGGATCGGCACGTCGGAGCCTTTGCGAATCTCGCGGCAGACCTCGAGACCGTCGAACTCGGGCATGCCGATGTCGAGTACGATCAGGTCGGGCTTGTCGGCGGCAAAGCGGCTCAGCGCCTCCTTGCCGTCGCGCGCCTCGATGACGTCCATGCCGGCCTTCTTGAGCGCGACGCGGACGACCTCGCGGATGTGGCTCTCGTCGTCGACGATCAGAATGCGATGCGCCAAAGGTCTCTCCGCTCACCCTGCCGGCTGACTGTCACGCGGGCGCCTGGCAAGCGCATCGAGCCTGCGCTGCAGGCGCCAGCTCCGGACGCCCCAGGCTCGCCATTCCATGTCCAGCCGTTGGGTTTCTACAAGCCGATCGCGGCGCCGCGCAAGACAGTCATCGCCAGGACGATGGGCAATGACCTTGTCGAGCGCCGGCAGCGCCTGCGGTCCGAGCGTAAGGAGATAGTTTGCATCGATCGACACGCCCTTGCCCGACGTTTCACTGCTGTGGCTCACATTATAGTCGGCAATGAACGCATCGAAGTTCACCAGCGAAGCACCGTACAGCACGGCCGTCAGCGCGATCAGGTTGGCGCTGATGAGCCACCTGTTGGAGCGGTTGAGCGCGATGCGGGCCACGATCAGGATCAGCCCCAGCGCCACCAGCCCCATCCAGATGAAGGCCGCGACCCGCCAGTAGGTCAGCATGTAGATGTCGACGTAGAGATCCAGCCGGAGGATGGAGGACGCGACCAGCAGAACGTTCTGACCGACCCAGAGATAGACCAGCGGCCGGATCACCTTCGATTGCTCCGCGGGCCCTCCCGGCCTCATCGCGACCAGCACGAAGGCGGCGGCGAGCAAGGCGGTTGCAATCAGCGGATAGGCGCCGCGATGGGCGTAGGCCGCATAAGTCATGTTGTCGGGCAGCGCCACGCGTCCCCAGAGATAGAGACCGTCGAGGACGGATTGCGCCGCGAACAGCAGGTTGAACAGGATCAGCGAGCGCAGGACGGTGGCGGGGCCGAGGAATTCGGCCGAGACGAATGGCGGGAGCGGCGGCGGCACGGGTTCATCGGCCGCGGCCGGCATGACGACCTTCCGGCGCCGCCAGCGCACATGGATGAACGGCCAGACCAGGGCCAGCATCAAGACCCAGAACAGCACACGCCACACGCGGACATATTCCAAGGCAACCTTCGGATTGAGCAGGGAGATCCACTGCTCGATCACCGGATTGGCCGCCGCGAACAATGCGACGAATACGGCGCCGAGCGTCGCCGGCAGCAGCCAGAGCGCGACGCCACGGGTGAAGGCGGAGATATTGAAGATCTGGAGCGCCTCGGGGAACAACCTGAAGGGGCCGAACAGGACGAAGTTGCGTATCGCCCGGGCTCGGTCGGCGAGATCGGTCGTTTCCGCATTGGTCACGAGCAGCAACGCAATCGTCAGCGAGGCGATGAGGATCAGGAACGACAGCGTGTTGAGCTCGTCGACGGCTGGCACGAGGCCGGCAACGAGAATGACCGAGCCGATCACGGCGCGGCGCAGGTCCAGCGCTGCGTGATTGAAGAACAACGACACGCCGGCGATCACGATCGCAAACAGCGTCAGCGACAGCCCGATCCGCTCGCCATAGAACAGCCAGTCGGCGAGCGCGGCCAGCATCAGCGCGCAGCCGAGCTTGGCCGGAATTGCGGAATGTTTGTCCGGTTGGATGTCGGCTGCGATCGTCGAAGCCAGGCTCGTCATGTCCAGAAAACCCTTCGTAATGGATGGCATGGCAAGTCTGAACGGCGCTTGTGCAGAAGGCGGGCCCATCGTCTGCACGGCTTCAGGAGTCTTTTGCAGATTTCGTGCAGGCGCGGATTTGGCTCTCGCGCAGCATTGCTCGCCTTGTTAGGTGCGAAGCATTCGCCACTCATCGCGTGTGACGCACCATGAAATTCCTCCGCCGAATCGGCCTCATCCTGCTCTGGCTGGCCGCGCCCGTTGTTGCATTCGCGGCCCTCAACAAGAACGATCCCTATCTGCTCGTGCTGCGCGGCGCCGGAAACGTCGCGCTTGTCGTCGCAAGCGTGGCGATCGTGCTGGTCCTGCTGTGGGGAGGGCGCTGGCGCAGCTTTGCCGGCAAGGCGCTGATCATGCTCTGGTGCCTGCCACCGGTGTTGATGTTCGCAGCGCATCTGACGTTCGAGCTGCGCAAGCATCGCGTTCTCGGCGCCGGCACGGCCGAGGCGCGGCAGCTCGGGCCTCACTTCATGGTCGGCTATTCCTCCTTCCCCGAGGTCGCTCGCCTCGCCGAGCTGGGCCTGATCGGCGGCGTCTATGTCACCCGGCACAATATCCGGGGACGGATGGTCGACGCGCTGCGCAACGAGATCGCGGCGCTCCAGGACATCAGGCGCGCAGCCGGCCTGCCGCCGCTGCTCGTCGCCGCGGACCAGGAAGGGGGCATCGTCGGGCATCTCGCGCCGCCGCTGACGAAGCTGCCGGCGCTGGCAACGCTCGCCGGGCTCGCCCCCGACGACCAGCGGGCCAAGGCCGAAGAGTTCGGCCGCATTCACGGGCGCGAGCTCGCAGGGCTTGGCGTCAACCTCAACCTCGCGCCGGTGCTCGACCTGAAGCCGCAGGCGCAGCGCAACCGTCTCGATTTCCATACCTTGATAGGACAGCGTGCGATCGCGTCAGATCCCGCCGTGGTCAGCGCCATCGCGACTTCCTATGTGCGCGGCCTCGAGGAATCCGGCGTCGGTGCCACGCTGAAGCATTTTCCGGGCATCGGCCGCGTACGCAGCGACACCCACCACTTCAGCGCCAATCTCGATACGCCGGTGACGGAGCTGGAAGCAACGGACTGGCTGCCGTTCCGGCAGGTGCTGTCGCACTCGCGCAGCGCGCTGATGGTCGGTCATGTCACGTTGACCGCCGTCGACCCCGATCGCGCCGCCTCGCACTCGAAACGCGTCGTCGACGGCATCATTCGCCAGAGGTGGGGTTACCAGGGCGTGGTGATGACCGACGACCTCGTCATGGGCGCGATCTACCAGAACGACGTCTGCAAAGCCGTGGTCGAAGCGATCAATGCCGGCGTCGATCTGCTGCTGGTCGCCTATGACGGCGCGCAATTCTACCGGGTCTTTGCCTGTGCTCTCGAGGGATCGCGGCAAGGTAAGCTCGACGTCGCGATGCTGCGCGCGAGTGCGGCGCGGCTGGTGCGCGCCTATTCAATCGAGCAGGCGCGGGCAGCGTCAAGTGCGATCAAAGTCGTCGATGGGCATTAGCCCTTCGCGAACTGCCGGTAGTCCGGTTCGCGGTGAAACCAGAACTGGTAGCCGGTGACGGCCTTCTGCATGGCAACGTCGTGGATCGGCTGGTTGAGCGGAACGACGGGAACGTCGCGCATGCAGAGCGTGATGAAATCCTTCACCGCCTTGTCGTACTCCGCGGCATCGGTGCTGAAGCGCGCCTTGTCGATCAGCGCGTCCATCTCCTTGTTCTGGTAGGAGGAAATGTTGAAGATCGAGTTGTTGCCGTGGAAGTTCCAGTAGAAGTAGTATTCGGGATAATCCAGCCACCCGCTGAAGCGGTTGAGGGCGAGCGGCAGCTCCTTCTTGTTCAGCGTCGTGCGCCAATTGGCGCCAGGGATCTTTTCGATAGCGGCCTTGATACCGATCTTCGCGAGGCTCTCCTGGATGAGGATCGCTGTCGGCTCGCCGACAGTCGCGGTCCCGGCGTCCAGCGAAAGCGTCGTCTCCAGGCCGGATTCGAAGCCTGCCTCCTTCAGCAAAGCCTTGGCCCTGTCGAGATCGGTGACGTAAGGAAACGGCTGCGGCCAGACCGCCTTTGAGGCGTGGGTCGGGCCGCCATACATGGGAACGGCGCGGCCGAAGAAGGCGCTGGTCTGGATCTGCTGATACGGCATGGCCCAAGCGATCGCCTGGCGCAGCTTGACATTGTCGAACGGCGGCTTCGCGGTATTCAGTGCGACGTACCACAGCGCGTTCGGGATCGGCACGCCCGAGACCTTGACCTTGCCCTCCCTGATGATCTGCTCGAAATCGCGCGGCGCAAAGCCGCTGGAAATATCCGCATCGCCCCGCTCCAGCATGGCACGGCGCGTGCCGGCGGAAGGAACGTCGCGCGCGATCACGCGCTTCACCTTCGGCAGCGGCCCGCTCTTCCAGTCGTCGAAGCGCATCAGCACGGTCTCGCTGCCCGGCTTCCAGCTCTCGATCCTGTAGGCGCCGCCGCCGGCCTCGTTGTTCTTCAGCCAAGCCAGCGCCCACGGGTCTTCCGGCGTCGCGCTCTTCCTGGCGAGCTCGGAATTGATGATGAAGGGCACGACGACGGCGAGGTTGAACAGCAGCATCTTGTCTTTGCGCACATAATCGATGCGGAAAGTGTGATCATCGACCACCACGAACTGTTCCGGTTTCTCCAGTGACCCCGCCGACATCTGGAAGGTCGGGAAGCCGCCGACCTTCACGGCGCGGTCGAACGACCATTTGACGTCCTTGGCGGTCACCGGCGTACCGTCGTGGAATTTAGCATCCTTCCGCAGGCGGAAGGTGCAGGACATGCCGTCGGGCGCGACCTCCCAGCTCTCGGCGAGCTCCGGCGCGAGCTTCTCGCGGTCATACGACAACGTGCCGTCCGGCAGTGTCTTCGCGGCATAGGTGAGCAGCCGGTCGTAGCAATTCCAGGACAGGCCGTTCACGGTCTGGTTGGAGCCAACACCCTGCATGTCCAGCGAGTTCGGCCCGAGCTCCTGCACCACCAGCAACGTCTCGCTGCGCCCCTGCGCCCAAGCAAGGTGGGGAGCAAATGTTGCCATACCGGCGGCACCGAGGCCGCCGAGCAGGACCTTGCGGCGGCTCAAATCGAAGGGTGAAACGCTCAAGGGTGCCTCCTGTCCGCATTGTCGGGCATCGAGAGGCAAGGTGTATGCCATAGCAAAGAAGCGCCAAGCCGCCCCGCACCAGATGCGAGGCGGCTTAACTGATCGGATACGCGTTGCTCGAGCGGCGCTCCTTATTCAGCCTGCTCCAGCGCGGCCGGCATCTTTGCGACCGACATCAACGAGCGTGCGATCTGGTTGAGCAGGAGATCGGAATTCTCCTCCTCCGCCAGCGATTTGGA
Organism: Bradyrhizobium sp.; assembly: GCF_016462955.1. Classification (GTDB taxonomy): domain Bacteria; phylum Pseudomonadota; class Alphaproteobacteria; order Rhizobiales; family Xanthobacteraceae; genus Bradyrhizobium. Next base: position 2,514 of record NZ_JAEMSD010000326.1, on the reverse strand, counting down.
CAGCAGCGCGACAACCGCGCTGTGCCGGAGCTGCTGTGCGAGGTTGCGCGCCGTGGTGTAGCCGGACATCTCGTAATGTTCGACGCGTTGGGCCGCGGAGATCAGCGCGAGGTCGGCGGCCGCGTCCTCCTTCTCCTCGGCTTCCTTCATGACCTCCTGGCCTTCCTCGATCAGGCCCATCATGCCCTTGCAAGGCTTGGCGCGGGCCGTCTCGCCGAGGAGCTCGAAGCATTCGTTGATGCGCTCGACCTGGTTCTCGGTCTCGACCAGGTGCTGCTCGAACAGCTCGCGCAGCTGGTCGAAGCGCGCGGCCTGCGCCATCTTGGGAAGCGCCTTCGTCAGCTGCTTCTCGGCATGGAGAATGTCGCGCAGCTCGTGGAGCAGGAGGTCGGTCAGGCCGGACTCGTCGACGGGCGACGAGCTCTCGGTGACGATCGGTGTCGCACCGTTGGGATCGGTGGATTGCAACGCCGGCGATTCCGTGAAGACCCAGTCTTCACCTTCATTCCAGGGGCCGCGGGTGTCGATTTCGCCGTGCTCGCCGCTGCCGGTGGAATCGTTGAAGTACTGGTTCACGAGACCAGGCGTCGGAGCGAGCCTGCCGATGCTGAAGGCCGGCTTGGACAGGCTTTCGAGCGCGCGCGCGAACGCCTTCATATGTGTGATCTCCCGCGTCATCAGGAACTGCAGCGCGTCCTTGCTGCCGGCATCGTCGCAGAAATTGATCAGTCGCTCATAGACGATCTTGGCACGCGCCTCGGCGGCAATATTGCTGCGGAGATCGACGTCGAGCTCGCCGGTGATCTTGAGATAGTCGGCGGTCCAGGGATTTCCCTGCGAGTTGAACAGATTGACGCCGCCGCCGCCGGCGATCGCAATCAACGGATCGGCTTCGGCTGCCTGGCGGTCATTCTTCGACGGCGCGAGATGCATGCGGGCAAGGCAACCGACGACCTCGAGATGGCTGAGCTCTTCGGTGCCGATATCCATCAAGAGGTCCTTACGATCGGGGTCCTCGCAATTCAGCCCTTGAATCGAGTATTGCATCGCCGCCGCAAGTTCGCCGTTGGCGCCGCCAAACTGCTCGAGGAGCATATTGCCGAAGCGCGGATCGGGTTCGTCGACGCGCACGGTGAACATCAGCTTCTTGACGTGGTGATACATGGGAGGGCTCGCGCTGTGAGGGAATCTATGCGCGACAACGAGCCCTCGGAATGTTCGTTCCTAGCAATCCGCGAGATTGAGGTTGGGAACGTAGCCTGACGTGATGCCGGTCCTGCGCCCAGTCAGCGGGCTTGTGTCAGCCGGCTTTCCGCTGCTTGCGCGATCAGTCCGTCGATCATCGCACGCACGAGGGTGGCGATTTCCTCGCGCAAGGCCGGCAGAGGCACGGCAACCAGCTTCTGCTCCAATCCCAGCGCCACCATGCCATGCACAGCCGAGAACAGGCTGCGGGCAGTGATGCCGAGTTCCTCCGGGCTTCGCTCCGGTAACAGCGCTGCCAACGGCTGGTAGATGTGACGGAACAGCTGCATCTGGTCGTGGGCGGACCAATCGGGGACGAGCTTGTCGGCCGCCATGCGGTGTTCGAACAGCGCGCGCCAAAGCTGGAGGTTTGCGGCTGCGAAATCACAATAGGCGATTGCGATGCGGACCAGGGAGTCGCGCGGCGACGGCTCGCCCGCACCGATGGCGACACTGAGCGCCTCATCGAGCCGGTGCAAAGTGCGTGAGCCCACGCGCAGGATCAGCTCGTCGACATCCGCCACGAGATTGTAGACCGCGCCATTGGCGCAGCCGATCTCGCGGGCTAGGTCGCGGGTTTTCAGGCCCGCCAACCCCCGCTCCGCGATCATCTGTTCGGCCGCCTGGATCAGTTCGGTCCGTAATTTTTCCCGCCGTGCCAAGGCTTTAGTCATCTCTAACCGAATTCTTGAGCGATGCTCAAATAATTCTTGAACGATGTTCAAGGTTGTTGCTACAAAGCTGTTGTGAGCAGCGCTCATAACAGGGAGCAGACAATGTTCAAGACAGTCGTGACACTTTTCCGCGGGAGCGTGGCCGCAGCTGGAGAGGAACTAGAGGACCGTACTGCCCTTCTGGTCCTCGACCAGCAGATGCGCGATGCAGCCGCCGCCCTCGAACGCAGCAAGCGAACGCTGGCGCTGGCGATTGCGCAGGACCAGCAGGAGGGCCGCAAACTCGAGGCGACCTGCGCCCGCATCGCCGACCTCGAGACCCGCGCGGTCGCCGCGCTGGACGGTGGCCGTGATGACCTCGCCAGGGACGCCGCCGACGCCATCGCCGGCCTGGAGGCCGACCGCGATGCGGCGATGACGGCGCGCGCGCTGTTCGCAACCGAGATCGCCCGGCTGAAGCGGCACGTGACCACCGCACAGGCCCGGATCACCGAACTCGATCGTGGCCGGCGCCTCGCCCGTGCCTCGGAGGCGGTGCGCTCGCTTCGTCGCAGCGGCATCGAGGCTGCGCGTCCCTACGAATCCACATTGCCGG
>NZ_JAEMSD010000777.1 GCF_016462955.1 Bradyrhizobium sp. | reverse complement strand
TCCTTGCCGCTGCTGCGGTGACGTACGTCGCGCCCGAGGTGAACGGCCCGCTGCGCCTGCTCGTCGTCGGCGGCAGCCAGGGCGCGCGCATCATGGCCGACATCGTGCCCGGTGCGATCGAGCGGCTCGAGCCTGCGCTGTGGAGCCGCCTCGTCCTGACCCAGCAGGTGCGCGAAGAGGACATGAGCCGCGTGCGCGCGGTCTACGACAAGCTCAAGATCAAGGCCGAGCTCGCGCCGTTCTTCACCGATCTGCCGGCGCGACTCGCCTCCAACCATCTCGTGGTGTCGCGCTCCGGCGCGGGCACCGTGGCCGAACTCGCCGCGATCGGCCGGCCCTCCATCCTGGTGCCGCTGCCGGGCTCGATCGACCAGGACCAGTTCGCCAATGCCGGCGTGCTGGCCAAGGTCGACGGCGCCGTCCGCATCCCGCAGGCCGAATTCACCTCCGACCGCCTCGCCGCCGAGATCTCGGCCTTCGCCGCCGAGCCTGAGCGCCTTGCCGCCATGGCGGAAGCCGCCAAGGGGGCAGGCCGGCTCGATGCCGCCGAGCGGCTGGCGGATCTCGTGGTGAAAGTCGCGGGACTCTGACGCGAAACGTACCAAAATTTCGTACTTTTGCCGTCATGGCCGGGCTTGTCCCGGCCATCCACGTCTTGCAAGAAGGACGTTAGGATTCGTGGATGCCCGGGACAAGCCCGGGCATGACGGCCGAACGACGGGATAGAGCATGAGACTGCCGCGCGAGATCGGACCCATCCACTTCGTCGGGATCGGCGGGATCGGCATGAGCGGCATTGCCGAGGTGCTGGTGAATCTCGGCTATGCGGTGCAGGGCTCGGACGCCTCCGACAATTATAATCTCGACCGTTTGCGCAAGAAGGGCGCCAAGGTCTCGGTCGGCCACAAGGCCGAGAATGTCGACGGCGCCGAGGTCGTGGTGGTGTCCTCCGCGATCAAGCGCGACAATCCGGAACTGATGGCCGCGCGCGAACGTCGTATTCCGGTGGTGCGCCGCGCCGAGATGCTGGCCGAGCTGATGCGGCTGAAGAGCTGCGTCGCCATCGCCGGCACCCACGGCAAGACCACGACGACCACGATGGTCGCAACGCTGCTCGATGCCGGCGGGCTCGATCCCACCGTGATCAACGGCGGCATCATCAACGCCTACGGCTCCAACGCGCGGCTGGGGGCCGGCGACTGGATGGTGGTCGAGGCCGACGAGAGCGACGGCACGTTCCTGAAGCTGCCGACCGATGTCGCCATCGTGACCAATGTCGACCCCGAGCATCTCGACCACTTCAAGACCTTCGAGGCCGTGCAGGACGCCTTCCGCCACTTCGTCGAGAACCTGCCGTTCTACGGCTTTGCCGTGATGTGCATCGATCATCCCGTGGTGCAGAGCCTCGTCGGCAGGATCGAGGATCGCCGCATCATCACCTATGGCGAGAATCCGCAGGCCGACGCGCGGCTGGTCGATCTCACCGCCGGCGGCGGCGGCTCGAAATTCACGGTCGTGATCCGTGACCGCAAGAGCGGGGCCGTGCACGAAATCGCCGGCCTCGCATTGCCGATGCCGGGCCGGCACAATGCCTCGAACGCGACGGCGGCGATCGCGGTCGCGCACGAGCTCGGCGTTTCCGACGATGCGATCCGCAAGGCGCTCGCAGGCTTCGGCGGCGTCAAGCGCCGCTTCACCAAGACCGGCGAGTGGAACGGCGTCACCGTGATCGACGACTACGGCCATCATCCCGTGGAGATCGCGGCGGTGCTGAAAGCGGCGCGCGATTCGTACAGCGGCAAGGTGATCGCCGTGGTGCAGCCGCATCGCTACACCCGCCTGCAATCCCTGTTCGAGGAATTCTGCACCTGCTTCAACGATGCCGACGCGGTTGTTGTCGCCGATGTCTATTCCGCAGGCGAAGCGCCGATCGAGGGCATCGATCGCGATCATTTCGTCGCGGGCCTGCGCGCCCATGGCCATCGCGAGGTGGTGCCGCTGCCCAATGCAGGCGAGCTGGCCAAGATCGTCCATGGCATCGCCAAGAGCGGCGATCTCGTCGTGTGCCTCGGCGCCGGCAACATCACGCAATGGGCGTATGCGCTGCCCGGCGAATTGAAGGCTTGGGGTGAGCATGCTTAGGGACTTGCAGGCTGCCGCACGGCGCACTGCGCTCCCTCCCCCCTTGTGGGGGAGGGTGGGGGAG
>NZ_JAEMSD010000776.1 GCF_016462955.1 Bradyrhizobium sp. | reverse complement strand
ACCGGAAACGCCGCCACCGGCGTGCCGCAGGCGAGCGCCTCCAGCTGCACCACGCCGAACGTGTCGGTCAGGCTCGGAAACACGAACACGTCGGCCGCGGCGAGATGCGCGGTGAGATCCGCGCCTTTCTTCTCGCCGAGGAAGATTGCGGCGGGATATTTCTTCTCCAGCGCAGCCTTCTGCGGACCGTCGCCGACGACGACCTTGGTGCCGGGCAGATCGAGCGAGAGGAACGCTTCGAGGTTCTTCTCCACCGCCACGCGCCCCATCGTCATGAAGATCGGACGTGGCAGGTCGAGCTGTGCCGGAGCATCGGGATGAAACAGCTCGGTATCGACGCCGCGCGTCCAGAAGCCGAGCCGCTTGAAGCCGCGCTCGGATAGCTCCTGCCGCAGCGACGGGGTCGCCACCATGGTCATGGCGGCGGCATCGTGGAAGTGGCGCAGCACGGCGTAGCCGACGCTTGCGGGGATGCCGGTCCGCACCGCGACATATTCCGGAAAGCGCGTTGTGTAGGACGTGGTGAAGGCAAGCCGGTTGCGGCGGCAATAGGCCCGCGCGGCCCAGCCGATCGGGCCCTCGGTCGCGATGTGCAGCGCGTCAGGCGCCGCGGCCTCGATCCGCCGCGCGATCTCCTTCGCCGAAGGCAGCGCAAAGCGCAGGCCTGGATAGGTCGGCACCGGCCAGGACGGAAAGCCGTCCGGCGTGAGGAAGGCGATCTCGACATCGAGTGCCTTGGCCGCGTTCGCCAGCGAGGTCAGCGTCCGCACCACGCCATTGACCTGCGGATGCCAGGCGTCGGTCGCGATTAATACCCGCATCGGAAAATCCCGAGAGTTTGATGATTCTCAGGCATCGACCATCAACGAAGGATATTTCAGGCGTGTGACGTCATCGAAATGTCGGCGGGCTGTTTTGTTCGTTAACGGACGCCTACGGCCACGAAACTGTCATGAAACAATCCTTGCCGCCGTGAAACCATTTTCGGCTTTCCGCGCAAATGTCCCGAAACGCTTTGCCGTTAGTGATCTTACGCAACGGAGCACCGAAACGGTGCCGCGGTGAAAAACAACACCGAGCAAACAGGGGCGATCACATGTTCAATCTGGACACCTTCAAGACCTATTCGCGCGTCGTCGCGTTCGGTGCAGTAGCGATCTCCGCGGTCGCATTCGCCGGTGCGGCCAACGCCGCTCCGATGCAGATCTTCCCGTTCTTCCAGCCGTTGCCGCCGACTGCCGCGCCCCAGCCGTTCCAGCCCTATCAACCCTATCAGGCGCCGACCTATCAGACCGAACCGTCCGAGGATCAGGACGCCGTCGAGGTGCCGGCCCGCTTCCGCCGCCAGACCGTGTCTTATGCAACGCGCGAAGCGCCGGGCACCATCATCATCGATACGCCCAACACCTATCTTTATTATGTGCTCGGCAACGGCCAGGCCTTGCGCTACGGCATCGGCGTCGGCCGCGATGGCTTCACCTGGTCCGGCATCCAGTCGGTGAGCCGCAAGGCCGAATGGCCGGCTTGGACGCCGCCGCCGGAAATGATCGCCCGCCAGCCCTATCTGCCGCGCCACATGGCAGGCGGCCCCGGCAATCCGCTCGGCGCGCGCGCCATGTATCTCGGCGGCACCATCTACCGCATCCACGGCACCAACGCCCCCGAGACCATCGGCAAGCGCGTCTCCTCCGGTTGCATCCGCATGACCAACGAGGACGTCACCGACCTCTATTCCCGCGTCAACGTCGGCACCAAGGTGATCGTGCTTCCCATGACGGAGCGCCGTGCGGACCTCGGCACCGCAACGCGGTAAAGCGACAGGACACGTGACGCAAACGGCCCCGGAACCCACCGGGGCCGTTTTCGTTTGCCCTCGGCATTCCCGACGCGCGCTTGCTTTGGCGCAGGTCCCCGATGGAGGCGCAAATGCAATCACGCTTGGAATCCTCGTCCAGCCTGCGGCTGCACGCCCTCGTCGGCGCTGCAGCATTGACGCTGCTCCTGTTTGCGCCGCCCTCGCTCGCGCAGCAATCCGCGAATGACGACGCCGGCAAGCAGGCCTTCAACAATTCCTGCCGCACCTGCCATTCCATGAAGGAGGGCGACAACCGCCTCGGCCCGAATCTCAACAAGATCGTCGGACGCAAGGCCGGCTCGTTGCCGGACTACAGCTACTCCTCCGCAATGAAGGAAGCCGGCTTCAACT
>NZ_JAEMSD010000775.1 GCF_016462955.1 Bradyrhizobium sp. | reverse complement strand
GGAGAGGTGTCAGAGTCCGCGGCCAACCAATTCAATCCAAAGCCGCAATGCCTCGCCTGGCGCTCACCAGCGCCCGCTCCATCTATTCCAGGCAAACAGCAGATCGGCAAACCGGTCGTAAAAGAATTGCGTGACCGGCAGCGCCACGCGATTGCCAAGCATCGTCGCAAGCCACCCCTCCCCCGGCGTCAGCCGCCAGAGCGCAATCGCGACATCCGCGCCGACGATAAGCCGGCCGGCCTCGTCAGTCGTATGCAGGCGCCGCCTGATGTCGTCGAGCGAGGCGCCGAAGCGCGCCAGCGCATCAGGCTGCTCGTTGATGTCCCTGAACTCGACCGTGCCCGCGCGCACCAGCGCCAGCAGCTTGTTGCGCTGCCAGTCGATGCCGGCGTCGCAGACGGGGCAGCGGCTGTTGTAGTAGACGGTGAGGTGGGGACCGATCATCGGGGTCAAAGCAAGTCCAACGCAATCCAGCTTTACGCTGCTCATCCATCTTGGTCTGTCGGCTCCGGCATCCCCTGATCATTGCGCGCAAACTGCCGGAGCTGCCACATAAAGACGTTGCTAACTCCGCAGTCTCTGCATTTGAACTCCCACCCCTCGGTCGCCTTACTCATCTCGGTCACTTCTCTATACGGAAGACCATGTTGGTAGCCGCACTTGTGACAAGACACAGGGATCTTCCTTCGTTCAAAGAAGAACTCATCTGCCACCTCTTCTGCTCGAAACTGTTCTTTGCAACCCTCTTTGATGCAATTGATTATGTCGTTGTGCTTTAGCGATGCGGTTGAACGACTATTTTTCTGACCACAGACGCAATCAAAACTCACCTTTTCAAGAACCAATGCGCCAATCATGGTGCCTTCAGATATTCGATCGAGTTCTCGCAAGACCTCTTCGAGTTTCGACCTCAGCTTCATCTCTGCGGCGTAGTGCTCGATAGGAGCTTTTGTCTCCCGCGGAAGGGCGCAGTGAAGGAATGAACTGACCGCCTGCCAAAGTTGATTGATGTATTTTGGATCAAATCCCTTTTGAGTGCCTACCGGAATATACTTCGGGGGATGATCTCCTGGCTCGGAGCCGATATTCAACGTCCAGTCGCTCGCGATGTTGGCGTCGACCATCTCCATGACCGTTTGCACAACATGCTGCGGCTTCCAGGTTCGCAAATCGCTGTGAGAAATATAGCTATGCGCAATCCTGAGGCGCTCATAGCAAACTCGTTCCAAAGCAAATCGAGCTTCGAGCGCTGCGTAGGTCAGCGCCGGAACTCCACCAGCATCCATGTGGGCTCTGATGATATCAGTGTAGCTCTTGAGCCAAACCATCTGCACGCCCCTTATCGCTAGCGACGCTGCGATGCAGCCAACAACACCCTCAACAACCGCGCTTTCACCTTGATCGATCGGAAATAGTTTCGCACGAGCGAGACCGGAAGCCCGCGACAATATACCTGCGAATCGACCGACTTAAAAAGCAGCATCAGGTCCTGATACAAAAACGGCGGGCTTTCGGCCCGCCGTTCTAATTTCGATGCTTACCCGGCTCGAGCCAGAGCACAACAATCCGGATTTAGTTATCCAAAAAGCTCCGCAGCTTCCGGCTCCTCGACGGATGCTTCAACTTCCTCAGCGCTTTCGCCTCGATCTGCCTGATACGCTCGCGCGTCACGCTGAACTGCTGTCCCACTTCTTCCAGCGTGTGGTCGGTGTTCATGCCGATGCCGAAGCGCATGCGCAGCACGCGCTCTTCGCGCGGGGTGAGCGAGGCGAGCACGCGCGTGGTGGTCTCGCGCAAATTGGACTGGATCGCGGCGTCGATGGGGAGGATTGCGTTCTTGTCCTCGATGAAATCGCCGAGGTGTGAATCCTCCTCGTCGCCGACCGGCGTCTCCAGCGACAGCGGCTCCTTGGCGATCTTGAGGACTTTCCGCACCTTCTCAAGGGGCATGCCGAGCTTTTCGGCGAGCTCTTCCGGGGTCGGCTCGCGGCCGATCTCGTTGAGCATCTGGCGGGACGTGCGCACGATCTTGTTGATCGTCTCGATCATGTGCACGGGGATGCGGATGGTGCGGGCCTGATCCGCAATGCTGCGGGTGATCGCCTGCCGGATCCACCACGTGGCGTAGGTCGAGAACTTGTAGCCGCGGCGGTACTCGAACTTGTCGACCGCCTTCATCAGGCCGATGTTGCCTTCCTGGATCAGGTCGA
>NZ_JAEMSD010000774.1 GCF_016462955.1 Bradyrhizobium sp. | reverse complement strand
ATGCCGCCAACCGAAAGCTCGGTGGCGCGCCATTCGCCGCGCATCAGGGAGCTGAGGCTGAACTCGACGTCCAGCTTGTCGGCGCGCAGGCGGCCGAGATCGTTGTTGCCGCCGAAGGTGACGCCGCGCAGCCGCAGCGTCGGCGCCGGCAACAGCCGAGCATCGAGCTCGCCCGCGACCCGCACCGGCACGCCGATGATCTTGCCAGCCTCCGCCTCGAACTGGGGCCTGAACTGGTTCCAGTCGATGTAGTAAGGCCCGATCAGCGCGGCCAGCAGCGCAATGATGAAGGCAATCGCCAATCCGAGCAGCGTCGTCTGCACGGGTCTCCCCTCGGCCAAACCGGCCCGGGCCGAACCTGAGGGCCTCAGGCGCGCCGGAACAGCTCCCTATATAGAGGGAAGTGTGGCGAAGTCACAGCGACTGTTGCGCGCGGCGGTTAACGCGGAAGACCCTCACCAGCTCGCCGGCAGCCGCTTCAGCCCGCGCAGCACGAAGGTCGGCCGCCATTCCGGGTTTTCGACGTCGTCGATGCGCAGGTCCGGCAGCCGCCGGAGCAGCGTGGCGATGGCGATCTCGGCCTCGATTCGCGCCAATTGGGCGCCCAGACAGAAATGGATGCCGCCGCCGAACGACAGCGGCTTGACGTTCGCCCGAGTGACGTCCAGCCGGTCAGGCCGGTCAGGATAGACCGCGGGATCGCGATTGGCCGAGCCGAGCAGGCACAACACGCTCTCACCCTTGGGAATCCTCGCGCCGCCGAGGTCGACATCCTCCAGCGCGACGCGCCCGGTCATCTGCACGGAGGAATCGTAGCGCAGGAATTCCTCGATAGCGCCCTCCATCAGTTCCGGCCGCGCCTTGAGCAGCGCCAGCTGGTCCGGATTGCGATGCAGCGCGAGCAGGCCGTTGCCGATCAGGTTGACCGTGGTCTCGTGGCCTGCGCCGAACAGGAGGATGATGTTGGCGGTCAGTTCCTCGTTGGTGAGCTTGTTGCCGTCCTCCTCGGCCTGCACCAGCTGGGTGATGAGGTCGTCGCCGGGATTCTTGCGGCGCAGCTCGAACAGCTGCTGGAAATACATCTGCGCCATCAGGTTGGCGGCGTTGCCCTGTTTGATCTCTTCCGGCGAAAGCGGCACGGGATCGAGCAGCCGCCCGCCGTCGCGCGAGCTCTTGTAGAACACCTCGCGATGCTCCTCGGGGATTCCGAGCATGTCGCAGATGATCGTGACCGGCAGACGGAAGGCGAAGTCCTCGATCAGGTCCATGTGGCCGCGCTCGATCACGGCATCGATGGCCTGGTCGACGATCTCCTGGATCCGCGGCCGCATGTCCTCGACGCGGCGGGCGGTGAAGGCCTTCACCACCAGGCCGCGCAGGCGGGTGTGGTCCGGTGGATCGGCCTGCAGCATCCAGTAGCTCATGCTGCGAAACACCGGCTCCTTCATGATCTCGGGGCCGTAGCGGCGCATGGTGCGCTCGACGAAATCCTTGCCGAAGCGCTTGTCGCGCATCACGAGGCTCACCTCGGCGTGGCGGCTGGTGACGAACTGGCCGAACGACGTCACATGGACGGGATCGATCGTGCGCAGCCGTTCATAATGCGGATAGGGATCGCGGATGAAATCGGGCGAGAGCGGGTTGAACAGCGGTCCGCCGGCGCCCTGCACTTGCTCGTTCATGGTGACCTCGGACCGGTTGCCGCATGACACGAATACGCAAGGCTGGCTCCATCGCCCGGCGTAACCATCCCTGAAATCATCAACTCGATACAATATTGTATCGAGTTGCATTCTGCCCTAACCTAGTCCGATGTCAAGGGTGAGAACCAGGCCGACCAGGGACGACACGCGCGACAAATTGTTCGAGGCGGCCGCGCGCGTGTTCGAGCAGGACGGCATCGGCGGCGCCAGCATCGAGGCGATCGCGGCCGCGGCCGGCTTCACCCGCGGCGCGTTCTATTCCAACTTCAAGAGCAAGGACGAGCTGATCATCGCCATGCTCGAGGATCATGTCGCGCAGTCGATCCGGCGCAACATGGACATCCTGGCTCAGCACGACAATCTCGACGATTTCATCGCGGCGCTGAAGACGATGGACCGCAGCCGGCAGGATCCGCTCGGCCGCTCGCCGCTGCTGCACATGGAGATGATTCTGTTCGTCGCGCGCGCCGAGAAACGGAATCGTGCGGCTCGTCCGCGGGGCGCTCGCAA
>NZ_JAEMSD010000773.1 GCF_016462955.1 Bradyrhizobium sp. | reverse complement strand
GAGTCGCGTCGCGGGGCGTCTGCAATGGCGCCCCGCTCAAATTTTGAGTCCGCCTCGCATCGCATCATCCTCGGCGATTGCGTCGCCGAGATGTCGAAGCTGCAGGCAGGTTCGGTCGATCTCGTGTTCGCCGATCCGCCCTACAATCTCCAGCTCAAGGGCGATCTCAAGCGCCCCGACGAATCGCACGTCGATGCCGTCGACGACGACTGGGACAAGTTCGATTCGTTTGCCGCCTACGACGATTTCACCCGGGCCTGGCTGCTCGCCGCCCGCCGCGCGATGAAGCCGTCGGCGACGATCTGGGTGATCGGCTCCTATCACAACATCTTCCGCGTCGGCGCGATCATGCAGGACCTCGGCTTCTGGCTCCTGAACGACATCGTCTGGCGCAAGACCAACCCGATGCCGAATTTCCGCGGCCGCCGCTTCACCAACGCGCACGAGACCATGATCTGGGCCGCGCGCGACGAGAAGGCCAAGGGCTACACGTTCAACTACGAGGCGCTGAAGGCGGCCAACGAGGACGTGCAGGCGCGCTCCGACTGGCTGATCCCGCTCTGCACCGGCGAGGAGCGTCTCAAGGGCGCCGACGGCAAGAAAGTGCATCCGACCCAGAAGCCGGAAGGCCTGCTGGCGCGTGTGCTGCTGTCCTCGTCCAAGCCCGGCGATCTCGTGATAGATCCCTTCAACGGCACCGGCACCACCGGCGCCGTCGCCAAGCGCCTCGGCCGCTCCTATATCGGCTTCGAACGCGACAAGACCTACGCCAAGGCCGCGGAGGCGCGTATCACCAGGGTCGAACCGCTGCCGGAAGAGAGCCTCGCCCCGTTCATGACCGCGCGCGAGGCGCCGCGCGTGGCGTTCTCCGAGCTGATCGAGCGCGGCATGATCATGCCCGGCACCAAGCTGTTCGACGCCAAGAAGAAGCTCGGCGCCCTCGTGCGCGCCGACGGCGCCATCATGCTCGGCGACAAGGTCGGCTCGATCCACCGCATCGGCGCGGTGGCGCAAGGCGCACAGGCCTGCAACGGCTGGACCTTCTGGCACGTCGAGACCAAGAAGGGCCTCAAGCTGATCGACGAGCTCCGCGCCGAGATCCGCGCCGGCATGGCGGCGGAGTAGGCCTCCTCCTCCGTCATTCCTGGACTCGCGAAGCGAGAGCCCGGAATGACAACTAAGGTCGAATGCCGCCGCTGTGAGGAGACCGGCGCGGCGATGGTCATTACGGCGGCAATCGGTCTTTTGTTACGCCGCCTGACCTGCGTCGCGCGCAGACACCGCCCGGCAAACTCGCCGGTTGCTCTCGCCGGCGGTTCAGGCAACACAAGGCTCACCCAAAAAGGCCGCGCGTCCGCACGCGGCGACAGACATCGGGGAGATGTGTGATGCTCAAATTCTATTTCAACGGGTCGCCGAACCCGACCAAGGTCGCGCTGTTTCTGGAGGAGGCCGGCTTGGCCTACGAGCCGGTGAAGGTCGACACCCGCAAGGGCGAGCAGTTCGCGCCGGACTACCTCAAGGTCAATCCGAACGGCAAGGTGCCGGCGATCGACGACAATGGGACGATCGTGTTCGACTCGAACGCCATCCTGCTCTATCTCGCCGAGAAGACCGGCAAGTTCCTGCCCTCGCACCGCGCCGAATTGCTGTCCTGGCTGATGTTCGTGGCCAGCGGCGTCGGGCCGTATTCGGGCCAGGCCGTGCACTTCAAGCACTTTGCGCCGAAGGACCAGAACCACGACTACGCCCATAACCGCTACCAGTACGAGACTGATCGCCACTACAGGATTCTCGACGGTCACCTCAAAGACCGCCGCTACATGGTCGGCGACGATTATTCGATCGTCGACATGGCGCTGTGGGGCTGGGCGCGCATGGTACCGTTCAAGCTCGGCGACGACGCCTTTGCGCGCTACCCGAACGTGAAGCGGCTGGTCGACGAGATCTCGGCGCGCCCGGCGGCGGCGCGCGCGATCGCGCTGAAGGACAAGTTCACCTTCAAGGCCGAGATGGACGACGAGGCGCGCGCCAACATGTTCAAGCACATGACGACCAAGGTCGCCTGATCACGTCACTTTCGACGTCGAGGCCACGCGCATGCGCGTGGCCTCTTGGCTTTGCCTTCAGGCGGCGTGCACCGAGCCCAGGAACTTGGCCACCTCCTGCTTCAGCCGGTTGCTGTCGGCCGAGAGCGAACGCGCCGCCGACAGCACCTG
>NZ_JAEMSD010000325.1:6999-8131 GCF_016462955.1 Bradyrhizobium sp. | reverse complement strand
ACGCCTGGATCGCCACCGTGCCCGGTGACGGCGGCAGCGTGCTCATTGCCTACGACGAGGACCGCCGCGTCGTCGGCGCCTGCCGCTCCGCGCGTGCACTGCTTGGCTTCACCGACGGCATGATCGCCTCCGGGATTGATCTGTCCCGCTACGTCGATTTCGATCGTCAGTCTACCCGTGGCGCGGATGAGGTTGTCGCGCTGCGTCGCGCGGACGGCGGTCCGTCGAGACGGGGGCATGTAGCTCCGCCACCGCGGGCAAGGTCGCCTGCGCCGCGCCGCGATGCGCCGGTCGATCGTTTCGATGCCCTGCACCAACTCGCCGGCCGCGATCCCGGGTTGATCCGAAGCGTGAAGCGGCTCAGGAGCGTCACTGACCACGACCTGCCGGTACTGCTGCATGGCGAGACCGGCGTCGGCAAGGACGTGTTCGCGCGCGCCATTCACGCCGCGAGCAATCGCGCGCGCAACAATTATGTCGCGCTGAATTGCGCGGCCATGCCCGAGAGCCTGATCGACGCCGAGCTGTTCGGCTACGAGGCCGGTGCCTTCACCGGCGCGCGGCGCGACGGCTCGAAGGGCCTGATCGTGCAGGCCGACGGCGGCACGCTGTTCCTCGACGAGATCGGCGACATGCCGATCGGCTTGCAGACGCGGCTCTTGCGCGTCCTGGAGAATCGCGAGGTCTGGCCGCTCGGCGCGCTCAAGCCCGTCGCGGTCGACATCCGCTTGATCAGCGCCACGCATCGCGATCTCGGCCGTATGGCGGAAGAGGGCGCCTTCCGCGCCGATCTCTACTTCCGTCTGCGCGGCATGGAGGTGCGTCTCCCCGCCTTGCGCGAGCGTACCGACCGTGCCGACATCATCCGCCAGATCGCGCGCGAAGAAGCGCCCAATTGTCGCCTGTCGGACGAGGCGTGGTCACAGCTCGCGGCCTATCCGTTCCCCGGCAACATGCGCCAGCTCCGCCACGTGCTGCGGCTCGCCGGCTGCACCGCGGAAGACGATGTCATCGCGGCTGCCGATCTCGATCTACCGCCGTTCGGCGGACGGGCGGCAGAGCCGGACCTCGCGGCGGCCGAGCGCGCCACCATCGTCGAGGCTCTGCGCAAGCACGGCGGCCGCGTGACGGA
>NZ_JAEMSD010000325.1:0-6899 GCF_016462955.1 Bradyrhizobium sp. | reverse complement strand
CCGAGCGCGCCACCATCGTCGAGGCTCTGCGCAAGCACGGCGGCCGCGTGACGGAGGCGGCGCGAGCGCTGAAGCTCAGTCGCGCCACGCTGTATCGGAAGATCAAGCTGCTGAAGATTGCGACGGCATCGTAGGGCGAGACGGGTGAGAGCTCTTTATCTCCGCGAGCGCGAATTGTAGGGTGGGCAAAGGCGCATTGCGCCGTGCCCACCATCTCCAACCGAATGCCGCAGTGCGTGGGCACGCTTCGCTTTGCCCACCCTACGAGACTTGTTTCGATAGGCGGAGAGAGACCCCTTATCCGACAAGGGAGAAGGGAAGAAGTCCCTCACGAAAAATCCGTCCAGCTCAGATGCCGCGCGTCGAGGTCGCCGATCGTCACGCCCTCGCGCATCTCGCGTGGCGTGTGGAAATTGCTGCGCAGGTACACCAGCGGCGTGGCCGCGGCGGAATGCGAGGCGCCGCGGACCTCGCCCACGAAAATCGAATGGGTCGTCGTTTCGAACTCTTTCGCCAGCGTGCAGTCGAAAGCGGCGACCGCATCGGTCAGGAGCGGTGCGCCCGTCACGCCCCGCCTCCATTGCCCGAAGGCAAAGCGATCGTCGCCGTTGACGCCCTTCTGGCCGCTGAAGGTGAGCGCGAGCACCGCGTGGTCCTCATGCAGGAAGTTGATGGCAAACGCGCCTTCCTCGCGGATGCGCCCGTGCGCACTGGCGTTGCGGTTGACGCAGACGATCAGCGAGGGCGGCGAGTCGGACAGTGAGCAGGCCGAGGTCACCGTCAGGCCGGTGCGCTTGCCGTGCTCGGCGCCGACCGTCACCAGCGCCACAGCGCCTGCGCATTGGCGCATCGCCTGCTTGAAATCCTTCGCGTCGACCGTCACGCAGAAATCTCCAGAATGAATGCGGGTGCAGCACGATTGCGCCGCACCCGCATTCGGTCAAGCCGCCTTCTTGGCGGAGCCGAGATGCGCAAGGCGCGGCATCACCTCGTTCTTGAGCAGCGCGAGCGAGTGATGCCAGGCTTCCGGCTTGTGCTTGTAGTCGAAGCCGAACACGCAGAGCACGCCGAAGCCGCCGACCTCGTCGTAGATTTTCTCGATCTTCTCGGCGACCGTCGCGGGCGAGCCGACGATCCAGTTCCGCTTGGCGCAATATTCGACCGTCACATCGCTATCGGGCACGTCCGGCGCGTGCTTCAAATAGTCCTTGAAGCCGAAGTGACCGAGCAGCGGCAGGAAGTACTCGCTCATCATGCGCCCCATCATGTCGCCGGTCGAGAGCTTCCAGGCTTCCTCGTCCGTATCGGCGACGAAGACCTCGCGGACCAGGCGCCAGTCCTGCCGGTTCGGCTTGCGCCCGGTCTTGGCGGCGCCGATCTCGACCGAATCCCAGTGGCTGGAGACATAGGCCGGATTGAGGTTGAGGCTCATCGGAATGAAGCCGCGCTCGCCGGCGAGCTTCAGCGTGTCCGAGTTCTTGGAGAGACCGGCGACGCCGATCGGCGGATGCGGAGCCTGCAGCGGCTTGATGTGGGGCTTGAGGAAGTCGAACATCGTGTCGGGCTTCGTCACCGTCCAGAACTTGCCCTTGTGGGTGAAGGGCGCCGGTTCGGTCCATAGCTTGAGAATGATCTCAAGCGCCTCGCGGGTCATGTCGCGGTTCTGTCCGCTCATGCCGTCGACGTTGAACATCGCCCAGTCGCTCGGCAGCCCTGAAGCCGCGACGCCGAAGTTGAGACGTCCCTCGGAAAGGTGGTCGAGCATCGCGACGCGGTTGGCGAGTTCGGCCGGATGGTGATAGGGCAGCAGGAAGCCGCCCGGCCCGATGCGCAGCTTCTTGGTCTGCATCAAGGCCTGCGCGATCAAGAGATCCGGGGTGGGATTTGGTTCCCAGGGCGCGGTGTGGTGCTCACCGATCCAGGCCTCCTGGTAGCCGAGCTCGTCGAGCCAGCGCAGGACCTGCAGGTCCCAGTCGTGCCCCTCCTTCAGGCCGCACTCCGGCGGATGCGAGGGCATCGTGAAATAGCCGATCTCCATGGGTTTCCTCTCCACAATTGACGCGTCTTGTGCGCGGTTCACGGATGTGAGTAGGACGGTTTCAGCAAGCGGTGTGCCAGCGAAACGGGCGTCCGTTTCTGAGAGAAAAGGCTGGTTTGCCGCGGCATTAGTCGATATCCCGGGGCAAATTTCCGCATCGCCGTCTCATTGTTGCGAGACGGTGTCTTGTCGGTGAGACGAAAACCGGCGATGAGACGAGGATAACGTCGAGATGACCGAGCCCGCCTATGTCGCGGTGGATTGGGGCACCAGCAGCTTCCGGCTCTGGCTGGTTGATCGCGTCGGCGAGGTGCTGGCCGAGCGCCGCAGCGCCGTGGGCATGCTGGCGGCGGCTGGAAGCGGCTTTCCCGCCGTGCTGCAAGCGCACCTCGCCGCGGTCGAGGCGCCCGATCATCTGCCGGTTCTCGTCTGCGGCATGGCGGGCGCCAGGACTGGCTGGGTCGAGGCCGGCTATGTCGACACGCCGGCGCCGCTTGCGGACGTCCTGAAAAAGGCGGTGCGCGTGCCGGGTGAAGCGCGCGACATTCGCATCCTGCCGGGTATCGCGCAGCGCGATGCAGCGGCCCCGGACGTCATGCGCGGCGAGGAGACGCAGCTGCTCGGCGCGCTCGGCCTCGAGGCCGCCGGCGAGGCGCTGGTCTGCATGCCCGGCACGCATTCGAAATGGGTGCGGATGAAGGACGGTACCGTGGAGCGATTTTCAACCTTCATGACCGGCGAGCTGTTCAGCGTGGTTTCTCGTCAGACGATCCTGTCGCTCGCCGTGGCCGGCGCCGACGAGGCCGAGGATGTCGCAAGCTTCAAGGCGGCGGTGAAGGCCGCATATGACGCGCCGGCCTTCGCCGCCAATCTCCTGTTCACGGCACGCTCGCGCCAGCTGCTGTTCGGCGGCACGCCAACTGCCGCGCGCGAGACGCTGTCGGGCACGTTGATAGGCGCCGAGCTTGCGGCGGGCCTGTCGGGCAACGTGCCGCGAGCCGGTGTGACGCTGATTGCGTCGGGGCGGCTTGCGGCGCTGTACCGGCACGCCTTCGACGCCTTGTCGGTCCTGGTACGGCCGCTCGATGCGGATGAAGCCGTCCGCCGCGGACTGTCCATGGCGGCCGCTGCAATCTGGACGAAGAGGGAATTTTGAGATGAGCGTTGCCTTTCCGTCGATGCAGCGGCCGCTGGTCGCGATCCTGCGCGGCGTCAAGCCGGAGGAAACCGAGGCGATCACCGCCGTCCTGATCGAGGCCGGCATGACCGCGATCGAGATTCCCCTGAACTCGCCCGATCCGTTCCGCTCCATTGCAACCGCCGTGAAGCTGGCGCCATCGGGCGTGCTGATCGGGGCCGGCACGGTGCTGACCACAGCGGATGTCGATCGTCTCGACGATGTCGGCGGCAGGCTGATGGTCTCGCCCAATGTCGACACCGAGGTGCTGGCACGCGCGCATCAGCACGGCATGGTGACGTTGCCCGGCGTGTTCTCCCCGACCGAGGCGCTGCTGGCGGCGCGTGCCGGCGCATCGGGCCTGAAGTTCTTTCCGGCCAGTGTGCTGGGAGCCGCCGGCATCGCCGCGATCCGCGCCGTGCTGCCGGCGGGCGTGATGATCGCCGCCGTCGGCGGCGTCTCCGACCAGAATTTTGCCGAGTACGTCAAGGGCGGGGTCACCGCGTTCGGGCTCGGCTCCAGCCTCTACAAGCCCGGCATGTCGGCTGCCGATGTGGCGGCGCGCGCGAAAGCAACGGTTGCGGCCTACGATCGGGCGATTGCGAAAGGCTGAGACCGTAATAAACTAGCCGTGAACCTGTCATAGCCTATTGTGCCTCATATTGCCGCGATGCTGATGTTGATGCATCGCATATTCTGACTGGCGCAGCAGGAGACCGACATGGCGATCAACAACGTGGCCGATCTGTTCGTGGCAACCCTCGAACAGGCCGGCGTCAAGCGCATCTACGGCATTGTCGGCGACAGCCTGAACGCGCTGACGGAAGCACTGCGCCGCCGCGGCACGATCGAATGGATTCACGTCCGCCATGAGGAGGTCGCGGCGTTCGCGGCCGCCGGCGAAGCCGAGATGACGGGAAGCCTCGCGGTGTGCGCAGGCTCCTGCGGTCCCGGCAATCTGCATCTGATCAACGGCCTGTTCGACGCGCATCGCAGCCGTGTCCCGGTGCTGGCAATCGCGGCGCAGATCCCGTCCGCCGAGATCGGCGGCGGCTATTTCCAGGAGACCCATCCGCAAAATCTGTTCCGTGAATGTAGCCATTATTGCGAGCTGGTTTCGGATGAAAGCCAGCTTCCATTCGTACTGGAGAACGCGATTCGTGCGGCCGTGGGTCTGCGTGGCGTCGCCGTCGTGGCCATGCCCGGCGACGTCGCCTTCCGCAGTCCGCCGAAGCGTGCGCTGTCGACGGCGCGCGGCATCCATGTGGCGGCGCCGAAGGTGGTGCCGCAGGCGGACGAGCTGCAGGCGCTGGCCGATCTCCTCAACGGCGCCGAGCGCGTCACCCTGTTCTGCGGCCGCGGCTGCGCCGGCGCGCATGCGCCCCTGATGCAGCTCGCCGAGACGCTGAAGAGCCCGATCGTGCATGCGCTCGGCGGCAAGGAGCACGTCGAATACGACAATCCCTACGACGTCGGCATGACCGGCTTCATCGGCTTCTCCTCGGGTTACGCCGCCATGCACGCCTGCGATACGCTGGTGATGCTCGGCACCGACTTTCCCTACAAGCAGTTCTTCCCGACCGACGCCAAGATCGTGCAGATCGACATCCGACCCGAGAATCTCGGGCGGCGCTGCAAGATCGATCTCGGCCTGGTCGGCGACGTCAAGCTCAGCATCGAGGCGCTGATGCCGCTGCTCAAGGCGAAGACGCAGCGCAGGCATCTGGACGACGCCGTCGCGCATTACAAGAAGGCGCGCGAAGGGCTGGACTCGCTAGCGAAGGGCACACCTGGCAGCAAGCCGATCCATCCGCAATATCTCGCCAAGGTCATCAGCGACCATGCCTCCGACGACGCGGTCTTCACCGCCGATGTCGGCACGCCGACGGTGTGGGCCGCACGCTATCTCGACATGAACGGCCGCCGCCGCCTGATCGGCTCCTTCGTGCATGGCTCGATGGCCAATGCGATGCCGCAGGCGATCGGGGCGCAAGCGTCGCAGCCCGGCCGCCAAATTATCTCGCTCTCCGGCGATGGTGGCTTCACCATGCTGATGGGCGACCTCATCACGTTGACGCAGGAGAAGCTGCCGGTGAAGGTGGTCGTCTTCAACAACGGCGTGCTGGGCTTCGTCGCGCTGGAGATGAAGGCGGCCGGCTTCGTCGACACCAATGTCGACCTGGAGAACCCGGACTTCGCCGCAATGGCGCGTGCGATGGGTATCTTCGCCAAACGCGTCGAGGATCCCGGCGAGCTCCCCGGCGCGATGAAGGAAATACTGGCGCACAATGGGCCGGCGCTGCTCGACGTCGTCACCGCCAAGCAGGAGCTGTCGATGCCGCCGACCATCACGGCCGAGCAGGTCAAGGGTTTCAGCCTCTGGGTCCTGCGTGCCGTGATGAACGGCCGCGGCGACGAGGTGCTGGACCTCGCGAAGACGAATCTGCTGCCGCGGTAGGAGGTGATGGCATCACGAGTGATGCGATAGCGGCGGTCTGCATATCACATGCGATCGCGCTGGCGGGGAAGCGCTTGGCTATGGTGCTCCCTGGTGAACCTCAATTGCCCCGCTTGACCAGTGGGCATTCGCTGTCGGCCAGCGAGGCGTAGACGTCGCCGCTCGGGACCTTTTCGAGCACGTTGTAGTACTCCCAGGGCGCCTTGACCTCAGACGGATCCTTGACCTGCACGAGGTAGAAGTCGTGCACGAGCTTGCCGTCCTCGCGCAAGGTCGCGCCGCGTGCATAGAAATCGTCGACGGGTGTCGCGCGCATTTTCTCCAGCACCGGATCCGTTGCATCCGTGCCGATGGCGGCGACCGCTTTCAGATAGTGGCTGACGCCGGAATAGACCGCGGCTTGCGGCGCCGTGGGCATGGCGTTGCGAAGCTTGAAGAAGCGCTGGCCGAACGCCCTGCTCTCGTCATCCAGCGCCCAGTACCATGCCGTCAGCGTGGTCAGGCCCTTCGCGATTTTCGGGCCCATGGCATGAACGTCGGTGTCGAACATCAGTTCGGCCACCGGCTTCTGGCTTCCCGTGTTCATGCCGAACTCGTTCCACTGCTTCATCAGGTTGACGAGCTGGTCGCCGGCATTGGCGAAGGCGATCGCCTTCGCGCCCGACGCCTTCGCCTGCAGGATGAACGAGCTGTAGTCCGCGTTGCCGATCGGGTGATACACCGCGCCCAGCGACTTGCCGCCAGCCGCCGCCAGCACGCGCTGCGATTCCAACACCATGTTCTTGCCGAACGCGTAATCGGCCGCGATGAAGAACCAGGTTTCGAAGCCCTGGCTGACCAGGGTGCGGATCGGTCCCGACACCAGATTGTAGGAATCGTGCAACCAAGCCAGACCGGTTCGCGAACACTGCTTGCCCGTCAGCTCGGTGGTCGCCACCGCCGAATAGACCGCGATCTTGTTCTTGTCGCGTGCCAGCGACTGGATCGCCAGCCCCACCGCGGAATTGGACACGTCGGCGACCATGTCGACGCCGTCGACGTCGAACCATTTGCGGACGATGCCGACGCCGATATCGGGCTTGTTCTGGTGGTCGGCGGTCAGAATCTCGACCTTGATCGACGGCGCCAGCTTCTGAAAGTCTTCCGCCGCCATCCTGGCCGCCGCGACGGAGCCCGCTCCCGACAGATCGGACAATGGCCCGGCCTGGTCATTGATGATGCCGATC
>NZ_JAEMSD010000324.1 GCF_016462955.1 Bradyrhizobium sp. | reverse complement strand
ACTTGCCGAGCACGACGCCGAACAGCACGTCCGCGCCCGAGGCCTTCAGGGTCGAGAGCTGGGAGCTGATCGTCGGCGCGCTGGTCTCGTAGGTCTGCTCCGCGATGATCATGCTGGCGGCCTTGTCACCGAGCGCGCGCTTGAAGCCGGCGACATAGTCGCGGCCGAAATCGTCGTTTTGGGACAGGATGGCGATCTTCGCGCCGGGCTTGGTGCGGAGCACGTGCTTGGCATAGACCACGCCCTCGGACTCGTAGGCGGCCATGCCGGGCATGGTCCACGGATATTTCTGCGGCTCGGCCCATTTCGTCGCGCCGGAGAGCACGAATAGCTGCGGAACCTTCTTGCCGTTGAGATAGCGCTGCACCGCGCTGTTTGTGGCGGTGCCGAGCGAGCCGAACATCATCAGCACCTCGTCCTGCTCGACCAGCTTGCGGGTCTGCTCCACCGTCTTCGGCGGCGAATAGGCATCGTCCAACGTGATGAACTTGACCTTGCGGCCGTTGATGCCGCCCTCGGCGTTGATCTTCTCGAAGAAGGCCTCCTGGGTCCGTCCGATCGCCCCGAAGCCGGATGCCGGACCGCTATAGGGCAGGGTCTGTCCAATGCGGATTTCGTCGGTGCCCCCGGCATGGGCGCCACCGCTGGCGATGGCCAGCAGGGACATGCCAATCAGTGCGGCTGCCAGCTTCATGATGTCCTCCCGTGTCTTGTTGCAAGTCCAAAACGTCAGGCGCTCGCGCGCATCAGGAATTCGCGCCTTGCCTGGTCGAATTCACCCTTCATGCGGTCGACCAGCTCGGCGACCGGCGGGGCGTCGGTGATCTGGCCGATGCCCTGGCCCGATCCCCAGATGTCGCGCCACGCTTTCGATTTCATGTTGCCGCCGGAACCGAAGTTCATTTTGGATTTGTCGGCGGCGGGGAGATTGTCAGGATCCAGCCCCGCAGCCGCGATCGACGGTCCCAGATAGTTGCCGTGCACGCCGGTGAACAGATTGGTGTAGACGATGTCGTGCGCGGCGTGCTGCGTCAGCGCGGACTTGTAGGCTTCGTCGGCATTGGCTTCCTGCGTCGCGATGAACCGCGTGCCCATATAAGCGAGGTCGGCACCGAGCGTCAGCGCGGATGCGATGCCGAAACCATCGCTGATCGCGCCCGACAGCAGGATCGCGCCGCCGAACCATTGCTTCACCTCGCGCACCAGCGCGAAGGGCGACAGCGTGCCGGCGTGTCCGCCCGCACCGGCGCAGACCAGGATCAGGCCGTCGACGCCCTGCTCGGCGGCCTTGCGCGCGTGCTTGACGTTGATGACGTCGTGGAACACCAGCCCGCCATAGGAATGCGCGGCCTCGACGATTTCCGCCGGCGGCCGCAGCGAGGTGATGATGATGGGGGCCTTGTGCTTCACACAGGTCTCCATGTCCTTCATCAGCCGGTCGTTGGAGGCATGGCAGATCTGGTTGACCGCGTAGGGCGCGACCTTCTTGCCGGGATTGCGCGATTTGTATTCGCCGAGTTCGTCCTCGATGCGGCTCAGCCATTCGTCCAGCTTCTCGACCGGGCGGGCATTGAGCGCAGGAAAGGAGCCGACCACGCCCGCCTTGCACTGGGCGATCACCAGCTCCGGCCCGGAGACGATGAAGAGGGGCGAGCCGACCACGGGCAGCTCGAGTGCGTTCTTGAGCAAGGCGGGCAATGCCATCCGATCCTCCTGACGACGCGCCGCGCCCAGCCCTTTAGGGTCGAAGGTGAGCGCTTCCATTGTCGATTGTCGCACTGGCGGTGATCTCCCGCCTCGCGTTTGATCCCATTATAGAGTTGGACGGCGTGTCCGGGATCGTTCAAGATTGAACATCCACGTATTCAATTTTGAACGGAGCCGCCGGTGGACTGGGATCTCTGCAAGACCTTCGTGGCCGTGGCGGATACCGGCAGTTTCACTGCGGCTGCACGGCGGCTGCACGCCAGCCATCCGACTGTCAGCCGCAAAATCGCTGCGCTGGAGACGCAGCTTGGCACCAAGTTGCTGGCTCGCGCGGCCGAGGGCTTCGTGCTCACCGCTGCCGGCCGCACGCTGCGCGAGCATACGGAGGCCATGGCGGCCGCCGCGCTGCGGGCCGAGGCCGCGGTCGGCGCCGGCGGGCACAATGCGCGCGGCACGGTCAAGCTGTCGGTCGGGGCGACGCTGGCCTCGCACTGGCTGATGCCGCGGCTGCGCGCCTTTCTGAGCGCGCATGATTACATCCGGCTCGAGATCATCACGCATCCGTTTCCGGCCAGCGTGCGGCGCCGCGAAGCCGACGTGGTGCTGCGTCCGGTGGACAGCGGCGAGGAAAACCTGGTCGGCCGCAAGATCGGCCGCCTCGGCACCGGCTTCTATGCCTCGCGCGATTATGCCGCGGGACGGTCCTTGCCGGAGCGCAGCGGCGAGTGGAAAGGGCACAGCATCGTCGGCTTTGCCGATCAGGACTCCAACGCGCAACTGGCCCGATGGAGCGACAGGATCACGCGCCAGGGCACGATCGTGATGCGCTGCTCGTCGCAAGGCGACATGCTGGCGGCCGTGCGCGCAGGGATCGGAATCTCCGCGCTGTCCTGCTTCGTCGCGGAAAGCTATCCCGACCTCGTGCGCGTCGCTCCGCGAAAGCTCGCCAGCGTGGCCGACCTGTGGCTGCTGGCTCATCCCGACCTCGTCGACCTTCCAGCGGTGCGGGCCGTGGTCGAATTCGTGGCCGCATGTGCCCGCGCCGATCGCGAGCGGCTGCGCGGCTAGGTCGATCCCGCCAGCACGCCCTCACGCTTCCTCACCGCGCGATAATAGCCCCACCACAGATGCGCCGCCGCGCCGCGCAGCGGACGCCAGGGCTCGGCGATCGGCGCCATCTGCTTCTCCGTCGGGCGCGCTTTTAGGCCGAGCCCGATGCGGATGCTCTCCTGGACCGCAAGGTCGCCGGCCGGCCAGGCATCGCCATGGCCGAGGCAGAACAACAGGTCGGCGGTCCAGGGGCCGATGCCAGGCAACGCAATCAGAGTGTGATGCGCGGCATCGGCATCTTCCTCCGCAAGCACGTCGAGATTCAACCGCTCCGAGGCAATCTCGCGGGCGAGATGCTTGAGCGTCTTGATCTTGGCGGCGGAAAGGCCAAGCCGTCCGAGCCGGTCGGTGCGAGCGCGGCGCACCGCGTCATGGTCGAACGGATCGAAGGCCGCCGACAGCCGCCCCCAGATCGCGGCGGCGCTGGCAGTGGAAAGCTGCTGCCCGCAGACGATGTGCGCGAGTCCCGCAAAGCCCGGCTCGCGCCGCCGCAGCGCCGGCATGCCCGCGATCTCGAGCACGGGCTTAAGGCGCGGATCGCGCTTGATCAGCGCAAGGACGGCTTCTTCGAGATCGGACTGGGTTTCGAGGTGGATGGTCATGGTGTTTCAACTCGTCATGCGCGGGCTTGACCCGCGCATCCATCTCCTATCGTAACAGAGTCCTTGGAAGATGGATGGCCGGGTCGAGCCGGCCATGACAAGCCTCGTGAGAATCCATGCCACCCGTTTTCCGGTTTGCCCCCAGCCCGAACGGCTTTCTGCATCTCGGCCACGCCTATTCCGCGCTGCTCAACTTCGATCGCGCGCGGGAAACCGGCGGGCGGCTGTTGCTGCGGATCGAGGACATCGACATGACGCGCTGCCGGCCGGAGTTCGAGGCGGCGATGTACGAGGATCTCGCCTGGCTTGGGATTGCCTGGGAGACGCCGGTGCGGCGGCAGTCGGAGTATCTCGCCGATTATCGCGGGGCGCTGGATAAGCTCTCTGCGCTCGGCCTCGTCTATCCCGCTTTCGAAAGCCGGGCCGAGATCGCACGGCTGGTGGCGGCGCGCGAGGCCGACGGGCCGTGGCCGCGCGATCCGGATGGCGCGCCGCTCTATCCCGGCGATGCGAAGTCGCTCTCCGCTGCCGAGCGCGACAGACTCATCGATACGGGCATGCCTTACGCCCTGCGGCTCGACATGGCAGCCGCCTGCCGCCGCACCGGCGGTCTGAGCTGGAAGGAATTGGGCGAGGGGCCGGACGGCGAGCGTGGCATGGTGCCGGCGCGGCCGGAGGCGTGGGGCGACGTGATCTTGGCCCGCAAGGAGACGCCGACCAGCTACCATCTCTCGGTTGCCGTCGACGACGCGCTCCAGGGCGTCAGCGAGGTCGTGCGCGGTCAGGACCTGTTTCACGCCACCGCGGTGCACCGCCTGCTCCAGGTCCTGCTCGGCCTGCCTGCCCCCGTCTACCGCCATCACCGGCTGATTCGCGACGACGCGGGACGGAAGCTGTCGAAATCCAGCCGCTCGACCGGACTGCGCGAATTGCGCGCGGCCGGCCTCACGCCCGCCGGCATCCGCCAGCTGGTGGGATTAGGTTAAGTTTCTCTGGGGGTTAGCAAAACGCCGCCGTGACTCCAGGTGTTCCTCCGTGCCATGCTCGGACAGCGCGGGGTTCGAAGAGGGTACTTCGAAGGGGATCTATGGCGGCGAAAACGCGCCCAGTGCGCACCACGCGGACGTCCAGGCGACCGCCTCGGAAGCCGTCCGGGGCGGCCGGCCGGCTGCGAAAGCGCAGCAGCAAGGCGGTCACGCCTGACGTGGTCCAGGCGGCGCTCGCCGCCTTTGCTCATGAGGTGCGTACCCCCCTGACCGGCATTCTGGCGATCAGCGACCTGCTCGCGACCTCCGATCTCGGCGAGCGGGAGCGGCGCTGGGCCGATACCATCAAGGCCGGCGCCGAGCATCTGGCGAGCCTCGCCACGCTGTTCGTGGACGCTGCCCGAACCGGCAAGGGAACGGGGAAGGGCGGCAGTACGCTGCGGCAGGACCTGTTCGATTTGCGAGCGCTTGCCCGCAGCGCCGGCGATTCGCTGGCCGGCCGCGCCGCGGCCAAAGGTCTCCAGGCCGATGTTCAGATCTCCGAAAAACTTCCCGGCCTCGTGGTCGGCGATTCCGTCCGCCTGCGTGCCGCGCTCGAGAACCTGATCGACAACGCCGTGAAATTCACCGACCAGGGCGGCGTGGCGCTCGCCGTCGAGCCGTGGCGCCCCGGCAAGGGCAAAGCGAAGGGCAGGGTCGGCGTCGCCTTCTCCGTGTCCGACAGCGGCATCGGCCTGACCATGGCCGAGATCAAGCGGCTGTTCCGCCCGTTCACCCAGGCCAATGTCACCATCGCCGCCCGCTTCGGCGGCGCCGGCCTCGGGCTCTCCTCGGTCAAGCAATTGGCGCGCGCGATGGGCGGCGACATCACCGTCGCTGCGCGCCGTGGCGGCGGCGCCACCTTCACGCTAACGGTGTCGCTGGATGAGGCAGAACCGGGCAAGTCCCGCAAGGCGAATGACGGCAGCGGGCCTGATAGGGTGCCCGCTCTTCGCGTGCTCAGCGTCGAGGACAACCCATTCGGCCGCGTCGTGCTCAACACGATCCTGACCGAGCTTGGCCATCAAGCCGAGTTCATCGGGCGCGGCGAGGATGCCGTGAACCGGCTGGAGCTGGGCGCGTTTGACGCGGTGCTGATGGACATGGTGCTGCCAGGGATCGACGGCATCGAGGCCATCCGGCGGATCCGCGCGCTGGCGACGCCGCTCGCCCGGATTCCGATCATCGGCGTATCCGGCCGCGGCGAGGACGAGGCTGCCTCGCGCGAGGCCGGTGCCGACGCCTTCCTGGTCAAGCCTGTGTCTCCGAGGGCTTTAGCGACTGCGCTGCTTGAAGCGACACGCCGTGAGGAAGCCGCGACTTGATGATCGCGGCGTTGAGCTCGCCGCCGTAAACGAAGATCGCGGCGATGAAATACAGGAACACCAACGCGATGATCACCGAGGCCAGGCCCGCATACATCGTCACGTAGTTGTTGGCGAAGCGGGCCAGATATTGCCCGAACACGATGCTCGAGATCAGCGACGCCACGATGGTGAAGACGATGCCGGGCAATATCTGCAGGAAGCTGCGCCGTCCCGCCGGCAGCCAGGCGTGCAGGATGAGCAGTGCGATCACCAGCGCGCCGATGGAGATGCCGTAGCGCACCCAGGTGAGAATGCTCTCGTTGGATTCGACGAACAGCGGAATGTGGCGCCGCGCCGCCTCGATAATGAGCGGACCGAGCACGATCAGGAACGCCATGGCGAGCGCCGTGAAGGCCGCAATGATCGTATAGGCAATCGATTCCAGCCGGAGCCAGTACCAGCTTCGCATCTCCACCACCGCGTAGGCGCGGTTGAGCGCGACCCGCAGCGCCTCGACGCCGTTTGAGGCGAAATAGACCGACAGCGCCGCGCCGATCGTCAAAAGGCCGGTCCGGGTCGTGGTCAGCACGTCATGCACCTCGCCCGAGATCGAATCGGCGACTTGCTTGGGCCAAACCTGGAGCATCAGGCTGGCGGCCTGGTCGGCGAGTTCCTTGGAGCCGAAGAAGCCGGCGAGCGAGGTCAGCACGATCAGGAACGGGAACAGCGCCATCAGCGTCGACAGCGCGATGTGGCTCGCGATCGCCCAGCCGTCATCGGCCAGGAAGGTGTAGAACGCGTCCATCGCGACGACGTAAATGTAGCGGATCGCTCTCACCTGGCACCTACACCGCTGCTCTTTCGCCCTGCGTGCAGGGAGAAATCGGGAGAACAGGCAATGGGCGCAAATCGGAAACCATCTCGCTACCATCTGATATTATTGACCCAAAAGCCAGTTCGCGAAGTGCCGCGCTGTCATTCCGGGGCGCGCGCAGCGCGAGCCCGGAATGACGAATCGGGGAGATGGCGGAGCGCCGCACGCGGTGTTATCTAGCCCCGATGGCATCTCTCCTCAGTACTTTCATCCTGCCGGCCGCCGCCGGCGCCGTGGCGCTGGTGCTGCTGCTCGGGCTCATCAACATGATGCGCGGCGGTTCGCCCAACACCTCCCAGAAGCTGATGCGCTGGCGCGTGCTGCTGCAGTTCGTGGCGATCATCATCGCAATGGCGGCGATCTGGGCGATGGGGCGCTGACCATGGTCGTATTGAACCGCATCTACACGAAGACAGGCGACGACGGCACCACTGCGCTCGGAACCGGCGAGCGGCGCCCAAAATACGATCTGCGCATCGAAGCCTACGGCACCGTCGACGAAACCAACGCCGCGATCGGCGTGGTCAGGCTCCACACCCAAGCCGTGCCGGAGCTCGACGCGATGCTCGGCCGCATCCAGAACGATCTGTTCGACCTCGGCGCCGATCTCGCGGTGCCCGAGCGGGAGGGCAAAGCCGAGCGGCTGCGGGTGGTGGCGAGTCAGGTCGAGCGGCTCGAGCGCGACATCGACATGCTTAACGACCAGCTCGCGCCGCTGACCTCTTTCGTGCTTCCCGGCGGTACGCCGGCTGCGGCTTACCTCCACGTCGCGCGCACAATATGCCGCAGGGCGGAACGCGTGATGGTGGAACTGGCGGCCCGTCCCGGCGAGCCAGTCAACGCGGCTGGCATCCACTATATGAATCGCCTGTCCGACTTCCTGTTCGTGGCGAGCCGGACGGCTAACGGCAATGGCGCCGGCGACGTGCTCTGGGTTCCCGGACAGAACCGCTGACCCATCGTGCGCCCGCATTTCAGAAGGCCAAAATTAGGCCCGTTCGCGCGTTGACCGGGGCAGATCAGGCCTTTAGGTTCCGCGCCAGTTGATAACCCCCCTCCCAAATTGAGTGAAAGAGGATCGATGAAGGTCTTAGTGCCGGTAAAGCGGGTGGTCGATTACAACGTCAAGGTCCGCGTCAAGGGCGATGGATCGGGCGTTGAACTCGCCAACGTCAAGATGTCGATGAACCCGTTCGACGAAATCGCGGTCGAGGAAGCGCTGCGCCTGAAGGAAGCCGGCAAGGCGACCGAGGTCGTGGTGGTCTCCATCGGGCCGGCGCAGGCGTCGGAGACGATCCGCACGGGTCTTGCCATGGGTGCCGACCGCGGCATCCTGGTGAAGGCGGAAGGCATCGTCGAGCCGCTCGCCGTTGCCAAGATCCTGAAGAAGGTTGCGGACGAAGAGCAGCCGGGCCTGATCATTCTCGGCAAGCAGGCGATCGACGACGACTCGAACCAGACCGGCCAGATGCTGGCCGCGTTGCTCGGCTGGTCGCAGGCGACCTTCGCC
>NZ_JAEMSD010000323.1:904-8157 GCF_016462955.1 Bradyrhizobium sp. | reverse complement strand
GAGGTGAACTCGACGGTGCAGTCCATCGCGCCCGGCACCTGGAGCACCGAGGGCGGCGGGTTGCTCTCGTCGAAATAGACCTCGGCATAGGCGAGATCGGACAGGATCAGGATCTCGTGCTTCTTGGCGAAGGCGACGAGGTCCTTGTAGAAGTCGAGGCTCGCGACATAGGCGGTCGGGTTCGAGGGATAGCAGACGACGAGCGCGAGCGGCTTGGGGATCGAATGCACGATCGCCCGCTCCGCCGCCTCGAAGAATTGCGGCGTCGGCTCCGACGGCACCGAGCGGATCACGCCGCCCGCCATCAAGAAGCCGAAGGCGTGAATCGGGTAGCTCGGGTTCGGACACAGGATGACGTCGCCGGGCGCGGTGATCGCCTGCGCCACGTTGGCAAAACCTTCCTTCGAGCCGAGCGTCGCCACCACCTGGGTGTCCGGGTTCAGCTTCACGCCGAAGCGGCGGGCGTAATAGGCGGCCTGGGCCCGGCGCAGCCCGGGGATGCCGCGCGAGGCCGAGTAGCGGTCGGTGCGCGGCTTGCCGAGCGTCTCCTTCAGCTTCTCCAGCACATGGGGCGGCGCCGGCAGATCCGGATTGCCCATGCCGAGGTCGATGATGTCGGCGCCGGCGTTCCGCGCAGCCGCCTTGGCCCTGTTCACCTGCTCGAAAACGTAGGGCGGAAGGCGGCGGATGCGGTAAAATTCTTCCATGGCTCTCTGGGCTCCGGGCAACCGGTCAGGACAGAATCGACAGGCCCGAGGGCCATTCCACAAGGCGTCCAGGCCCGTCGCGAAAATTACTCAAAATCAAACACTTAGAGCAATCATCGACGATGAGGACTGAAGTCGTTCGCCCTGACTTTTGGCTGAACGAGGTCTTTTAGCACGGCAAAGCGAGGGCGCCAGCGATTACCTTGCCGGTCCCGACGCTCGTGGGGCCTATTTGGCGTCCTTGCCGGCAGCCGCCTGGCGGTCGCGTGCCGCGGCAAGTTCGGCCTCGATCTTGGCACGCTGCTCAGGCGAGATGATCGCCTGATCGCGGTCCGGGGGCAGATCGTGCACGGGGAGATAGCTGCCGGGCTCCCTGACATGCGTCTGCGCATCCGCAGGCGTCATGTCCGCGAACTGACTCGAACAGCCGCTCATGACAAGCGCTGTCATCAACAGCGCGCCGCAGGTCAGCGGTCTCTTTTGCAGGTCCCACAACGCCAACACTTGGGAAATCCCCTACTCGTCCCAAAGCACGGCCCCGGGCCACCTTACCCAAGACCGCGCACAAGCTCAAACCATTGCTGCCCAAATGGTGCGAGCGAGAATAACGCCCCGGCGCCATCAAGCCGCCCGGTGCGGCCTGATTATGACGGAACCCAGGAAAACTTGTCGCAGTGCAGCACATCTTCGAGCGTGTTTAACGTCAAAGATGCGAGCTTCGCGGTGACGAATACGGATTGAATCGTTACTGTTCTGCTCATGAGCATGGCCACGACCGACACGCCGAAAACCGAGACAAAGTTCGATGCGGAAGCCTTCGCGATGAATGTCGCGCGGGCGATGGAAAGCGGCGGCAAGGCGCTTGCGGCCTATCTCAAGCCGCGCGAGAGCGGCGAGGTGCAGGATCGCCCGCCGCCTGAGCTGACCGAGATCGTCAAGACCTTCACGTCGGTCGCCGAATACTGGCTCTCGGATACGTCCCGCTCCTCCGATCTGCAGACCAAGCTCGCCAAGGACTATCTCGACCTCTGGGGCTCGGCGGTGCGCCGCATGGCCGGGCAGAACGCCGACCCCGCCATCGCGCCATCGCCGCGCGACAAGCGCTTTGCCGATCCCGAATGGAAGTCGAACCAGTTCTTCGACTTCGTCATGCAGCTCTATTTGCTCACCACCAAATGGGCGCAGGATCTGGTGCGCGACGCCGAAGGGCTCGATCCGCGCACGCGGCGCAAGGCCGAGTTCTACGTCCAGCAGGTCACCAATGCACTGTCGCCCTCGAACTTCGTGCTGACCAATCCGGAGGTGCTGCGCGAGACGGTGGCATCCAGCGGCGAGAACCTGGCGCGCGGCCTTTCGATGCTGGCCGAAGACATCGCGGCCGGCAAGGGCATGCTGAAGATCCGCCAGTCCAATCCGGACAATCTCGTCGTCGGCGTGAACATGGCGACGACGCCCGGCAAGGTGATCTACCAGAACGAGATGATGCAGTTGATCCAGTATTTGCCGACCACGGAGAAGGTGCTGCGCACCCCGCTCCTGATCGTGCCGCCCTGGATCAACAAGTTCTACATCCTCGATCTGAAGCCGGAGAAGTCCTACATCAAGTGGTGCGTCGACCAGGGCATCACCGTGTTCGTGATCTCATGGGTCAATCCCGACAAGCGGCTCGGCAGCAAAAGCTGGGAAGACTACATGAAGGAAGGCCCGCTCACGGCGATGGACGTGATCGAGAAGGTCACCGGCGAGATGAAAGTGCACACCGCCGGCTATTGCGTCGGCGGCACCATGCTCGCGACCACCTTGGCCTGGCTCGCCGAGAAGCGCCGCCAGCGCGTGGCGTCCGCGACCTTCTTCGCGGCGCAGGTCGACTTCACCCATGCCGGCGATCTCCTGGTGTTCGTCGACGAGGAGCAGATTGCGGCGCTCGAGCAGGACATGAAGGCATCAGGCGTGCTCGAAGGCTCGAAGATGGCGATGGCCTTCAACATGCTGCGCTCCAACGACCTGATCTGGTCCTACGTCGTCAGCAACTATCTGAAGGGCCAGCAGCCGAGCGCGTTCGACCTGTTGCACTGGAACTCGGACGCGACGCGGATGACGCAGGCCAATCATTCCTATTATCTGCGCAACTGCTATCTGGAGAACCGGCTCTCCACGGGAACGATGGTGCTCGACAACACCTTGCTCGACCTCTCCAAGGTCAAGGTGCCCGTCTACAATCTCGCCACCCGCGAGGACCACATCGCGCCGGCGGAATCGGTGCTGTACGGCTCGCAGTTCTTCGGCGGGCCGGTGAAGTACGTGTTGTCGGGCTCGGGCCACATCGCCGGCGTGGTCAACCCGCCGGCCTCCAACAAGTATCAGTACTGGACCAACGACAACATCAAGGACGTCGACGTCGCGCAGTGGATGAAGGGGGCCGTCGAGCACAAAGGCTCGTGGTGGCCCGACTGGCGGGAATGGCTGGGTTCGCTCGATCCCGAGGAAGTGCCGGCGCGCGGCATCGGCTGCGAAGCTTTGCCCCCGATCGAGGATGCGCCCGGCAGCTACGTCAGGGTTCGCGCGTAGCGGACGCAAGCGCGCTTCTGTATAAGCTCACGACATCGACTTGAGAGGGACCGGGTTATGACGCGCGAATTGTTCTGGCTGACCTGCACGGTGATCCTGACCGGCATTCTCTGGATTCCCTACACCATCAACCGTTGCCAGATCCGCGGCCTCTCCGGCGCGATGGCCAATCCCTCGCGCGGCGACAAGCCGCAATCGGAATGGGCGAACCGGCTGATGTTCGCGCACGACAATGCGGTCGAAAACCTGATCGTGTTCGCGCCGCTGGTGCTCATCCTGAACGCGATCGACTATTCCACCAAATGGACCGTGCTCGCCTGCGCCGTCTATTTCTGGGCCCGCGTCGCGCATCTGATCGTCTATGCGCTCGGCATCCCCGTGTTCCGCACGCTGGCCTTCACCGTCGGCTTCCTCGCGCAGGCGGTGCTGGCCCTGGCGATCTTCAGGGTGCTGTAATCTCGTGTCCCGGACGCGCGAAGCGCGAGCCGGGACCCAGCAAGTCGTAATTGAGCAGGAAGAATGGCCCCCGGCTCTGCAGCGCATCACCGAAGAGGTGCTGCGCTGCGTCCGGGGCACGAGACTGCCCTACTCCTCCGGCAGGCCCAGCATCAGCCGCATGTTCTGGACGGCTGCGCCCGAGGCCCCCTTGCCGAGATTATCGAGCCGGGCGACCAGCACCGCCTGGTGATATTTGTCGCTGGCGAAGACGTAGAGCTCCAGCATGTTGGTCTCGTTGAGCGCCTCCGGCTCGATCCGGCCGCCCTTGCTCGCCTCGTTCTGGAGCGGCATGACCTTGACGTATTTCGAGCTGGCGTAGCGCTTTGCGAGCGCTGCCTGGAGGTCGGCGCCGCCGGGCTTGCCAGGCAGCGTGTCGAGTTGGAGCGGCACCGAGACCAGCATGCCCTGGCGGTAGTTGCCGACCGAGGGAATGAAAATCGGCCGCCGCGTCAGGTTCGAATAGAGCTGCATCTCCGGCAGATGCTTGTGCTCGAAGCCGAGGCCGTCGAGCTCGAAGGACGGCGCGCTGCCCTCTTCGAAGCTTGCGATCATCGACTTGCCGCCGCCGGAATAGCCGCTCACGGCGTTGACGGTGACGGGATAATCCTGCGGCAGCAGGCCGGCATCGACGATCGGCCGCAGCAGCGCGATCGCGCCGGTCGGATAGCAGCCGGGATTGGAGACCTTCTTCGCCGCCTTGATCTTGCCGGCCTGGTCCGGCGTCAGCTCGGGAAAGCCGTAGGCCCAGTCCGGCGCGACGCGGTAGGCGGTCGAGGCGTCCAGCACCTTCGGGGCTCGAGCCCCCATGCCATCGACGAGGGCAACGGTCTCCTTGGCGGCATCGTCGGGCAGGCAGAGGATGACGAGATCCACCTCCTCCATCAGCGCCTTCTTCGCCGCGGGATCCTTTCGCTTCTCATCGGCGATCGTCTTCACCAGGACGTCGTTCTGGAGCTTCAGCCGCTCGTTGATGCCGAGCCCGGTGGTGCCGGAGCCGCCGTCGACGAAGACGGTCGCGGGCTTCTTCGCCGCAGCGATGGTCGGCGCTTTGGTGGTGTCAGCGAGACCGGTTTCAGAAAGGCTCATGGCGCGCTCCCTTCGAGCATGTTCGTGTCGTCTGCGAAGACTTGCGGCTTTGCCTGCCGCATCAGTTGCGAGATTTGCCTGGCGGCGGCATCGCCGCCGCCCAGCGCATCGGCGATCGCCGCGTAGTCGGCGTCGGATTTGTGCTGGTTCAGCTTGAAGCTGCCCTCGATCTCCTCGACCGTCATCGAGAGACCCACGATCCCTTTCTTCAGGGCTTCGAGCCGACCCGCCGTCATCTTTGCCGATGTCCACGGCTTCTTCGGCAGCAGCCAGCTCTCGAACTTGTCGCTGAGCGTGTCGATCTGCACCGAGAGTTCGTCCTCCGACATCAGCCGCACCGGCCCGCTCAGATGCACGGACTGGTAGAGCCAGGTCGGCACCTGGTCCGGCGAGACGTACCAGTCGGGCGATACATAGGCATCGGGACCGTTCACCGCGAGCAGCCAGGACGCATCGCCTCCGGCAAGCTTTAGCAGCGGATTGTGACGGGCGAGATGAAAGAGAGCCTGCGGGGTGCCGTCAGCGGCATAGGTCAGATAGAACGGCAGCGGGGATGCGACCGGCTTGTGGCCGTCGAAGGCGCAGACGGTGCCGAAGCCGCGCACCTCGGCGAATTTCAGGCTCGCGGCGCGGTCCTGCTTGAAAAAGGGTGGCGTGTACATGGTGGTCTCCTGCTGGGCCTCCTAAGGGAGCCGCCGGATCAGATCGCGCTGACAGGAGAGAGAATGCCGCGGATCGGATCCAGCGGCAAAGACGATGATCTCAAACGCGATCGACCGCCCAAACCGCAAGACTGCGGCGGCGGCGACGGGCGAACAGAATGGTCGCGGCGTTGATCATGGCGCGCGGCTATACGGCCAGATCCGGTTCCCGTCAAGGTTTGGCGGTCAGATCACCCGCCAGATCCACTCCATGATCTTGCCGAGCACGTCGCCGAACAGCAGGAGCACGGCCGACCAGATCAGGGCCGAGACGAAATTTGCGGCCTGGAAGGTCCAATAGGGCATCTCGAAGATGCCGGCCGCGAGCGGCACCGAGGCACGCAAGGGACCGAAAAAGCGTCCGATGAAGATGCTCGGGATGCCCCAGCTGCGCACGAAAGCCTCGCCCCGGGGCAGGAGTTCCGGATAGCGCGAGAGCGGCCACATCTGGGCGACCCGCTCCTTGTAGCGGAAGCCGAACCAATAGGAGACCCAATCGCCCAGCGCCGCACCCAGTGCGCCCGCGATCCAGACCGGGAAGAAGTTGATTCCGCTGGCCCCTATCAGCGCACCGATCGCCACCAGCGCGCCCCAGGCCGGAACCAGGATCGAGATGAAGGCAAGCGACTCCCCAAAAGCGAGCAGGAACACGATCGGCGCGGCCCAAGCCTGATGAGCGCGCACGAATTCGACGAGGGCGTGCGCAAACTGCTCCATACCAGATTAGCCTTCCCGCCCTGTCTCAAGGTGCTGCTCGATGAAAAGGACTGGTAAGCCAAGGGCTTGTGTGACATCAAGTCACAAAGCTCGGCCCATTGTGGGCTGGGACGTCAAATTGCCGGGAATTGGCGCGCCTGCGGCGTAAAACCGCCGGCTTTGTCTCCCAACCCAGCCGCTCGCCGGCCCCCACGATAACCTTTCCAAGCCAGAAGTGGCATAGTCGCCCCGACCGATTCGCCGCTGAGGCGGCCTACAGAACGCATCAAGATTTATGTCCAAGCAGTTGAAAACCAAAGCCAAAGCCGATCTGTTCGGTGCCGACGAGCAAAAGTCCCGCGCGACCGCCGCCAAGACGGCGCCGCGTGGCAGCGGCGGGGAAGCCGACTATACGGCCGCCGACATCGAAGTGCTCGAAGGCCTGGAGCCGGTGCGGCGACGCCCCGGCATGTATATCGGCGGCACCGACGAGAAGGCGCTGCATCATCTGTTCGCCGAGGTCATCGACAATTCGATGGACGAGGCATTGGCCGGGCACGCAACCTTCATCGGCGTCGAGCTGAGCGCGGACGGGTTCCTGACCGTGACCGACAACGGCCGCGGCATCCCGATCGATCCGCACCCGAAATTCCCGAAGAAATCGGCGCTCGAAGTCATCATGTGCACGCTGCATTCGGGCGGCAAGTTCGACAGCAAGGTCTACGAGACTTCAGGTGGCCTGCACGGCGTCGGCATCTCCGTGGTGAACGCCCTCTCCTCGCGTCTCGAGGTCGAGGTCGCGCGCGGCCAGAAGCTGCATCGCATGATTTTCGAGCGCGGCCATCCCAAGGGCAAGCTCGAGGACCTCGGCAAGGTCAACAACCGCCGCGGCACGCGAGTGCGCTTCAAGCCCGACACCGATATCTTCGGCGCCAAGGCTGCGTTCAAGCCGCAGCGCCTGTTCAAGATGACGCGCTCGAAGGCGTATCTGTTCGGC
>NZ_JAEMSD010000323.1:379-894 GCF_016462955.1 Bradyrhizobium sp. | reverse complement strand
GGCGGAAGCGACGTTCCATTTCCCTGGCGGCCTCAAGGATTATCTCGGCGCGGCCATCCATGCCGACACGCTGGTGCATCCCGACATCTTCTCGGGCAAGTCGGGGCGCAACGGCGCGCATGGCGCCTGCGAATGGGCGGTGGCCTGGACCGCCGATGCCGACGGCTTTCTCTCCTCCTACACCAACACGGTGCCGACGCCCGATGGCGGCACCCACGAATCCGGCCTGCGCAGCGCGCTGCTGCGCGGCCTCAAGGATCACGCCGAGCGCGTCGGCCAGGGCAAGCGCGCCGCCTCCATCACCTCGGAGGACGTCATGGTGGGCGCGGCCGTGATGCTCTCGGTGTTCGTGCGCGAGCCGGAATTCCAGGGCCAGACCAAGGATCGCCTCGCCACGGCGGAAGCGCAGCGCATCGTCGAGCAGGCCATGAAGGACCCGTTCGACCATTGGCTGTCGGGCAATCCGAACATGGCCAACCGGCTGCTCGACTTCGTGATCGACCGCGCCGAGGAGC
>NZ_JAEMSD010000323.1:0-369 GCF_016462955.1 Bradyrhizobium sp. | reverse complement strand
CTGCGGCGGCGCCAGGAGAAAGAGACCGCGCGCAAAACCGCGGGCAAGAAGCTGCGCCTGCCCGGCAAGCTCGCCGACTGCACCGATGCCGGCACGGACGGCTCCGAACTCTTCATCGTCGAGGGCGACTCGGCCGGCGGCAGTGCCAAGCAGGCGCGCGACCGCAAGACCCAGGCCGTGCTGCCGCTGCGCGGCAAGATCCTCAACGTCGCGTCCGCCGGCAAGGACAAGCTGACGGCGAATGCGCAGCTCTCCGATCTCGTGCAGGCGATCGGCTGCGGCACGCTCGCGCAGTACCGCGAAGAGGATCTGCGGTATCAGCGCATCATCATCATGACCGACGCCGACGTCGACGGCGCGCACATCGCC
>NZ_JAEMSD010000322.1 GCF_016462955.1 Bradyrhizobium sp. | reverse complement strand
CCATCGTCGCGGCACCTTCGTGCACTTCGCCGATCTTGTGGCTCTTGCCGGTGTAGTAGAGGATGCGCTCGGTCGTCGTCGTCTTGCCGGCGTCGATATGCGCCATGATACCGAAGTTACGGTAGTCCTCGATGGCATGTTGGCGGGGCATGGGGTGT
Source organism: Bradyrhizobium sp. (assembly GCF_016462955.1). Classification (GTDB taxonomy): domain Bacteria; phylum Pseudomonadota; class Alphaproteobacteria; order Rhizobiales; family Xanthobacteraceae; genus Bradyrhizobium. The sequence goes on along the minus strand of NZ_JAEMSD010000322.1, from coordinate 8,002 downwards.
TCCTTGCGAGTCCGTTTGTTTCGCCGTTACCAGCGATAGTGCGAGAAGGCGCGGTTGGCTTCCGCCATGCGGTGCACGTCTTCGCGCTTCTTGACGGCGTTCCCCCGGTTGTTCGATGCGTCCAAGAGCTCCGCCGAGAGCCGCTCGGTCATCGTCTTCTCGTTGCGCTCGCGCGCGGCCGCGATCAGCCAGCGAATGCCGAGGGCCTGGCGGCGGGTCGAGCGAACCTCGACCGGAACCTGGTAGGTCGCGCCGCCGACGCGGCGGGAGCGAACCTCGATGGTCGGCATGACGTTCTCGAGCGCCTGCTCGAACACGCCGAGCGGGTTCTGCTTGGTCTTGCTCTCGATGATGCCGAACGCACCATAGACGATGCCTTCCGCAACCGACTTCTTGCCGGCGTACATCACCGAGTTCATGAACTTCGTGACGATGATGTTCCCGAACTTCGGATCCGGGAGAACTTCGCGCTTTTCCGCAGAGTGGCGACGAGACATAGGCTTGGTTCCCGCTTACTTCGGACGCTTGGCGCCGTACTTCGAACGACGCTGCTTACGGTTCTTGACGCCCTGGGTATCCAGAACGCCGCGGAGGATGTGGTAGCGCACGCCCGGCAAGTCCTTGACGCGGCCGCCGCGGATCATGACCACCGAATGCTCCTGGAGGTTATGGCCCTCACCGGGGATGTAGCCGATCACCTCGAAGCCGTTGGTCAGGCGCACCTTGGCGACCTTACGAAGCGCCGAGTTCGGCTTCTTCGGGGTCGTGGTGTAGACGCGGGTGCAAACACCACGCTTCTGCGGCGACTGCTGCAGCGCCGGCACCTTCTTGCGCGACTTCTGCACTTCCCGCGGTTGAGCGATCAGCTGGTTGATCGTCGGCATCCTGGCCTTACCCTTTGTTCTGCCGCGGCCCCTTTCGGGTCCGCTGTCTTGCCGCGGCCCGTTGCCGGGACCGCAAATTCTTTCGAGCCACCCGCCCGAAGGGGGCCGCCTCGCGCGGAACGATCCGCGCAAAGCGAAATTGCGCCAACCGCTCCATCAACGAGCGGAAAGCGCTTCGACGCCACAGAGGACCGCAGTCTTCAGGCCGTCAGCTCAAAGCCGCGGCCCGCACACTGAGGTCATGCATCCGAATTCGATCTCAAGAGAACTTGCTCAAGAGAACTAAAGTCGCACTGGCATTGCCTAGCTATGATCGACAGCGTTTGAGCGGCATTCGTCGAGGTTGGTGCCCGCCTTGAGCGATCCTTTTGAAGCAAGTTCTTGGGGATCAACGGGTGGCCCGTTCCGACGCTGGCGATGCTCACCGCCTGTCGTTAAGTGAGGCGCTTTCTATAGGCGAGAATCGGTCCAGTCAAGGCGAAACGACAGTCACGAAGCGCTTCAGGAGCCTTGGCAAATCGCTGTCTGCGGCCTCGCCGCACCGTCCTGATATAGGCGCGCAGCCTTCAATCCGCCACCCTGCGGCCGGATTAAATCCGGGTACAAAGCAATTATATAACTCTCAGCGAGGGCCTGGGCTTTTAATCCGTTAACAAGGGTTAATCTCTTGGCTCCGGTAACACTCCGCGAGGGAACGCCGCCTCATCGGCGCAGCGTGGCCGGGCTCGACCGGGGCCGCCGATATCGCCGATTGAGCCTTTGGCCGACCCATCCGCATGAACCATCCGATCGATTCTCCGAATCGACGAACGCACCGTCAGAAGCGGACCGCACGAATGACGATCACCGGAATCACTGCGGCCGATCAATCCCGATCGTCGCCGTCCTCATCGTCCTCGAGGTCGTCTTCGTCCTCTTCGTCTTCCTGGTCCCTGCCGTCGTCGTCATGAGCCGCCGCGCCATGCGACTGATGGATCTGGTCGTTCCAGAGCTTGCGATAGGTCCCGTTCCTGGCAAGCAACTGGGCATGCGAGCCGCGCTCGATCGCCCTGCCCCCTGAAATCACGATGATCTCGTCCATCTCGACCACCGAGGTCAGGCGGTGGGTCGACCAGATCAGGGTGCGGCCCTTGGCGACCTTGAGCAGCGTGCGGTTGATCGCCGCTTCCGTGGTCTGGTCCAGCGCCGAGGTGGCTTCATCCAGCAGCAGCACCGACGGGTTACGGATAATCGCGCGTGCGATTGCGATGCGCTGGCGCTGGCCGCCCGACAGCGTGTCGCCCCGCTCGCCCACCGGCGTGTCGTAGCGCTGCGGCAGGCTCATGATGTAGCGGTGGATCTCGGCCTTCTTGGCCGCCTCCTCCACCTCCTCATCGGTCGCGCCCTCCTTGCCGAGCCGAATATTCTCGCGGATAGACATGTTGAAAAGCATGTTCTCCTGGAACACCACCGCCATGCTCCGGCGCAGCGAATCCAGCGTCACCTTGCGGACATCGACGCCGTCGATGGTGACGCGGCCTTCGTCCGGCACGTAAAGCCGCAGGATCAGATTGAGCAGCGTGCTCTTGCCGGAGCCGCTCGGACCGACGATCGCGATGCGCTTGCCGGCATTGAGCTTGAGGCTGAAATTGTCCAGCACCGCCGTCTGGCTGCCCTCGTACCGGAAGGTGACGCGATCGAAGGTGATGTCGTTGGTAATGCGCGGCAGATCGGGCGCACCCGGGCGATCGGCGCCACGAGTCGGCTCATCGAGCAATTCCTGGATGTGCCGGATCGCGGCGGCCGAGGAGATCGAAACCGGAACGAAATGCATCAGATGGGCGATGTTGTAGGAGACCTCCCAGAACGCGCTCTCGAAGGTGACGAAGGTTCCGATGGTGATCTGGCCCGTTGTCGCGAGATACGCGCCGATCGCGAGCACCACGAGGTGCAGGAGCAGCACCGAGATGGTCACCGTTCGCTCCACCATGGTCGAGAGGAAAGTGGCCGCAGCGATCTTGTTGCGGGTCTCGTCGTTGCGCAAGGTGAAGAAGCCGAACATCTTGCGTTGCAGGCTGAACGCCTTGATCACGGCCTGGGCCGCCACGTTCTCCTGCACCATGCCGAGCATTGCGCTCTCGTTGAGCTTCTGCTCGTAATTGGCCTGCACCGCCTTGGGAGTCAGGATACGCGGACCGATCAGCGTGATCGGGAACACCAGCAGCGCGACCACGGCGAGCTGCCAGTTGAGGAACAACATCAGGATGATGCCGGCGATCAATTCCAGGAACGGCAGCGCGGCACTGTTGGCAAACGTCTTGACCGAGCCTTCGAAGGCCGAGAGATCGACCGAGAAGCGCGACAGGATCTCGCCGCGCTTGGTACGGCCGAAATAGGCGGCCGGCAGGTCCTGGACGTGCTCGAACAGCCGTTTGCGGACATCGGAGATGATGCACGCGGCAAGCCGCGCGTCCCAGCGCTCGTACCAGACGGCGACGATCGAGGTGAAGATGCCGGCGACTGCGAGCACGCCGAGGATCTTGTAGAGCGCCTGAAAATCCTCCTCGCCGAGCGCGTCGTCGATCAGGAATTTGAGGCTGAGCGGCATGATGACGTTGAACAACGTCTCGACCACGACGCCGAATGCCACGAATGACAGCATCCGCTTGTAATTGGAGAGATAGGGCTTGACGAAGCCGAGGATAGTCGCGAGCGCACCGGCGGCTTCGCGCGCCGTGAAGACGACGAGGTCCTCGTCCTCATCGTCGTCGTCGAGTTCCAGCCCGTCATCCTCCTCGTCGTCCTCGTCCTCGTCCTCGTCGGGTTCGAGGTCCGGATTGACGCGAGCAAGCTTATCCTCGAGCTCGGCCGCGTCTTCCGCGGCGGCCTTCTGTTTGTCGGGCGGGAGGGGCTTGGACGCCATGAAACCAACCGATGCTGACGGCCGGCATGACCGCAGAGAAGCAGGAAACAGCGGTAACCGCTATTGAACCGATTCTATGCGATCAGGATGAATTCGGCAAAACAATTGGCGAATTCGATCGGCGTCTTCCGGGGCTAGTCCTCGTCCTCGACCTTATCGAAGAAGGAATAGCGCAAGGAGTCGGCGTCCGCGTACCATTGCCCCGGCCCCTTGTTGGCGGCGAGGGTCGCCTCCCAGAGCGCGTCGGTGCAATCCTTGCGGTGCATCGACAGATCGAAGCCGTTCCCGAAGAACAGTTCGGACCATTCCCACCAGGTGCCGAGCTTCTTCACGCCGCGCAGGAGGTCGTAGCGGTCGATCAGCGCCGGCGCCATGTCCGAGGTGACTGAGCCGAACACCAGCCCACTCTTGACCACGCGGTTGAGCTCGCGGATCGCGCGGACCACCTGCTTCGGGGAAACGTGGCAAAGGCTGGTCTCGAACACGAAGTCGAACGCACCGTCCTTGAACGGCATGTCGGTGATCGAGCCGAGCTTGTTGTACTTCTTCAGCGCCTTCGGCGTCCTGGCGTGAATGGGGCGGTTGTTCTCGATGCCCCATGCGTCGATGCCGCGGTCGCGCAGCGCGCCGACCAGCTCGCCGCTGGCGGAGCCCGCGACCAGCAGCTTGGCGCCCGTCGGCTTGCCCCAGACGATGCCGATCAACCTGGTGAGATAATCGGGATCGGTGAATTGCCGCCACGCTTCGTGATAGGGGCCGAGGCCGCGATAGTTCTCGAAATAATCGCGATCGATCTTGTCCGAGAGCGGCTGGTTCTCCTGCGCGCGTTCGCGGCGCAGGCGCATCATCTCGGTCAGGATGATATCGGTCGCCGCGTCGGAGGAGTCGAGCAAGCCGTTCAGAGTCGAATCGAACAGATAGTCGCCGACCACCACGATGCCGGGATGGTCCTTAGGCTCGGGCCGGTGATTGGTCATGACGTCGCGCACGGGCAGACCACCGGGGACCGCATTCACCGACGACAGCCAGCGATGGATCTTGCCTTCCATGAAATGCGCACGAGCATCGCCGAGCGAGGCCGCGCTGAAATCGCTGCCGGCCTCGATCAGCTCCTGATCCGACAGATTGGCGAACGCCAGCGCGTCGGAACCGGGAATGAGCCAGTTCAGCACGCCATGCTTGCCGACGTCGTGACGTGCGCCCTCGTTGTAGACGCAACAGCCGCCGAAGGCTTCCGACATGAACCAGGCGCCGGGAATCTTCTCGCCCCAGAACGGCTCGTCGAACAGGATCGAGACGCGCAGATAGTGCGCGGGGCGGTCGAAATAGGCGACGTGCTTGACCATCGACTTGCGCAGCTGCTCGCCCTCCCAGCTGAGGGTGGCGAGCCAGGAATGCGGCAGGCAGACCAGCACGAGATCGAAGTCGCGGGTCTCCGGTCCCTTGCCGTTCATCATCTTGAGCTGATAGCGACCGGTCGGGGCCTTGCCGACGGTGAGCACGCGATGATTGAGCTGAATGTCGGCATTGACCTCCGACTGCAGGCACTCGATCAGCTGCTCGTTGCCGTTCTGGATGGAATAGAGGCCGATATAGCCGTCGACATCCATCAGATAGTTCTTGAGCGCGTTGAGACCGTTGGTGTTGTGGCTCTCGGTCGCGATGTCGGAGCGCGCCATCACCTTGAAGAAGCGCTTGGCCGTCTCGTCCGCGACCTCCTCGTCGAGCACCTGCTCGGCGGTCTTGTAGGCCCAGGGATTCTCGTTGTCGTGCGCGCCGACGCCCTCGTAATATTCGATCGGCGACATCACCTCGGCGCAGCGCTTGCGGAAGGCCTCGATCGCGGCCGCGGTCTTGGCGCCGTATTTGCGGCGCATGCCCGGCACGTCGTTGACGAGCTCGCCGCCGAAATGCACCTGCTCGGCGTCCATCGGAATGGTCTGCAGTCCGAAATGCTGGATCAGCTCGCGCAGCGGGTCCGGCCCCGTCATCGAGTAGTCGTAGATCTCGGCAACGCCGGCCTCGTACATCGCAGGCGCCGAATCGAATTTGCGCGTGACGATCTTGCCGCCGAGCCGGTCCGAGGCCTCGTAGATGGTGACGCGGCAGAGATCGCCGAGCTTGCGCTTCAGATACCAGGCGCTCATCAGCCCGCCGGGGCCGCCGCCTACAATTGCGAGATCAAGCATGAAAGTTCCGTGGTCTCCGGCCCTGCCCCCTTCGCGGGACACCGGTCCAAGCTCTCCTAGCAGAAGCGCTTTTGCGGCTGAAGGAAAGATGAACGAAGGTTGATCCCGCAACGCAGCAAGCCAGGAAGGCAGCAAAAAGGCCGGCAAAAGCCGGCCTTTTCATTGTTCTCGGTATTCCTACGGATGAACGATCATTCCGCAGGCGGCAGCGCAGGAAGCTCGGCTTCCGGCGCGGGCGACACGACGGCCGCCTGCTTCTCGCGCTCGTCCAGAATCAGCTTGTCGCGCTTCATGGCGACTTCGCGGATCTTGGCCATGGAGGCGCCGGTGCCCGCCGGGATCAGCCGGCCGACGATGACGTTCTCCTTGAGGCCTTCGAGCGGATCGATCTTGCCGTTGACTGCCGCTTCGGTGAGGACGCGGGTGGTCTCCTGGAACGATGCCGCCGAGAAGAACGAGCGGGTCTGCAGGCTCGCCTTGGTGATGCCGAGCAGAACCGGCGTTCCCGTGGCGGGCTTCTTGCCCTCTTCCTTGGCCTTCTCGTTCAGCGCGTCGAACTCGATCTTGTCGACCTGCTCGCCGGAGATCATGTCCGTGTCGCCCTGGTCGGTGATTTCCACCTTCTGGAGCATCTGACGGACAATCACCTCGATGTGCTTGTCGTTGATGAGCACGCCCTGGAGCCGGTAGACCTCCTGGATCTCGTTGACCAGATAGGCCGCGAGTTCCTCGATGCCCTTCACCGCAAGGATGTCGTGCGGCGCCGGGTTGCCTTCCACGATGAAGTCGCCCTTTTCGACGACGTCGCCGTCCTGAAGGTGGATGTGCTTGCCCTTCGGGATCAGGTACTCGCGCGGCTCGTCGGTCTTGTCCATCGGCTCGATCGAGATGCGGCGCTTGTTCTTGTAGTCGCGCCCGAACCGGATCGTGCCCGCGATTTCGGCGATGATCGCCGCATCCTTCGGACGCCGAGCCTCGAACAGTTCCGCCACCCGCGGCAGACCGCCGGTGATGTCACGCGTCTTGGCGCTTTCGGTCGAGACACGGGCGAGGATGTCGCCGGGTTGGACCTTGGCTCCGATGTCGACCGAGAGAATGGCGTCGACCGACAGCATGTAGCGGGCATCGCCGCCACGGGCGAGCTTGAGCACCTTGCCGTCCTTGCCCTTGACCACGATGGCCGGACGCAGGTCCGCACCGCCGCGAGTCGAACGCCAGTCGATGACCACGCGCTTGGCGATACCGGTGGCCTCGTCGAGCGTCTCCGAGATCGACTGCCCCTCGACCAGATCCTCGAAGCCGATGGTTCCTTCGACTTCGGTGAGCAGCGGACGGGTGTAGGGATCCCACTCGACGATGCGCTGGCCGCGCTTGACCATGTCACCCTCGTCGACGTGCAGGCGCGAACCGTACTGGATACGGTGCGTCGCACGCTCGGTGCCGTCGGCATCGACGATCGCGACCACCATGTTGCGCACCATCGCGATCAGGTGACCTTCGCTGTTGCGGGCGATGGCCTTGTTCCTGATCACGATCTTGCCGACGAAATTGGCTTCGATGAACGACTGCTCGTTGATCTGCGCCGCACCGCCGATGTGGAAGGTGCGCATGGTGAGCTGGGTGCCCGGCTCGCCGATCGACTGCGCCGCGATGACGCCGACCGCTTCGCCGTGGTTGACCGGCGTGCCGCGGGCGAGGTCGCGGCCGTAGCACTTGCCGCAGATGCCGTTGACGAGCTCGCAGGTCAGCGCCGAGCGGATCTTCACCTCCTGGACGCCACCCTGCTGGATGGCTTCCAGATGGCTCTCTTCCATCAGCGTGTCGCGCTTGATGATCACCTTGCCCGAGCTATCGCGAATGTCCTCGCAGGCCGTACGGCCCAGGATGCGCGAGCCGAGCGAGGCGACCACGGTTCCGGCATCGACGATGGCGCGCATCTTGATGCCGAGCTTGGTGCCGCAGTCGCTCTGCGTGATGATGCAGTCCTGCGCCACGTCGACGAGGCGGCGGGTCAGGTAGCCCGAGTT
>NZ_JAEMSD010000321.1:4026-8174 GCF_016462955.1 Bradyrhizobium sp. | reverse complement strand
CAGTCCCAGCCCGGCACGTAGTTGGAATCGAAGCCGAGCATCTGCTGGCTCTTGGTGACGAGATCCTTGAGGATCTTGTTCAGCGCCGTGCCGATATGGATGTTGCCGTTCGCATAGGGCGGGCCGTCATGCAGCACGAACTTGGCGCGGCCTTTCGCAACTTGGCGCAGCTTCTCGTAGAGGCCGATCTCGTACCACCGCTTGAGGATCTCCGGCTCGCGCTGCGGCAGGCCGGCGCGCATCGGGAATTCCGTCTGCGGCAGGAACAGGGTTTTCGAATAATCCTTGGCTTCGGACTTTTGCGGTTTTTCGGACATGAGGCTGACTGGCTCGGAAAGGGCGCGGGACGGATGGCGATGCGGAATCGCGGGTGAAACGACGAAATCCCGGTCTTGCGCCGAGCCTTGAAGCTCAGGCGGAAGCCGGGCCGCTAATCCCTATGATGCGCCGCGCAAACATGGGCTCTCCATAGCAGGGGGGCGGAGGAAGCGCAAAGGTTCGGGTTGGCCCGGTGACGGGCTCAATCAATCACGCCCAGCCGCGGGAATGCGTCCGGATGGGCGGCCAGGATGGCGCGGGCGCGGGCGGAATCGTCGTCCATCTGGCGGATCAGGGCCTCCAGACCATCGAATTTCAGCTCCTCGCGGATGAAGCCGATGAAGGCGCAGTCGAGCGCCTGCCCGTAGAGGTCGCCCTTGAAGTCGAACAGGAAGATTTCCAGCAACGGGGCGCCATTGTCGAAGGTCGGGCGGCGGCCGAAGCTGGCCACCCCGTCCAGGCGCTCGGTCCCCCGGCCGACCCGCACCGCGTAGATGCCGTGCTTCAGTCCGCAATTGGCGTCGAGGCGAATGTTGGCGGTGGGATAGCCAAGGTCGCGGCCGCGCTTCTCGCCATGGATCACCTCGCCGGTGATGAACCAGGGCGCGCCCAGCATCGTGGTGGCCTCGTTCAGCTCGCCCTCGGCGAGGGCGATCCGGATCGCGCTGGAGGACACCGGCCGTTCGTCGATGTCGACATGCGGTTGCACGTCGACCTCGATCCCGAGCCGGGGCGCCTCGTTGACGAGAAGGCTCGGCGAGCCCACCCGCCCCTTGCCGAAATGGAAGTCGTAGCCGACGGCGATGCCGCTCACGCCGAGCCGCCCGATCAGGTCATGGTGAATGAAATCTTGCGCGCTGGTTCCGGCCCGTGCCTTGTCGAAGGTCATCACCACCGCCCCCGCAAGCCCGGTGCCGGCCAAAAGGCGCAGCTTGGCCCGCTCGTCCGTCAGGCGGAATTGCGGGGTGTTGGGGCTGAAAAACCGCCGCGGATGGGGCTCGAAGGTCAATGCCAGCGCGGGGCGGCCATGGGTCCGGCCCATCTCCAGGGCAGCCGCGATCACGGCGCGATGGCCGAGATGAACGCCATCGAAATTGCCCATGGCGACCACGGCGCCCCTCGGAATCGCGGAATCCGGCGTGGTGTCGCGGATAACGGTAAAAGGCGGAGCCATCAGGGGAATTCTCGAACCGGGGCAGGACTGGCCCGGACCGTGGCGCGACCGGCCTTGCGAAGTCAAGCGGGCGGAGCGGAGGCCTTGAACATGATTTCAATCCTTCGGAAGGGTCCGCAGTTAACGCGCTGTTTAAGGCCTTGATGCTAGTGCTTGAGACGTGGAACTGCCGGGCACCGGGCTTGGCGGGTCCGATCCTAATAGTCCTTGGTTTGCGTTGGGGGAGTCGAGATGGCGGTTGATTTGTCGATGCCGGTTCTGGTGGTGGATGACTACAGCACCATGATCCGTATCATCCGGAATCTGCTGAAGCAGCTTGGCTTCGAGAATATCGATGATGCCAGCGATGGTTCGGCAGCGCTGAACAAGATGCGCGGCAAGAAGTACGGGCTCGTGATTTCCGACTGGAACATGGAGCCGATGACGGGCTACGACCTCCTGCGCGAAGTCCGCGCGGATCCGAACCTCGCCACCACGCCGTTCATCATGATCACGGCGGAATCCAAGACCGAGAACGTGATCGCGGCCAAGAAGGCCGGCGTGAACAACTACATCGTCAAGCCGTTCAACGCGGCGACGCTGAAGACCAAGATCGAGGCGGTCTTCCCGGACATGGCGAGCGCGTAAGCGCGCCAGAGTTTCGGCTGAACTCGCAAGGCCCGGGCTCGTCCCGGGCGTTTTGCGTCATTCCGCGGCGCCCGAAGGGCGAACCCGGACTCTCGAGATTTCCGGGTCAAGTGCTGCGCGCTGGCCCGGATTGACGAAGCTTGAAAATCACCACTTCAATTCGCGCATCAAGGCCTTCGGCGGGTGGCCGAACAGTTCCATGACCGAATTCGGGTCGAGCTGATCGAGGCCTTCGAACTCCTCGGCATGGATGCCGCGGGTGACGAACAGGCAGTCGATGCCGAATTCACGCGCGCCGGTTAAGTCGGTGCGGACGGAATCTCCGATCGCCAGCACCTTCTTGCGGTCGATCTGGTAGCCTTGGCGTTCCCCGGCGAGCGCCATGGCGCGTTGGTAGATCGGCTGGTGCGGCTTGCCGTAGAAAATCACCTCGCCGCCGAGCTCGCGGTAGAGCTCCGCGATCGCGCCGGCGCAATAGATCAGCCGGTCGCCGCGCTCCACCACGATATCGGGGTTGGCGCAGACCAGCGTCAGCTTGCGCTCGCGCGCCTTGAGCATCATGCCGCGATAGTCTTCCGCCGTCTCGGTCTCGTCGTCATAGAGACCGGTGCAGACGATGTAATCGGCTTCCTCCAGCGGCGCGGTCGCCGCATCGAGGCCCCGATAGATCGAGTTGTCGCGCTCGGGGCCGAGCCAGAACATCTTGCGGCCGGGATGCTCGGCGACATAGAGCCGGGTCAGGTCGCCTGAAGATACGATGGCGTCATAGGTCTCGTCGGGAACGCCGAGCTTGCGCAATTGCCGCTGCACGGAGTCGGCCGGGCGCGGCGCGTTGGTGATCAGGATCACCGTACCGCCACGGCTGCGATAGGTGTGCAGCGCCTCGCAGGCTTCGGGGAAGGATTCCAGCCCGTTATGGACCACGCCCCAGATGTCGCTGAGCACGACCTCCACACCGCCCACGAGCTCGCGCAGGCCTTCGGCGAAATGCAGCGCGGTCATGATGCGCGCGGCCGGCTAGATTCGGCGCGCGAGCGCCGCGTTCCCGGTGATGCGTTGTGGCGGAGGCGCAGAAGACGTCGCGCCTGAGCTTTGTGTCGCGGAGCCATGAGGAGCCTGAATGTCTTTCGCCTGGTTCGGCGCGGCCCCGGCGGTAGCAGATGCTCCCTCGGGCCGCAATGGCCGGGGCGGAGCGAACAGGAACCCCTGTCCGAACCGCACGTCGTAATCGAGCAGGTCGACCACTGCGCGTTCGCCTTCGATCCGTTCGGCGATGAGGTCGATACCGAAGCGGCCGAGCAGGTCGGATAGGTCGGACGGGTGGATGTCCGAGGCAGAGGCCTGCTTGGGATCGAGCAGCAAGGTGGCAGGCACCTTGATGAAGCGCACGCCGCGGTCGGCGAGCTCGCGCGGCTCGATGCGCAGATCCGTGACATGGTCGATCGAGAAGCGGAAGCCGCGCTGCGCCAATGCGGCGAGATTCTCGGTTTCGGCCGGGCCGAGATTGCGCAAGGTGGACTGCTTGAACTCCAGCACCAGCGAAGGCGCCAGCGCGCGGTTGGCTTCGAGGAAGTCGAGGCATTGCGCAAAGGTGGTGGAATTGCCGAGCGTGGAGGCCGCGACGTTGCAGAACACGCCGACGTCCTTGTTGCGCACCATCAGGCGCCGCAGCACCTGTACGCAGCGCAGCATCACCATGTTGTCGATGCGCCCGATCAGCCCGGAGGCTTCCGCGATGCTGATGAACTCCTCGGCGGCAAGCAGTTGGTCGCGCTCGTCGCGCAGGCGCGTCACCGCCTCGTAGAACCGTACCTTACGCTGCGGCAGCGTCACGACCGGCTGCAGGAAGATGTCGACGCGGTTCTCGTCGATTGCATTGTGCAGCGTCGTCAGCAATTGGGTCTGGTTGCGCCCATTGGCGGCGTGAACCGGGCTGGCGGTTTGGGCCTGAGCGGCCGGCGCCGGGCTTGGCGTCGGCCTTGGCATAAGGCTTGGCGTCGGCGCGGGAAGCACAGGAGGGGCGACCGGC
>NZ_JAEMSD010000321.1:0-4016 GCF_016462955.1 Bradyrhizobium sp. | reverse complement strand
GGCTTCTCCTCGAAGGGAGCAGCCAGATCGATCGGCGTCTCCGGCTCCGGCTGCGTGACCGGTGCGGGAACTGACGCCGGCGTGTTGCCGGCCAGCAGATCCTCATGGGCCGACACGGTGGTGGCGAGCTGCCTCACCAATCCGCCCAGTTCGTTGATCTCGCCGATGACCGAGTGGATGCGGTCGGAGTTGGTCGAATTGGACGAGGCGATGCGTCCCTCGATCGCAGCCAGCCGGCGGCCGAACTCGGCCACCTGGCGGGCGAGGTCGGCGGTGCCGCGTGAGAGGTCGGTGATCTGGCCACCGACGTCGGTGCGGTCGCGCAGCCGCATCGACACCGCGTTGTAGAGGATCAGGAAGGTCAGCGCGGTCAGCGCCACGATCGCCGATTCCGTTCCGCTGATGCCGGCGACGGAATAGAGCGCGAGCCCGAGCGAGGCCGCGACCAGGACCATGCAGATGGCGATGAAGATCGTCGAAATGCGAATCATGCCGCGCGCTATGCCTCAAGAGCTGACTGCCTCACCCGGGAAAACACGGGTCGCGCGCGAAATTCGTGACGCCTCATGCTCCCTTGGCAAGTATGACCCTAACATCATTGTTGATTCGAGGGGATAGTGGCTGTCCTGCAGCCATGCCGGATCCGCCGGCGAAAAGCTCCGAGGTGGCGGTTGCGGCCGGGGGCCGGATTGGCCGGCATCCCGTGCGGAAATCAAGGCGCTCTCAGCGTAAAATAATGCCGCTCTCAAGGTCAGCGAGCCGCATGCACCGTATCGTGCCGGCGTTTTCAACCGCAGGAGATTGCCATGTCGACATCCGCCGCCCTCAAGCCGGCCCCCGCCCAAGCCGACCTTGCCGCCGTCAAGCAGCGCCAGCATGGCGCCTGGTCGTCGGGCGATTATGCCGTGGTCGGCACCACCTTGCAGATCGTCGGCGAACAGCTCTGCGAGGCCATCGACCTGCGCGCCGGCAGCAAGGTGCTCGACGTCGCCGCCGGCAACGGCAATGCGACGCTGGCGGCGGCGCGGCGCTGGTGCGACGTCACATCCACCGATTACGTGCCGGCGCTGCTCGAGCGCGGGCGCGAGCGCGCGGCGGCCGAACATCTCGCTGTCGATTTCCGCGAGGCGGATGCCGAAGCCCTGCCGTTTGCCGACGCCAGCTACGACGTCGTGCTCTCAACCTTCGGCGTGATGTTCACGCCCGACCAGGACCAGGCGGCTTCCGAGCTTGCGCGGGTCTGCAAATCGGGCGGCAAGATCGGCATCGCCAGCTGGACGCCGCAAGGCTTCATCGGCCAGCTGTTCAAGACCATCGGCAAGCATCTGCCGCCGCCGGCGGGCGTGAAATCACCGGCGCTGTGGGGCACGACCGCACGGCTCGAGGAGATGTTCGGCGCGGTCGCCGCGGACATCGCCGCCGAGCCGCGCATGTTCGTGTTCCGCTATCGCTCGCCGGACCACTGGCTCGAAATCTTCAAGACCTTCTACGGACCCACGCTGAAGGCGTTTGCCGCGCTCGACGACAGCGGCCAGGCCGCGCTGCGGCGCGATCTGCTGGCGTTGCTCGGGGAGTTCAACCATGCTGACGACGGCACGATCGTGGTGCACAGCGAATATCTCGAAGCGGTGATCACCAAGCGCTGACGGCGCCCGAGATTCGGTCAGGCAGGTTCCTGCCTGACCGCCGCCGGTCAGGATGGCGCGCTGGCGCCGACCGTGTCGGCCGAGACGGCTTGGCGGGTGCCGAGCGGCTTCGGCCGCCCGGTGGTGGTGTCTTGCAGCGTCTGCCGCTCGATCTCCGAATTCAGCTCGGCGCCGAACATGATGACGATCGCCGACATCCACATCCATGTCATCAGGCCGATCGCAGCGCCCAGAGAGCCGTAGGTCGCATTGTAATTGGCGAATTCCGAGAGGTACCAGGACAGCAGGGCCGACCCGGCGATCCAGAGCAGCGCGGCGATCAAGGCGCCGAGGCTCAGCCATTGCCAGCGTGGCGCGTCACGGCTGGGCGCGAAGCGGTAGAGGATGGCGAGTGCACCGAGGAGGATCAGGAACAGCAGCGGCCATCGTGCCAGCGCCACGATCACCTTGTTCTCGGGCGCCATGCCGAGATGATCAAGCGCCAGCGGGAAGGCGACGACGGCCCCCACCATCAACAGCAGCGCCACGATGCCTCCGACGGTGAAGGCCAGCGACACCATGTTGAGCCGGATGAAGCTGCGCTTCTCGCGTTCTTCGTAGGCGACGTTGAGGGCGTCGAAGATCGCTTTGACGCCGGCGTTGGCGCTCCAGATCGCGAGCAGCAGGCCAAACAGGAACGTGACACCAAGCGTCGCATTGCCGTTCGACACCACGCGGGCGACCTGCTCCTCGACAATCTGGAAGGAACCTTCGGGCAGCATGGTCGCGAGCGTATGCAGATTGGCGCTGATCGTCGCGGGGTCGGCAAACAAGCCATAGGATGACACGAGCGCGGTCACGGCCGGAAAGATCGCAAGCAGGCCAAAGAAGACGACGCCGCCTGCCGTCGCGAGCAGGCGATCGTCGTCGATGCGCTGGTAGGTCCGCCAGAAGATGTCCTTCCAGCCTGCCCAGGGGATCTCGAAGGGACTTTTCGCCTTGCGGCCTCGGCCGGGCTGCAGCGCCGCACCGGCCGGGTGCGTTTCAGGGGAATTCGCTTCCCCTCTCCGGTGCTCTTGCGGAGGCCCCGATCCGATCAGGCCGGAATCCCTGAAGTAGCGCTCCGCGGTTAGCACGAAGAGCGCCGTCGCCGCGACCAGCACCCAGGAGTCCACCTGATCGGAGCGCCGCGGCGGCATTCAGGCGTCCTGCCTCTGGTTGTGACGCCTTCGCCGCGCCGCTGTGAACCCCGCCAGCCCAATCGCCGCGAGCATGAGGCCGAGTTGCACAGGCCTGCTGGTCGGGACGGACCAGGCGGTCCTGCCATGGCTGCGCTCGCCGGGGCCGAGGGGTGCCAGGGGAATTGACGTCGCGACCTCCTTGACGGCCTGCTTGACCGTACCGCGGGGAATCCGCGGGCTGGCAATGGCTACCCGCATTCGGCTGGCCAGCGGCACGATCGGCTTGGTCGGCCGCTTCATCATGGACATGGCGACGCCTGCGCAGGTCCCCGTCAGCACGAGCAGCACCGCGCCGACGGCGCCAAAACCCCAGAATTGTCCGTAGGCGATCGCGACCCAGCGATAAAGGGCGATCAGGCCGACGAAGAAAGTCGCGATTGCGAACAATCCAGCGGTTGCAAACAGGCCGGCCGCGACCGCATAGGACGTGACCCGCCCCGTGGCCTGGCTGGTGCGGTCACGCATATACGATTGCGCGGCGCGCTTGAGATGGTTGACCTTGAGCGCCATGCCGGCGCGCAGCAATTCGCCCGATGGCGCGAGCATGCGGACATCCTCCGAGAGCGAGAAAGTTATCGGAGGATGAACGTGGCGCTATTTGACTTGTTCCGACTGCGCGCGGTTCGCCGTGATGAATCAGCCGAGATCGGCGGCCGCGACCCAGAACACCTCGCCCTCGGAATCCTCGGTGTCGAGCCAGAGCAGCGGCAGCTCCGGAAACGCCTCGTCGACCAATTCCCGGCCGCGGCCGATCTCGCAGATCAGCCCGCCATCCGGCGTCAGGTGGTCGGGCGCCTCGCGCAGGATCCGGCGCACCACGTCGAGGCCGTCGGCGCCGCCGTCGAAGGCGAGCTTCGGCTCGGCGCGGCATTCCGGCGGCAGCGCCGCCATGCCTTCGGCATCGACGTAAGGCGGGTTGGTGATGATCAGGTCGTATCTGTTGCCGCCAAGCGGGGCGAACAGGTCGCCGCGATGGAGGCTGATCCGGTCCTCGAGGCCGTATTCGCGGACATTGCGCGCGGCGACTTCGAGCGCGCCCTTGGAGATGTCGACGGCGTCGATGGTGGCGTTCGGGAAATGATGCGCGGCGAGGATCGCGAGGCATCCCGATCCCGTGCAGAGGTCGAGCACGCGCGCGACCGCCGTGGGG